>CAZDYD010000021.1:0-33343 GCA_964509715.1 uncultured Chitinophagales bacterium
ACTTATCGTCGTTCAGTTTGCGGTATCTACAATGCTCATTGCGGGAACTTGGACCATTTTCCGTCAATTGGACCATATTAAGGACCAACGACTTGGATTCGAAAAGGATCAAATAATTATGGTCCCAACTTCCTTTACCCGTTTGATATTCTTTTATGATTCTTTCAGTGATCAGGTAACGAACCACGCATCCATTGATTACATTGCAGGAATGAGTGCTGTTCTGGGTGCGGAATTTAATACCTTCGGGTATCAGATTGAGGGATTCAATCAAGATCACACACAATCGATCGCATTCTATTATGCGACCCATGATTTCGCAAAAATGTTTGGGATCCCTTTGCTCGCCGGTAGATTTTTTGACCGTTCTTATGGTACAGACCAGACAGATGCGGTAGTTGTGAACGAATCTTTTATCAGGTTAGCAGGCTGGACACCGGAAGAGGCCCTTCACAAAGAAATCAGTCGGGATGACTCAAGAAAGAGGATTATTGGAGTTATGAATGATTTCAATTTTTCAAGTTTACGTCGCCAAATCGAACCACTCTTCCTTGAAATGCCAAGCCACATTCCATCCCAAATAGCATATGTCGGCATCAAAGTCCGTCAGACTGACTTCAATAGTGCGATATACTGGGTGGAACAAAGATGGAAGGAAATAGATCCGACCCGCCCATTTGAATATTTCTTTTTGGATGACAGATTACAATCACAGTATGAGAATGAATCAAGATTAGCGGAGATCTCTGGATTTTTCTCACTCATCTCTATCATTATTTCCTGTATCGGACTGTTTGGACTGGCCTCCTATAGTACCCATAGAAAAGCAAAATCAATCGGCATCCGTAAAATTTTGGGCGCATCTGTTTCAAGTATCGTTTTACTTTTATCAGGACAGTTCGTACGATTGGTCATTGTTGCGAACCTGATTTCGATACCGCTGATCTGGTGGCTAATGAATCAGTGGCTGCAGAACTTTGCATACAGAACAGAGGTCAGCTGGATCATACTTGGTATCACCTGTCTGATCACAATTTTAATCGCATTTGCAACGGTGAGTCTTCAGTCCTACAAAGCCGCAACGAGGAATCCTGTTGATAGTCTGAGATACGAGTGATGAGGGATGAGAGATGAGAGATGAGGGATGAGAGATGAGGGATGGGATAAGAAAAAAATAGGGGTAAGCGACTCATATCGCACCGCTACAACCTCTTACCGTTGCTACCTTCCAGTCCTGGCGGAATTCAGAGGGAGCTGGTCGTATGAGACTTACCCCTAGTCAGGTAATATACGAGGATATCAATCTTTTTCAAAATATGTGTGACTAAACCAGGTCAAAATCCGCTCAAAAAAATCGACTTGATCAACGGCTTCGATTGCACATCAGGTTTAATTTGAGACTTCAGTCTCATTGTCTATACACATAAGGCATTGCCTCATCTACAGTTGAAATTCCGACAATCTGAAGTCCTTCTTTCACTTTTGCAGGTATTTCCGCCAAATCTTTGAGGTTGTCTGTTGGAATGATAACTGTCGCGATACGATTTCTTTGAGCCGCAAGAAGTTTTTCATTCAATCCGCCAATAGCATAGACCTCACCTCTAATAGTGATCTCCCCTGTCATGGCAACGTCCGATCGTATCGGTTTGTTTTTGATCAAGGAGAGCAGCGCCAGAGACATTGCCAGACCGGCACTTGGACCGTCTTTCGGGATTGCACCTTCAGGTATATGGAGGTGAAACTCATGTTTTTCGAAATAATCCTCATCGATCTCAAATTTTCCGGCATTTGAACGGATATACGTCAAAGCTGCCTGAGCTGACTCCTTCATTACATCGCCAAGTTGACCCGTCAGATTAAACCTTGCCTTACCTTTTACAGCGGCAACATCTATTTGTAGGATTGATCCACCGGTCGATGTCCACGCCAGTCCATTGATCGAACCAATTTTATCGGCCTTATCGAGGCTCCTGTCCCTGTATTTTTCGACCCCCAGCAACTCGATTAGTTTCTTATGATCAACAGCGATTTTGCCAACTTTTTTGCCTTCTGCTTTTTTGTTGACCTGAATCCGTGCAACCTTTCTGCATACAGAGGCCAATTGTTGTTCCAGTTGTCTTACACCGGCTTCACCCGTATAACTACGAATCACGGTCATAAGCGCGTCGTCCCTGAAATCAACAGCACTTTCTTTAAGTCCATGACTTACCATAAGCTTTGGAAGCAAGTGTCGACGCGCAATTTCCAGTTTATCATGCTCCAGATAACCCGGCAGATTGATAAGCTCCATCCTGTCGAGCAATGCTGGTTGTATCTGACTTGCCACATTTGCGGTAGTAATGAACATCACCTGTGAAAGATCAAAATCGAGGTCGAGATAGTGATCATTGAAGGTATCGTTCTGCTCGGGATCAAGTACTTCAAGGATGGCAGAAGATGGGTCTCCTCTAAAATCATGGCTCAGTTTGTCTATCTCATCAAGAATGATGACTGGGTTCATTGTACCGGCTTTTTTGATTCCCTGAATAATTCGTCCGGGCATGGAACCAATATATGTCTTGCGATGTCCCCTGATCTCGGCTTCATCGTTCACGCCTCCAAGCGATATACGCACCATTTTCCTTCCGAGTGCATTTGCGATAGATTTTGCCAATGATGTCTTTCCGGTACCTGGAGGACCAACAAAGCATAAAATCTGACTTTTGATCTGCTTCACAAGATTCAGTACGGCGATATACTCAAGGATACGCTCTTTGGGTTTTTCAAGACCGAAATGATCTTTTTCAAGCTCTTGTTCAACAACTTTAATATCCAGGTTGTCTTGACTAAATACCCCCCAGGGCAATGATATAATCCAATCGATGTAGTTTCTGGAGACTGTGTATTCAGGTGACATCTGAGGAGTTTTCTTAAGCCTATCAAGCTCCTCATGTACTTTGGTGCGGGCATCGGGTGATAGTTGTAGTCCATCCACGATTTCTTTAAGGCGTATCAGTTCCGGGTCACCGAATTCGTTCTCATCCAACTCGTCCTGCAATGCACGGATTTGCTCATGGATCAAAAACTTGCGCTGTGTTTCATGAATTTCTTCCTGAACCTTTTCATTGATCTTGTTAGTGACCTCGAGGACTTCAAGCTCGCTGGTAAGCGTAGAAAGCAGACTCTTGTATTGCTCCTCAATCGTGGTCATCTCGATTAGGTCCTGACGATCCTTGAGCTCGAGGTCCAGATACGATGCCATATAGTACAGTTGTTTATCTGGCTCACTTTCTTCATCAAAACCAAGGAGGACCTCATCCGGTAGTTCCATGTTCGTGAGCACAAATTTCTCAAACAGATCCCTGACACGGCGGTTGAGTGATTTGAATACTTTGGCGCTTTTAGCCGGAGGAAGGACAACCTCATTGGCTGAGGCTTCAAACCAACCCTTTTCTTCCTGAATATGATTGACCTTGCTGACGGAGATGCCGCTGACCAAGACCTTCATCAAATTGTTCGGTAAACGTAGTACCTGGATCACCTTTGCAACTGTACCCGTCATATTGAGATCATCGATCTTGGGATCTTCAACATTCGGATCTTTCTGTGTCAACAGGAGTATGTGCTGGTCATCGAGCATCGCTGCTTCAACGGCAGCCAGACTCGTATCTCGACCAACCAACAATGGGAACATGGAGTACGGGAAAATTACTGTATCCCTCAACGGTAGTACAGGCAATAGCTTAGCTTCCTGAGTCTCGAACTCAGTGATGATTCTTGCAAGGATTTCGTTTTTTTGATTTCGTTTAACCGTCTTTTTTGCCATGAACAGGAAGTGTTTTTATCAAAATTTCAGAACCTATAAGTTAATTATTTTTGATGCTTAAAATTGTGCTCTTTTTCACATAAAAATTCGTGTAAGTTTTTGAGATATTTCGACTCTAATATAGTGATGAACTCGTCTATCTAATTGGAAACTGACTAAATCTGTGATAAATTCCATGCTGAAATTGATGTCCACTAAATGAGTAAAACCTGTTAAGACTTTGATCAAGACTATTTATGTTAAAGATTACGCTCTGATCGATGAGCTCGAAATTCATCCTGGAAAAGGATTGAATATAGTTACCGGACAAACTGGAGCCGGTAAATCGATTATTGTGGGAGCATTGAACATGATTCTTGGTGAAAGGGCCGATACTGAAACGATTCGGGCAGGTGCTTCAAAAGCTATTGCAGAAGCATTGATCCATATCGATAAGACTGACTCCGTGTTGATCGGATTGCTTCGTGAAGCTGAAATCGAATTCAGTCAGGATCTAATTCTGCGTCGTGAAATCAGGGATTCGGGAAGCAGGGCCTTTATAAACGACACCCCGGTTCCGATCAGTGTACTCAAACAGGTGGGTGATCGTTTGGTGGACCTTCACGGACAACATGATCATCAATTGTTATTACGAGAGGAGAATCATAGAACCGTGTTGGACAGTAATCCGGAGTTATTACCATTTACTGAACGATATCGTGTTGATTATGAACGATGTGTCGATATTCAGAAGTCCCTCAGCAAACTCAAGAAACAAGAGCGAGAATTACGTGAGAAGCAGGAGTTGTATCGCTTTCAGCTCAAAGAACTTGAAAACATCCGCCTTGAACCTGATGAAATCCAGGAACTTGAGGCAGAAATGAAACTTTTGGACAACGCAGAAATTCTGGATCAAAAAGCCGGATTGATCAGTTCTCTCGGTGGTGATGGAGAAGTGGATATATTGAGTCTTTTGGCGACGATCGAAGATGCCCTTAAAGATCTGTCTGAGATTGAACAAGAGTTCGAATCCTATCTTCAGGAATTTCAGGCGGCAAGCATTTCTGTACAGGAAACCGTTCAATTCGCAGAGCGATACAGAAATAACATAGAATTCAATCCGGGTCGTCTCGAATTTTTGAGAAACCGACAATCAGATATCCGAAAAATCTGCAAAAAATATGATAAGGATATCCCTGATCTGATCTCGTACATGGAAGAAATACGCGATCAGTTAAATCTGGCAGATAATTTCGATGTAGAGATCGAGAAAATTGAGCGGTCGCTAAATGAAGCCAGAAGCAAACTCAAGGAATCAGCTATTGGCCTTCATCATGCCAGGATTTCATATGGTGACAATCTGGCTCGTGAAATCGAATACGAATTAAAGTCATTGGGCATCGAACACGCAAGATTTGAAGTCCGAGTCGACTGGATCCAGGATGCCAGCGGGTGGTTTGAGATTGATGGAAAGATGGTCAGCTGTCAGGATGATGGGGCCGACTTGATTCGTTTTTATATCTCAACCAACAAGGGTGAATCTCCCAAACCATTGTCGAAAACGGCATCCGGCGGTGAGATCAGCCGTATCATGCTGGCACTTAAATCAATACTTGCAAAAGAACAGTCGCTGCCAGTCATGATTTTTGATGAAATCGATACCGGCATCAGTGGTGAGGTTGCAGAAAAAGTGGGACGTACCATGCGTAAGCTGGCTGGTATCTGTCAGATAATTGCTATCACACATCAACCTCAGATCGCCAGTCAGGCTCATCACCATTTCAAAGTGATGAAATCGGAGACAGCAGATCGGACAATCACCACTATGACATTACTATCTCCAGACGAACACGTCACCGAAGTAGCATCCCTTATGAGTGGTGCGAATGTTACATCATCAAGCCTGCAAAGTGCGCGGGAATTGATCAGCGCTGTAGTCGATTAACAGTGCTCCGATCGATTAGCAATTCTGTAATCGATGAACACTGATACGATCGGATAGCAATTCTGTAATCGATGAACGGCTCTGTGGTTGGTTAACACCCAGGGATTGATTAACACCCCTGGAATTGATTTTGTAACCATTAACCTGAAACAATGACTCGTTCAGTCAACTTCCTCAAGGTACGCTCGATTGATCCAGCATCGATTCCGGTCTCGCGATAGAGCTCACTTTGTGAACCATGCTCAACGACCGTGTCACTGATTCCCATAATTCGGACTGTAACTCCAGGATGGTGCTCGACCATGTATTCGGCCACCGCTGATCCAAAGCCTCCAATTCGGGTGCCATCTTCTACCGTAACGATATATCGGTTTGTCTTGGCAATTTCATCGAGTAAATCCGTATCAAGTGGTTTCACAAAACGCATGTTATAGTGTCCTATTTCGTGGCCTTCAGCGTTTAATCGTTCAACGGCTAATCGTGCCTGGTTCCCAATAGTTCCGATGGTAAGCACCGATATATCGTGCCCCTCGACCAATACTTCGCCTTTGCCGATTTCTATGCTTCTGGGTAGACGCCCATCCAAAAAGTTCTCGACTTCACCACGTGGATATCGAATCGCAAAAGCACCACCTTCATATTCCCTGGCAGTCGCCATCATATCCTGGAGTTCACACTCGTTCATTGGCGCAGCGACAACAATGTGAGGAATGCATCTCAGGTATGCCAGATCATACAGTCCATGATGTGTTGGACCATCGGCACCCACAAGTCCTCCACGGTCAAGACAGAATACCACCGGGAGTTTCTGGATACAAACATCATGTACGACCTGATCATACGCCCGTTGCAAAAACGTTGAATAAATTGCGACATATGGCTTCATGCCCTGAGTTGCCATTCCAGCTGCAAAGGTTACTGCATGTTGCTCGGCTATACCGACGTCATATGTCCGATCGGGCATCGCTTTCATCATTTTCAACAGACCCGTACCACTTGGCATGGCGGCTGTGATTCCCACGATACGACGGTCGCTTTCAGCAAGTTGAATCAGGGTATCCGCAAAGACATCCTGATATTTAGGAAGTTCAGGCTTCTCCGGTTTTTTCACCAACGATGCACCGGTGATTTTGTCGAATGGGCTTCCAGATGCATGCCATTTAACCTGGTCTCTTTCGGCTGGAGCAAAACCTTTACCTTTCACCGTAACTACATGCAAGAGCTTGGGACCAGGAATCTTCTTAAGATCTTGCAGGGTTTTGGTCAGACTTTTCACATTGTGTCCGTCAACCGGGCCGTAGTATTTGAATCCAAGAGCGCGGAAGAGTGACCCCGGAGTCAGTACAGTAGTAAGTGCAGCTTCCAGACGTGAAGCCACCTTCCTCATTTTATCACCGGCCTTTTTGAAATGCCCAAGCATATCATACACTTCATCCCGGATCTTGTTGAATGTCTCACTGGTCGTGATCTCAGCAAGATATTCCTTTAATGCACCGACATTGGGGTCGATCGACATTCTGTTATCGTTCAATATTACCAGAATATTGCTATTCATAGCGCCGGCATTGTTTAATGCCTCGAAAGCCATACCCGCTGTCATAGATCCATCACCGATTACAGCTACGACATTCTTTTGCGTATTCTGATGTTCACTACCGACAGCCATCCCAAGTGCCGCCGAAATTGAGGTACTTGAATGTCCGACACCGAAAGTATCATATTCACTTTCAGACCTTTTAGGGAATCCGGAAATACCCTTGTATTTGCGATTTGTATGAAATTCATCTCTACGCCCGGTCAATATTTTGTGTCCATACGCTTGGTGTCCGACATCCCAGACCAGTAGATCATCGGGTGTATCGTAGGCATAATGCAATGCCACGGTAAGTTCGACCACCCCAAGACTGGCTCCAAAATGCCCACCATGGATCGACACCACATCTATGATATAATCTCTGAGTTCATAACTCAGGTCGACCAGTTTTTCCGGTGGCAATCTCCGAATATCTGCCGGAGAGTTAATGGTAGCTAATAGTGGGCCGGGGATAGCGACACGTTCAAGTGGATTGGAGGACTGATTTTCAGGCTCTTTGATGATATTCGACGTCGGTTGGATTGAAGTAGGCATCACTGAGAAGTTTGTTGATTCACCTTTTCTATTCTTAGTTCGGCGGAATCCAGGATTTCTGAACAATATTTGGAGAGTTTAAGTCCCTCTTCATATAAATTCACAGATTCTTCAAGTGTAACCGATCCCTCTTCGAGCTTTGTTACAATGGACTCCAGTTTCTTTAAAGCTTCTTCAAAAGTTATTCGTTCCATGAGTCTGAAAATTTGCAAGTAGTTGTGGCTGTTGTTCTGTATGATAGTGCAAAATGCCAAAAACTAAGTGTCCGAGCAACTCGTTTTTTTACATTAACGTACGAAGCATTGCATATATTGACTGTAAAGACATAATATAAATATCCCTAAATTCTTGCATTAGTCTTGATAGTGAAATATTTTCGAAATACGTTTACAGGGATAATTAGGGAATTTTAAAAAGTTCATTAGAAAAAACATTATTAAGGAAAAATCATGGCATACGTCGTTACAGAACCGTGCGTAAACTGCAAATATACCAACTGTGCATCGGTTTGTCCGGTCGATGCGTTTCGCGAGGGACCTAACTTTTTGGTAATCGATCCAGATGAGTGCATCGATTGCGATGCGTGCGTCTCCGAATGCCCGGTCGAAGCTATCTTCCCCGATGATGAGGTCCCGGCTGAGTGGGAACATTATATCGAATGGAACCAACGTCTTTCCGAAAAATGGGCCGACAAAGTGATCAACGAGACCAAAGATGCGCTACCTGATGCCGATGAATGGGCTGAGAAATCAAAATCGGTAGATGACATCAAACAAGATTGGTAAAACCCGCCCTGGGGACTGGAGCTTAGATTATTCCCGTCCCCATATCATGGGCATTCTGAATTGCACGCCAGATTCATTCTCTGACGGAGGTACGTATATAGATCCGGAGTACGCTCTGGTACATATACAATCGATGGTTCAGCAAGGAGCAACGATCATTGATATCGGTGGAGAGTCCACTCGACCTGGATCCGATCCGGTGTCGGGCGAAGAAGAACTCCGACGTGTACTTCCTGTGCTTGAACGAAGTATAGCAGAATTTCCTGAAGTCTATTTTTCAATCGATACGACCAAGTATGAAGTCGCGTTGGCATCTTTACGATGTGGAGTAGATTTCATCAATGATGTGAGCGGACTCCGGAGTGAACCACGCTTTTTGGATCTGTGTCTGGAGTTCAATGCGGGTCTGATTATCATGCATTCTCTGGGTAATCCTAAGACCATGCAAGAAAATCCGGTGTATGAGGATGTAGTCGCTGAAGTGTTGAATGAGCTGGTATTGAAGGCCAGGAAATGTTCCACCGCCGGTATTAGGAATATCATTATAGATCCGGGATTCGGTTTTGGTAAGAACCTGGATCACAATCTGAGTCTACTCAAACATTTTGATACGTTTGCCGAGTCGGGATTTCCGGTACTCGCAGGTATTTCCCGAAAATCGATGCTTGGTCAGATTCTCAACGGTAGAGATGCGTCCGGTAGACTAATCGCTACCATTTGTGCACATTTTTATGCCCTTCAAAAAGGTGCCCGTATACTGAGAGTACATGATGTGGCCGAAGCTGCCGATTCCATTCGAGTTTTTGAAGCGTTGAATAATTCCATTTAACGTTTTCAACGGTTATATTCTACCAGATGACATGCCTTATGGCAGATGACGAAACTTGCCAAAAGACGCGAGGATCTGGCTCTACTTCAGGTATGATCACAATTTCAACTCAGGAGCGTTTACCACATTGATCCCACTCGGTTTTTTAGATTTCGGGTTTAAAGACCTCATAGAAACCACCATCATTGCCATGGTGATTTTCTATATATATCGCTGGATCAGAGGTTCATTTGCTGTACCTGCATTTCTGGGAATTCTAATCATCTTTCTGATCAACGCATTGGTCGGAGTACTTGGCTTCAGTACGATCAATTTCATCCTGCGACGTATTACCGATGTTGGTATTCTTGCCGTGATCATAATTTTTCAACCTGAAATCAGGAAGCTTCTGTATAGTCTGGGACAAAATACCCGTTTCGACAGATTCTTTGCGAAAAAGGAATCCGAGTCGGTGATCGAAGAAGTTATAGAGGCCGTAAAAGCCATGTCGAGGGACAAAACCGGTGCCCTGATAGTTTTTGCCAAATCGGCCACACTCAATGACCAGGTAGATCCCGGAATCAGGCTCGATGCAAAGGTATCAAGTAAGTTATTGATGACCATCTTCCAAAAAGATACCCCTCTACACGATGGTGCAGTAGTCATCAGAAATGATCGAATTGTAGCGGCAAGCGCATATCTACCCATAAGTCAGAATCCGAATATTTCATCTGTGTTTGGAACCAGACACCGCGCAGCACTTGGGATCAGTGAGATCAACAATGTCCTGGTAGTAATTGTTTCTGAGGAAACCGGACGTATATCCGTTGCCCGAAATGGATCTTTGATATCGGGCATGACTGTCCAAAAACTTCGAGCGGAAATGGAAAAACATCTTTCCGACAGGACCGTAAAAGATGAAGAAGTGGGATTCGGGGAGTAGTTTTCCACCGATGATGCTTGATCATACTCATACTGAACCAAAAATTGCCGGGATACTGCTGCCGTCTGTATTACCCGATCTATACTGGTTACAAGTAGCATTGGTCTCCGATTCGATTTATCTGCAGGATCAACTAAAATACTCCAGAAAAAGCAAGGTGCACCGCGGCAAGATCCGAACCCCGGCAGGTAGTCAATGGATATCGATCCCGGTACATCCTGATGACAGAAATCTTCCACTACATCTGTGTCGAGTCGATGGAACTACTGATTGGCTCACGCCACTTTGGAGGGCTATCGAGTACAACTACCGGAACAGTATCTATTTCGATTTCTATGAACCCGAGTTGGAGGATGTATTTAAGAGGGTAGCTGAAATCGAAAACTACTGTGATGCCTGCGACTATCTCACATCAGTCTGGTTCAACTGGCTTGAAATCCCAATGCCCAACATAATCCGAAACAGAATGGTTGATTCCGGCCATGCTCATGTCCCGGAGCATTCATCTGTAACTATCGACCAGGCCACAGGAAAACTCAGCAACGAGGATAAAAACAACATTCCGATAGCGGACATGAGTCCCTTAGAATCAGACATGATAATGGTTCGTGAACGCCATAGTCTCCAATACCTACCTCCCACTTGGGGCGCTATAGAGCTGCATGTACCTATTCCAAAGTACAAACAACATTTCGGATCATTTTTTGAAGATTGCTGTATTTTGGACCTGATTTTTGCTGTTGGACCCGAGAGCTGGAGGATTACAGATCAAATGATTCTGCAGGCAAAAAAATTTCTGAAATTGACGTCTCAAAACTAAGATGTTTCATATTTAGACAGCGGATTTGGCTATATTTTGATAACATCTACAGTACTGAAGCTCAATAGTCTTGTTTTTTCGCTTCGGTCGATTTTATTAAACAGAATTAAATAATTGAACTGAGATTGATATCCCGACTCTACTTTGTTACACGATTAACTCGTCGAAATATCATTCCCGCGGGACCCACTTATTATGGCTCAAACTGATCAGACAATTGATATAAAAAGCGACCTGTTGACCAGGCGATTATACGCCAACGACGCCTCCATGTATCAGGAAATTCCAAAAGGAGTCCTGTTCCCAAAAAATGAGGCAGAAATCAAAGCTTTGGTAACATGGTGTGCCGACAAAAAAGTATCCATCACACCTCGCGCCGCTGGTACTAGTCTGGCGGGACAAGCTACAGGAGGGGGTATCGTGATGGACACCTCCCGTTACATGAACAAAATACTTTCATTGAATGTGTTATCGGGGCAGGCGACAGTCCAACCCGGTGTGATCAGGGACATTTTAAATATGGAGGCTGCCCGGCACAAACTTCAATTTGGTCCAGATACGTCCACTACAAACCGATGCATGATTGGTGGGATGATAGGGAATAACTCAGCCGGATCGTTTTCTCTGAAACATCGTACCACGCGTGAACATACCATTTCAATCAGAACTGTTTTAAGTGATGGAAGTATCGCAGTTTTTGGCCCGATTTCAAATGCAGAGCTTGAAGCAAAAAAATCATTAAAGAATCTCGAGGGTGACATTTACAGAAAAATGTTTGACTTGTTGATGCAACACAAGTCGCTGATTCGTGATTCATACCCGCATCCGGAGATTACTCGTCGAAACACCGGTTATGCACTTGATCGTCTGTGCGAAATGGAACCTTTCACACCCGGTGGAAGACCTTTTAATATGGCTGAACTGTTGACAGGAAGTGAAGGTACACTGGCCATGACTGTTGATGCAGTTATCAAACTGGTTCCGTTACCGGATTACAAAATCCTTTTGGTTGGACAATATTCCACGCTCAAGGAATCGATGGTAGCTACAGTTGAAGCTGTAAAACATGATACTGCTGCGGTTGAACTCATCGATGACATCATCATCAATGCAACAAAGCTGAATATCGAACAAAGCCGCAATCGATTTTTTATCGTCGATGAACCAAAGGCTGTGCTAATTATGCAATTTGAGGGAGATGAGTTATCTGAATTGCATAAAAAGGCGGGCAAACTTGCTGAAACACTTCAAAAAATGGGTCTGGGTTATGATTATAAAGTAATCACAGATGCAGATGAAATGACAAGAGTGTGGGAATTAAGAAAAGCGGGACTTGGTCTGCTAATGGGGACATGGGCAGAATCCCGAACTCCTGAATTCATTGAAGATACGGCTGTGAGGGTTCAGGATCTCCCTGACTACATCGAAGAGTTTGAACAAATCATGAAGAAGTATGGAACCCATAGTGTGTACTATGCGCATGCTTCAGTAGGTGAACTTCATTTGCGACCAGAAATCAATCTGACTACCCGCGATGGACTTGAAACAATGAAAAAAATCGCGGTCGATGTTGCGATGTTAGTAAAGAAATACCGCGGGTCATTATCGGGTGAGCATGGTGATGGACGTGTTCGGGCACCATATATACGTTATGTTCTTGGCGATGCAATGATGCCTGTGTTGAAAGAAGTTAAGAAAATCTGGGACCCGAATGCTATTTTCAATCCGGGTAAGATTGTTGATGCCAAACCTATGGATGCCGACCTTCGCTTCTATCCGGAAGAAAAACATCCTGAATTTCCTACAGTGTTCAACTACAGATCGGAAGGAAGTTTCATGTCGCTGGTCGACAAGTGTAATGGGGCCGGTGTCTGTCGCAAGCTCGCTGCAAGCGGTGGGACCATGTGTCCATCGTACATGGCCACTGGAGATGAAAAGGACTCTACACGAGGTAGGGCAAATCTATTCCGACAAATTTTCCGGGGTGATCGCTTGGATGCGTTCAGTTCTATGGATCTGAAACAAGGTCTCGACCTGTGCTTGAGCTGCAAAGCCTGCAAAAGTGAATGTCCGGCCAATGTCGACATGGCTAAAATGAAGGCTGAATTCACACAAGGTTGGCATGAACGCAATGGTGCCACACTCAGCGAACATTTTTTTGCCAGGTCAGAGATGATATACCCACTTGCTTCGACCTTTGCGCCATTGGTGAATCTTATGAATCGAACCGGATTGGCAAAAGAGACTTTTAAAGCACTTTTCAAAATTCACCCAGCCAGAAATCTACCCGAGTTCGCAAGTAAACCGTTTCATACATGGTTTAGGGAGCAGCCCATCAGAAACCCAGGCGCCAAGACTGTTTTGATCATGGTCGACAATTTCATGAATTACAATGACCCACATGTCGGTATTGCCATGGTTGAGGTGCTTCAGGCGTTGGGGTATAGGGTTTTGGCGACCAAACCTCTAAAAAGTGGCCGAACACACTTATCCAAAGGATTTGTGAAAGATGCAAAATCCATAGCCAAACAGAACATCAATGAGCTGGTCCCTTACGTCAAAGATGGAATTCCAGTGATTGGGCAAGAACCATCAGAAATTCTTACACTCCGTGACGAATATCTTGATCTTTGTGATTCGAATGAGTTGGAGAGTGCAAAACTCCTTGCCGAGAACTCATTCATGTTCGAAGAGTTTCTTGTACAACATTTTGAGATGCATCCGGAACATAAAGAATTGTTTATAGGTCGAGGTAAAGAAATATTGGTACACGGACATTGTCATGCCAAGGCCTTGGTCGGTATGAAACCGGTATTGGATACATTAAAATCAGTCGGATTCACACCCATTGATCTAAAGACAGGCTGTTGTGGTATGGCAGGAAGTTTTGGTTATGAGGAAGACCACTATGAAGTATCTTTGAATGTTGGAGAGCAAACCTTATTTCCCAAACTAAGGGCAGCAGAAGATGATGTATTGATATGCGCGCATGGATTTTCCTGCAGACATCAGATCTCTGATGGAGTGGATAAGAAAGCACACCATACGGCGGTTATCCTTCGGGACCATCTAAAATATTGATGCCAAGACCCCCCTGAACTGGTGCGACGTTGTCCAGGGTATACTACGGAAGCATCTAAAATATGGATACCACCAACCCCTGAACTGGTGCGACGTTGTCCAGGGTAAACTACGGGACCATCTAAAATATGGATACCACCAACCCCTGAACTGGTGAAGCGTTCGCAGGGTATCCTTCGGAAGTATCTCTATTATGCAAGTAATATGGAGTGAGTGCATGACGATTACTACAATCTGGCACTCATTTTCCATTCAAAACTGTTGTTAACATCATGCAAGGAACGTATCTCACGGGTCATTACAAAACCAACTTTATGATACAGATTATGAGCAACTTCAAACCGGGTATCTGTCCATAGATGAATCTGCTGGTGACCTCTTTTTCTGGCCAAATCCATCATACAAACAGTCATCCATTGACCCAAACCGTACCCCCGATATTCTTTTTTCAGATAAACTCTACTCAAAAAAGGCTCTAAACCATCGTGTTTTAAAGCGATACTACCGATAATCGTTCCATCACACTCCATTGCAAATAATCCGTTCTTCTCGGGATCGGAATAATGATCATTGTATTTGACATAATCTGGTAACTCATCGTCGATCACAAATACCCAACCCAATTCAGTGAAGACCTCTTCAATGATTTGCGCAAGCGTGTCAATTTCTGAGGGTATGACAGTCCTGAGAGTGAATATTTTGCTGTTTATAGTGATTTTTTCGCTAAATGAGTCCATGGAGTTCAAAGTGTTGCGCTAACCAGATTGATCGTCGCATATTGGATAATACTTGGAATTCAGATTATACCCAATAATTTAAGCGTTTAGAAGTCATATTTCGTACATTTATGGGTATAAATAATGTTACGGATTCTTTCCTAAATCAGATTAGTATGGTTACGATTATTGGCGCGGGTCCCATTGGATTGGCTTGTGGAATTGCACTGAAGAACCGGGATATTCCGTTCAGAATCATTGACAAGGGTTGTTTGGTCAACTCGATCTATCACTACCCTGTCAACATGACCTTTTTTTCAACATCCGACCGGTTAGAGATAGGTGACATCCCTTTCATATCACATAATGTGAAACCCACCCGAAGAGAGGCGCTTGAGTATTACCGCCGGGTTGCAGCTCATTATAAATTACCCATTCAACTGTATGAAAAAGTCCAATCGGTGAGTGGGTCTGAGGGTAGTTTTGTAGTGAAGACTGATAAAGGCTTGTACGAATCTGAACAGGTAATAATATCAAGTGGATTTTATAGCGATCCACATCTCATGGGGATTCCGGGCGAAGATTTACCAAAGGTGAAGCATTATTATGACGAGCCTCATCCATATGCCTTTCAGAAAGTACTCGTTATAGGTGCCGGGAATTCAGGAGTCGATGTGGCACTTGAGACATATAGGTGTGGGTCGGATGTCACCATGGCCATTCGCGATAAAGAAATCAAGAGTACAGTTAAATACTGGGTGAAACCAGATATCGAGAACAGAATCCGTGATGGGTCGATCAAAGTGTACTTCAATACGCAGGTGGAAAGCATTCATGATAAATCAGTCAAATTAAGAACACCTGAGGGTATCATTGAAATCGAGAATGATTTCGTGCTTGCAATGACAGGCTATGAGCCAGATTTTTCACTTCTTGAAGATGCCGGCGTTATTTTTGGCAACGATGAGTTTAGAACTCCCCAATATGATGAAATCACAATGGAATCGAATGTGGAGGGACTATATTTAGCCGGGGTAGTGTGCGGTGGGTTGCATACCAGCAAATGGTTCATTGAAAACTCACGAGCACATGGAGAAGCTATTGCCAGATCCATTCAGAACAAGAAATCGATCACCCAATCCAGCGGTTTATACCGTTGATAAGATCAATTTTTTTCACCGGCTTTGAAATCAGATCTGTAAATCCGGCTCGATCCAGTTTCTTTTGCTCCACCATGGCATGACCCGAAAGTGCGATAATCGGAATATCAACATTTTTTGCACGAATCAGCTCTGATGCCTCAAACCCATCCATTTCAGGCATTTTGATATCCATAAGGATTAGATTCACATTAGGATTTTTTTCAAACGCCCTGACCGCTTCTGCTCCGGTTTCTGCAGTAACCAGATTCACTTTTGTATTTTTTAGCGCAATTTTAATATACATCATGTTGACAGGTTCATCCTCAGCCACTAAAATTGTCTTTCCAGACCAGTCGGGTTCGATAAAGTTTTTGTCTTTCATATCGTCTGATTCGTCAAATAGAGTTATGATTCGTTCTGCCGGGAAATGGGGGATGATCAGTGTAAAAGTACTACCAGCTCTGACCTTCGAAGTAACCTGAATCCGTCCATCAAGCATTTCTGCGTACGCCTTTGAAATAGATAAACCAAGTCCTGTGCCACCGTATGTTCTACTTCGATCTTCAAAAGATTGTTTGAATCTGACAAAAATATGATCCAGGTCTTCTTTGGTTATTCCGATACCTGTATCGGTTACAGTAAAGATCAACTCTTCGTTCAATTTTCTCACACGGACCGTTACCTTGCCCTCGTCTGTAAACTTGATCGCGTTATTGATTAGATTGACCAGAATCTGACGCAATTTTTGAGGATCTGTAACAATATAATCATTTGATTCTGAAACCGTTGAAGCAAAATTCAATTCCAGACCTTTTTTTCGAGCCGATTCATAAAAGAATGAACTCAGGTCGTTCATGAGTTCAGAAACTGACATCGTGTCGTTTCGGATTTTGTCGTGGCCGGATTCGATCTTTGATATGTCAATGATATCGTTGATGATTCCCATTAGGTGAACAGCATTTTTTTCAATGATCTCGGCATATCGGATGCGGTCACTCTCAGTAGTTTCGGGGTCTTTGATAAATCCGGCGAATCCAATGATCCCATTCATTGGATTCCGGATTTCATGCGACATATTTGCTAGAAATGAGGTTTTGAGTCGATCACTCTCCTCCGCCTTTAGCATGGCTGCTTCTAACTGTCTCTGATTTTTCTGAAACTCTGTGATGTCGTGAAAGACCATCACATTCCCTGTTTTTATGTTTCTCAGGTCAGTTATCCTGGTATTGGAAACCTCAAAAATACACGTACGATCTCCATTTGAGTACTCGACATTGAATCTATTATTGTTAGGAGATTCGAGCTCAGACAGGATATTTTTAAAGTGCTTCAATACTTCTGTGGACTTCCTGCCTACCAATCCATCTTCAATTCCAAGAATGCGTTGCATAGTATGATTGGAGAAAACGATTCGATCGAGACCATCTGTCACAATTACCCCATCGGCCAGATTTTCTATCAGCTTGTCACGTGCAATTGGGAGCATGTCAAAAAGTCGATACTGTAGTAGTCCGTATGCTATGACCAGTCCAGTAAGCGTAAAAACAAAGGGCGTCAGGTCAAGATGGGAGTAAGGTTTGTATCCGGCAAGGTAGAGTGCATTCACAGCCCAGGGAATGAGGGCACCAATGAGTACCGTGAGTGTCTGACGTTTAAATAATGGGTCAGATTTACGAAAATTCTGCAATAACAGGTACGTCCCCCATACCAGCAGAATGTAGAAATATACCGTATGGGTCCAGTACCAAATTCCAGGCGTAAAGTCCAACATGGGAAATGGACCGCTATCAGTATCTACTTCCACTCGAGAATAGTGCAAATAATGCAGGTCGTTCGTCCACACCATTAATAATGTAATCACTGGTATAACCATTACCAGTGATGCATTACGCGGAGTTAGGTATTTATCATGACCAGAATAGCTTGCACAGAACAAAAACCATAATGCGGGAATAAATCCCACACCTATATACTCGACACGGATCCAGAACATCATGTCAGACAGATCCGAATGCATCAGTTCCATTCCATAACCGAATGCCCACAAAGATAACACGCCCATGGTGACCCCGAAAATCCGGCTTGCCAATGCTTCTCGCCTTAATAGAAGTATGGAAATCGTAACCGTAGCGACCGCAGCAAGAATGAGGAAGAATGAAAAAATATTCAGTTGTAGACTCAGCGTCATTGGTTGGGACAAATAATCAGGAATACTCGACAATATTAATTGAATAAAATGCTCATTGAGCCAATCTATCTTGTTTTTTTATTACAGTCAATAACTTCACAAATTCCAATACTTTTCTAATAAACGGAGGGGTATTATCGGAATTTATAGTACAGATTCAGTTATGCAAACTGATGCTGAATCAAACGAAATTTGGGTGGCTTTTGTCTGACTCAAATCTCTGATCGATCATTGAACACCGGATTGAATTCCTTTAGAGGTATACCTGGTTGACCCCCTGAATCATTCTCCTCTCGCTCGAGCAACATTTCATAGACCACCTTATCACTACGATAATAGCGTTTTTGATAATATACCGGTTTATTTCCCATAGTAAATGAGGCACGTTTGAATAACAGTAGAGCACTGTTCGATGGAATATCCAGGAAGCGTGCAATGTCAGGTGGTGCGTTTTCAGCACTCATCCGATAATACCCACGAATGACCGGTATCTGATAATCCATTTCCAAAATATCATAAATAGTTTTTTGAGATAGCGTGTCGGCATCCAGAAGCTGACCATATTTAAATGGTAACCAGGTTATATCATAAGCTATAGGTTCACCATCGCCGAATCTAAGTCGCTCCACTTTGACAACCAGTTGCCCCTCCTTAATTTCAAGTTTTTCGGCCAAAGCCGCACTTGCTGGTTCCTGAGAAAACCCTATAACCTTGGATGAAGCTGCCAATCCGGCTTTTTTCATATCTTCACTAAAGTCCGTTAGACGGATCATTGTCTGCGGAGAACGGGTATCACTGACAAATGATCCAAGTCCCTGACAGCGATAAATTACCGATTCGCTCTCCAATGTTTGCAACGCCCGTCGCACTGTCACGCGACTTACGTTGAACATATTGGAAAGTTCATTTTCTGATGGGAGCTTCTGATCAGGTTTCAATGATCCTTTGTTGATCTCAGACAGGACCCAATCAGATATCTGGGCATGAAGTGATTTTCCGGTTTGCAACATGATAATTCAATTTGTATGCTACTTGTATTAATACAATACAAGTTATGATATTTGTCTCCAAAAATCAACCCCGGGAAATAATTTATATGTATTTAATCACCATAAAGCCTGAAATTTCGTACAAAATGTGTGCGTGACCAATTTATTTTTAATACTTGTATTGACAAGTTAATACAATATGTCTTATATTTGTGCCATAATAATTGACAAAACGTTATTGATCACGCTAATATTAATAAAATGATTGAATTACTCACACAACCCTGGCCTTGGTACGTTGCTGGACCATTAATTGGACTAATGGTTCCAATGTTGTTGATTTTTGGAAACAAGGCGTTCGGATTTTCCTCAAACTTCAGGCACGTATGTGCGGCCTGTTTTCCTTCGAACATTACTTTATTTAAGTACAACTGGAAACAAGAAGGTGGATGGAACTTGGTGTTCCTTGTAGGCACATTACTCGGTGGAATCCTGGGCGGATACCTGCTGGCTAATCCTGACCCCATTGCGCTGTCTGAGAGTGCAAAATCGACCTTGAGTTCCACCATGGGCATAACAGACTTTAGCGGATTTGTCCCTAGTGAGATATTCAGTTGGGAAATGATCACATCTCCGGCAGTAATCGTAATTCTGGCTTTAGGTGGATTTTTGATAGGTTTCGGTACCCGATATGCCGGCGGATGCACCTCCGGACATGCAATATCGGGACTGGCAAACCTACAATTAGCGTCATTGATCGCCGTCGTTGGATTCTTTATCGGCGGACTACTCATGACCTATGTGATTTTACCTCTCATTTTGTGATATCAAATCAAATTGATTAATCAACTCTAAAGCTTTTTATAATGAAACTTTCTGAAATCTTACGATACTTACTATTTGGCCTCTATTTCGGGTTTATCCTGGTTAAGTCTGAGGTCGTGTCCTGGTTCAGAATCCAGGAAATGTTCCTGTTCGAATCATTCCACATGTACGGAATTATCGGACTTGCGGTACTCGTCGGCCTGATCTCGATTCAGGTCATTAAGAAATTTAACATCAAAGATATTCAAGGCAACCCCATCCAGATAGCTCCTAAGGATTCAACCACATGGAGAAGATATATCATTGGCGGTACATTTTTTGGGCTTGGCTGGTCTATGGTCGGTGCATGTCCTGCCCCATTGGTCGTACTAATTGGATCAGGATTACTCATTTTCCTCGTTCCTTTTGGCTTTGCAATCGCCGGCACCTGGGTTTACGGGCGAATCATGCACAAATTGCCACACTAATCGATTTTACATAAACGAATAACAGGAGAAAACAATGTATTTCAAACAATTCTTTGACGAAAAACTTGCTCAATATGCATATATCATTGGATGTCAAAAAAACGGCGAAGCTCTGGTCATTGACCCCATGCGAGATGTCGATACATATATCGAAGCTGCTGCAAAAGAAAATCTTAAAATCGTAGCCGCTGTCGACACCCACATCCATGCCGACTATATTTCGGGTCTTCGCGAACTGGCCGAACGCGGCGTGAAGGTTTATGCGTCTGACGAAGGTGACAAGGACTGGAAGTATGAGTGGCTAAAAGGGAGCAACTATAATTATGAGCTGCTAAAGAATGGTGATACATTCAATATCGGGAATATCATTTTCAAAGCTTGGCATACTCCAGGACACACTCCGGAACATCTAAGTTATTTCGTAACAGATGGTGCCGCAGCCAATGAACCTTTGGGCATCGCTACAGGTGACTTTGTTTTTGTTGGTGATGTCGGTCGGCCCGATCTATTAGAGTCAGCTGCCGGACATACCGGGAACATGGAGCCATCTGCCCGTAGATTGTTCACTACGGTTGAAGAGTTTAAAAAAGTACCAGAATACCTTCAAATCTGGCCTGGTCATGGTGCGGGAAGCGCCTGCGGAAAAGCACTTGGTGCAGTTCCTGAGTCCACAGTAGGGTATGAACTTCGGTTCAACAACTCGATCAAAGCCTCATCAAGTGAGGATGAGTTCGTGAAGTTTATACTTGATGGACAGCCTGAACCCCCAATGTATTTCGCCCGTATGAAACGGGACAACAAAATGGGTCCGGCCGTTCTTGGCGCAATTCCCGCACCCAAAAAATTGACATCCGCTGAAATTGATGCCGTTGTTGACCAAAAAGGTGCCGTTATTATCGATACACGGACCAAAGAGGAGTTCTCTGCACTTCATATCAAGGGATCATTGCTATCAACCTTGAACAAACAGTTCAATACCGTAGCCGGATCATATGTCGAAGAAGACGAGAAAATCTACTTACTTGTGGATGAATCTCGTGTGAAAGAAGCGGTAGTTGACCTGATTCGCATCGGCTTGGATCATATCGTCGGATACATCACACCAGAAACTCTGGAAGAGTATGCCAGAACAGGGGCCCATACTTCTTCTATGAAACCTGAGAAGTTCAGTGAAATCGAACAATATGAGGGCAACGACGATTATGCAATTTTGGATGTCAGAAAAGCCTCTGAATATGCACTGGGTGCCATTCCCGGAGCTATAAATATTGCTCACACCAGATTACACGTGCGTCGAAATGAACTTCCGAAAGACAAAACCATAGTTGTGCACTGTCAGGCTGGTGGACGTTCAGGTGTTGCTGGTGCATATCTTAAACGAGCCGGATTCGAAGTCGTATTCATTGATGACAACTTCGATAATTATGTAGTCAGTCAGAACACCACTGCCTGATTAGATTATTCCATAGATAACTCCTGGAACAGGAACTGACAATTCCTGTTCCAAATTTTTCTTATCCAACTATTAAGGTTTTCGCTACAAAACCATGAATGCTACAGCCTCCATACGCAAATGGGCCCCTATTCTGCAGTGGCTCCCTTCTTATGAAAAATCCAACCTAAGAGGTGATCTAAGCGCCGGTATGACCGTTGCGGTGATGCTGATCCCTCAAGGCATGGCCTATGCCGTCCTTGCGGGACTCCCCCCGGTGTACGGATTATATGCATCGATTCTGCCATTACTGTTATACGCTGTTTTTGGAACCTCACGCCAGTTGGCTGTAGGACCGGTTGCCATGGTTAGTTTGATTATTTTTGCCGGAATCAGTGAATTTGCTCAACCTGGTACTGAACGTTTCATACAACTTGCGATATTGGCAACGCTGGGTGTTGGTGTGATCCAAACCATGATGGGTACACTGAAAATGGGTTTCCTGGTGAATTTTCTTTCACATCCTGTACTGAGTGGATTCACCTCGGCAGCTGCCATTATTATTGGTGCAAGTCAGCTGAAAAATCTGTTCGGTCTGCAGATCCCCGGATCCATGCCCGTACTCGATACGATCACAACTGCCGTGATCAATCTCCCAAACGCCAATCTGGCAACGGCGCTGATCGGTATTGGATCCGTAATTCTGATAATTGGGCTCAAAAAATGGAAAAAATCATTTCCATCTGCTCTCGTCGTGGTGCTGATTGGGACAGGAATTGTCGCATTATTGGATCTCAACCTGCACGGTGTGGCAATCGTAGGTGATATCCCAAAGGGTTTTCCTGCATTTAGTTCACCTGAGTTCAATGTACAGGACTTGATCAGTTTGATGCCAGTTATTCTCGTTATTTCTTTGGTCGGATATATGGAGTCGATTGCAATAGCCAAATCAATTGCAAACCGGCGTCAATATAAAATTGACTCCAATCAGGAGTTGATCGGTCTCGGCATGGCGAATATTGGGGGAGCCTTTTTTCAGTCATTCCCGGTCACGGGTGGACTCTCACGAACAGCAGTGAACGATCAGGCAGGTGCTGAAACACCTCTTGCAGCAATTATAAGTGCGGTAGTGGTTGCATTCACGGTCGCATTTCTAACACCACTTTTTTACTACCTGCCTCAGGCAGTACTTGCGGCCATCATTATTGTAGCTGTATCATCATTATTCGATTCACATGCAATGAAAGTGCTGTGGAAAACAGATCGACGTGATCTTGCATTATTATTGGTCACGTTCATATCGACTTTGTCATTGGGAATTGAAACCGGAATAGCCATTGGGGTGATCTTATCTCTGGTGATCGTAATCTACAATAGCACAAAACCACACAGTGCAGAACTCGGAAGGTTGGAGCAGACAGAGAACTACAGGAACCTGGATAGGTATCCGGAAGCCGTAAAGCGTGAGGATGTCATCGTTTTCAGATACGACTCCCCCCTCTATTTTGCCAGTAGCAACTATTTCCTCGATAGGGTTCAGGAATTGGTTCAAACAAGAAACACGACTCCAAAACTATTCATATTAGATGCCGCATCAGTCAATTTCATTGACTCGACAGGCATGCATAGCCTGGAAGAATTACTCAAGTTCCTCGATAAAAAAGGAATCAAATTCGCTATTGCGGGTGTAATAGGCCCCGTTCGGGATAAACTTAAGCAAAGTGGTATCATGACTCAGATCGGAATGAATAATTTCTTTTTTGATGTGGCCGAAGCGATGAGATCTTTTGACCTGGGACATGATCAGTCTGAAAGGGACCGTACAACCAATGTCTCGTATCATCCCGCGCAGGCAAATTGTTGAGTACAAGAAATATAGTAGATTCAACGTTACGTAGTGTAAATGTCCGGCATTGAGCGTATTATAGCCGGATCAACTATCACAAATGAAAGAATCTTTATGAAGATTACATCTACTATATTCAGGACGCTGTTTATTTCCGCAGTTGTTATTGTTATCGGCATCAATCACGCACAGGCTCAAACTTCAGCCGGAGATTTCGGAATTGGGGTAATTATCGGTGAGCCAACCGGACTTAGTGCTAAGTATTATACCGGGGGAAACAACGCTTTTGATTTTGGATTGGCATGGTCTTTTGGTCGACATGCAAATTTTCATGCCCATGCTGACTATCTGATACACCGTTTCGACTTAATTGATGTAAACTCCGGACAAATGCCTCTTTATTTTGGATTGGGTGGACGTGTGAGAACAGGTCACAATTCTCAGGTAGGTATCCGTATTCCCGTTGGAGTAAGCTACTACTTCCCGAATGATCCCCTTGAAATATTTTTTGAAGTAGTTCCAATTCTGGATCTTACACCTGGTACCCAATTTTCAGGAAATGGCGGTATGGGACTTCGATACTATTTCAATAAGTAATCCATTGCACCAGTCGGACGGAGCGCCCGTCCGACTCATACCAAAGTGCACGGTCAAGACTTGTGTATGAAACTACGGCACCAGTCCTCATCATCCTGGCCGTGGCTTCGAGATGAGGATGTCGGTACCGGTTTCTGAATCCGAGTGATACAGCTATAAACTCTGGATCTACATAGGCAAGAAATCGATCCGTCGAGCTGGTTTTACTCCCATGGTGACCGGCTTTCAACCAATTTGACCTTAGCGTTGTCCCAAAACGTGTTACCAATGCATGTTCAGCAATATGCTCAGCATCACCTGTCAACATAAATGAGGTTTCCCCATACAGAATCCTTACCACAACAGACCATGCATTCGGATCACGGCCATAGTTTTCATGTCCTGGATGCAGAATGAAAATCCTTACAGATTCACAGATATCCAGAATATCCCCTTTTTTCACATTGTGAATGGGGATTCCACGCCGTGAGGCGGCTAGCATGTAGCCTCTAAATATGCCGGATCCATAGTCGAAATCCGATTGGTAAATCGCGTCAATTTCAATTGATTCTATCAATGCCAACAGTCCTCCAATATGATCTGCATGCGGATGGGAGACAATTACTGCATCAATCTTATCGATATTCATACTTTTCAGAACAGGAATCAGAACAGACATTCCACTGTTATAGCCCGGCGACCATACCCCGGTATCATATAATATCGTTTTATTGGTTGGTGTTCGTATGAGCACGGCGTCACCCTGTCCCACATCCAACACAATAACATCCAGTTTGCCCGGACGACGGGTGTCGGTCAGCTGCATTGCACCTGATAGGAATAGGGTGATGAGTAGCCCGATCATCCACTTCCATCGTAGTCCACCTATCAGAATGCTTCCCAATGTACCAATGATCATCATCCAGATAAGATGAATGGCGGGTGGCAAGGATTTCACTTCAATCCATGATGACTCTGAGGTTCCGACAAACTCCGACAACCACAATAGACCATGCAACGACCATTCGACTGGTTGCATGATCCATGTTTGTGCATCGCTGATCACAAAACTTATGGGTATGGCAAACAGTGACCAAATGAACAAAAACTGCGTAAGTGGAACACCAGCAGTATTCGCCAATGGACCAGCGATTGAAAATTCACCAAAGTTTTGCGCCAGAATTGGAAACAGTCCAACTTGTACTATGAGACTGATTCCCAGAAACTGAATGATACTTCCCAAAAAATGGAACCTGATTCTGGTTGGAAGAACGTCACGGATTACAGGTCCGACGACTAAAATTACCAGAACTGCACTAAATGATAGCTGAAATCCAATTTGATATAAAGATTTTGGGTCAAGTATCAAAAGAAACCAGGCGGCAATACCGGTGGTATTGACGGAATCCCGATTCTGTTGAAACAGCTTGCCAAATGCGAGCAGTGCAGCAGTTATTGATGCGCGGCTGACAGAGGACGTAAATCCGGTGAGTCCGGCGTAGAAGATCAAAACTGAAATGATGATCAGAAGCCCGATGGGTCTAGCGCGTTCGGAACTCCAAAACAATGGGATCAATAACCAAATGGGAAGCAAAATAAAACCAACATGCATGCCAGATACGGCCATGAGATGAGAAAGTCCAGCTCGGGCAAATTGATTTCGAATTTCCGGGTCTAATTCCGACTTATTCCCCAGTAATATCGCTTTTAAAAGTGGACGAACCCGTTCTCCCACCAGATTTTCAATCTGCCTATCCAGTTTGGCTCTCCACCAAATCCATGACAGTTTGTTACTATAAAGTTCCCGGGTACCTATTGAAACGATTTGTCCAGTGACCTGGACCCCTTCAGATATCAACCAGCTTCGCACATCAAATAGTCCGGGATTTCTACTCACCGGGTACCGTCTGATATTGATTGTTGCCACAACCTGCTCTCCGAGTCTCAAGGGACCCGATTCGCCTATTCGCCCAATCACACCCCCTGGAACGCCCAGAACATTCAATTCAGATCGTAACTGAAAAGTTGCTTCCATTTTACGAGTCGTTCCTGAAATCGTCACCGAATCCGATTTCAGGAAAACCGTCTGAGCATCATTTCGTACCAATCCGGCTCTCATAACCACACCCTGAACCTGGATTTCTGATCCGACCAATCCATCAAAAAGAATGTTGATCTGATCCGTCTGATCTGACGATTTCTGAGCCATAGCATAACCAAGAATCACCATCAGTATCATTCCCGACACATTTGATACATTCACCAGGATCGGGCTTACTGTCTGCCTCTCAATAAGTAAAAGCATAAGATAGATTACCCCGAGCAGTAGTAATGTCCATGACGAAATAAGCATCACCTGTATTTTGCCGAACAATACGATCCCCGAAATCAGGCACATCGCATTACGGATACCCGGATATCGGGCAAAAGGGAACCTATATGCTCTGAGTTGTGGCATTTCAGACTCTGGCTAGCTACAGATATACTTATAAATCAGAGACCAGAAACTGAAAATTCTTTCAAAATTCGTTTACTTTTTCACATTAATAAATTCACCAAACGAATTGTTATATCTTTCTGTTCAAAAATCCGTATGACATTCTCATAGAAGCAGTGAACATTCAAATTTATTATGAAGAGACCAGACATCATCTTGCGATCACCGGTTCATGACGACATGAAAATCCGTTTAAACCACGAAATTTCTAACCTTGGTAGTGGATTTAACGGTACTATCGGGACATCAAAAGGAGATGAGTACCAGGTCAACAAAAATATAGTTGAACTGCTCGGCGACCATCTTCCGCCCACCACACTCGCTCAATCTTCAAATCTGTTGAGTCTGACTGCCGATGCATATGAGGATTACTGGCGTAACTACTCTATCAAGGTAATATCCGGTGAGCATTTCTCCATTGAGGATGAAAAACAACGTCTCCTTGAATGGTTCAATCCACAGGATGGTGAGGTTTATATCGACCTGGGCTGCTCAACAGCATTATATGCACGTACTGCTGCGAAGCATGCACCTGGAGCATCTATCGTTGCCATTGACCTATCTCTGCCGATGCTAAAAAAAGCGCGGGACAAAGCCAAAGAAGAACAGACCGATCTGTACTTGGTTCAGGCTAATGCAGAAAATCTTCCCTTTTTTTCAGGTTCATTTGATGGGGCTATGATCGGAGGATCCTTGAACGAGTTCGGTGATCCTGTTAAAGCTTTGTATGAGGCACGCAGAGTGTTGAAGTCTGATGGACGCTTGTTCATCATGTATTTGCTCAAAGCGGAGACGATGTTCGGAAGTGCGCTACAAAAAATGACCGGTATCGGGGGAATCCATTTTTGGAATCAGTCTGAAAGTGCTCAATTATTTGAACGTACCGGATTCGAAATCGAACGCGAAATCAAACTTGGAATTGTGCACTTTTGCCTGCTACGTCCAGTGTAGCCTCAGCGCACCTATCGATATACTATCGTCACCGGAGCTCCTTTTTGGGCACTCAGCAATAGTTCTGCATTCCCGGAGTTTACGACGATTTCAAGATGACCACTGCTACCTATCATTGCGGCCGGCTCACCCGTTTCGACATCCCCAAATGTGGTAACGATCTTTTTGATAATCGTATTCCCAATATAAATCTTAACTGGATCTGTTGGGCTCAAGTGGGATAACATTTCTGCAGTCACATTTGTGATGAGGTTGCCAAAATGATCGATATGCATAACCCATCCCTGAATACCCTCCTTATCATAGACCGGTAAGGCCCATTTAAATATAACCAGTTCATCCATACGCGTACCTACCTGTTCCAGTAAAACGCCTTTGCTTAGATGGGCGGCGACAGGTGCAAATACATCCCTCCCATGAAATGTTTTGGACACAGATTTGGCCCAATAATCGGATATATCTAATTCATAAACCTCATAATCGTCCCCATCCGCAACGAGTGAAAATAGTCCGTTATCGGGACCAATAAACACCTGATCTTTTATCCTGAGGGCAACCGATCGACGAGCGGTCCCTACGCCCGGATCAACTACCACAACATGAATGGTTCCGGGTGGATACAAAAAGGCAGAGTTGAGCGTGACCCATGCTGCCGACATGATGTCTTGCGGGTCAATCTGATGAGTGACATCAACGATGCGAACCTCCCGGTTTATGCCCAAAATCACCGCTTTCAGTGCACTTACATAATGATCTTTTTGTCCGTAATCTGTAGTAAGTGTGATTATGGGCGATCCGGTCATTCGCCTGCCTCCAGCATTGATCAAGTATAGCTATTCAGCATCACCGGCATCACAAGCATGAGCATATCTTCATCCTCATCCTGTACAGAGGGACGCACGATACCAGCTCGATTCGGTGTTGAGAATTCAAATAGCACTTCCGGGTCGTCGATATTACCCAAAACATCGCTCAAATAGCGGGCATTAAACCCAATTTCCATGTCCTCGTTTGAGTATTCACAAGAAATTGACTCTTTGGCTTCGCTACTCAGATCGATATCCTCAGCTGCGATGATCAGCTCATCGGCACGCATTTGTAAACGGATCTGGCGGGTTGTGGAACTCGAGAAAATGGAGACCCTTTTTACAGTGGCCAGCATCTGATCACGGTTGACCTTGAGTTCTTTATCGTTTTCACGAGGGATAACACTCTCGTAGTTCGGATAGGTTTCGTTGATAAGTCGGGTAATGACCAAGGTGTTTCCTGAACGGAATCGCACGTGTTCACGTGAAATGGTGAGTTCACAGTCGATGGCGTCAAGAGCTTTCTGAACCAGATTCAGTGCTTTTTGGGGTACGATGAAATTTGCAGCTTTCGCAGAGGTAAGATCTCTTTTGATCAGACGTACCAAACGGTGTCCGTCGGTGGCAACGATTTTACTCTCTTCAGTACCGATTTGGAAATACACCCCCATCATAGCAGGGCGCAGGTCATCATTTGATACGGCAAATGATGTTTTTTGTACCGCACGGATCAATGATTCAGTCGAAGTTTTGATGATCTGTCCATCTTCGAGTGTCGGTATGGCCGGAAAGTCCGTTGCCTTTTCGC
Organism: uncultured Chitinophagales bacterium; assembly: GCA_964509715.1. Lineage (GTDB taxonomy): Bacteria > Bacteroidota > Rhodothermia > Balneolales > HLUCCA01 > UBA11400. The sequence goes on from CAZDYD010000021.1 coordinate 29,538, forward strand.
CAGCCAGTTTATAATTACCCTTGTCGGTTTTGAATTTGACATTTCCACGCTCATCGACTTCAAACATGACCGGGATGTCGGGCAGTTGCCTAAGGGTTTCAAGTAACCGACGGGCCGGAACAGCCACAGCACCTTCATTGATGATATCCGCATCCACATATTCTACGATGGATACCTCCAGGTCGGTGGCACACAATCTCACTTTACCATCTTCACTTTCAAATAGAACGGTTTCGAGTATGGGCATGGTGGCTTTCGTAGGAACCGCACCGACCACAGCCGATAGGCTTTTTACTAACTCTCCGCTGGAAACACTGAATTTCATGATTTTGATCTGTAAAGTTAACAATTTCACTGTTTGTGTACCCCATTATTGCCAATGGGTTCACAAAAAACATATGTCGGCAATATACTAAATTATCTGGCTATGGATGAAGCCTGAAATACGAAGATTTTATGTGGAATTCGTGATTTTTTCGAAATCAGACCTGATCTGCTTGGCTTACGTCTGGGTATGTTCCAAGAATGTGAAGAAACTCACAATGTTGCCTTGCATCGTTGATGATAGACTGACCATGCTCAGAATCTGCGTCAAGGTGGACATCCGCAAAGAAATCATACACCCAGGGAGATCCCACTCTGGGGCGCGACTCCAGTTTCGTCATGTTGATCGAATGCTTCAGAAATACCTGAAGCAGTGTCACAAGTCCTCCGGGTTTGTGCGACACACCGAACCACAACGTTGTCTTGTAGGTGCCATTATTATCCGGTCTGGGTAATGATTCATGCGATAACAATAAGAAACGGGTGTAATTGTTGGGATCTGTTTCGATATGACGTTGCAATATGTTCATGCCATAAAGTTCTGCGGAGTAGTCGCTGGAAATGACACCAACATCATGTCTTGCTGTATCCCGCATCTCTTTCACTGACCCGGCGGTATCCACTTTTTCGACGATACGCACATCCAACTTGGCTAAAAAATGTCGGCACTGCTCAATAGCCATAGGGTGGGACCATATCTCGCGAAGATCCTGGATCCCGACCCCGGGTGTTGCAATCAAATGTTGTCCGATGCGCAAATACTTTTCGGCCACGATCGGAATTCTGTTGGTGGCCAGCAGGTCATAATTATAAATGATGGATCCCGCAATTGAATTTTCTATAGCAATAAACTGATAGTTTGATCGCCCTGAAATTGCATCATCAAAAACTTCCCGAAAAGAATCTCGATATAAGAATGTCACATCACCGAATAATCGGCGAGCTCCTATATGGTGAAATGATCCTGGTTGTCCCTGTATGGAAACCACGGGTTTGGGACTAAGTCCCTGATATACCGGTTTATTTTCGGTTATTGTCAATTTTCCTCCGAACTCGAACATCCCTGATTTTGTTCAACAATGTGTTAAAATACACAGATATCACATAAAGTCTTATTGACTTGAACAGGTATATTATTAAATTATTAATAATAGTTTCGCGAAAGCGAAGCGTTGGTACGATGGTCTGATAGCCACTTACCACATCGATGTTAAATAATGAATTAAATAAAGAACAATTATGTCATTCCGATGGGTTTATGCAAATCCCGTCGATGGCGGAGCTGTGGACTCACTTCAACAGGCGTTGTTTGGCAATCCTGCCAATCGTAGCGCAACCTCGAAGTTATCACCACGGGCCTCCAGGACCATCGCCCGGTTACTCGCATTACGTGGAATCAATACTTATGAGCAGGCAAAGCAATTCTTTCGCCCCGACCTGAGTGAGTTATATGATCCCTTTTTAATGCGCGACATGGAACTGGCTTCTACACGTCTTGCCAGTGCCATCAGACATTCCGAAACTGTAGTAGTTTATGGTGATTATGATGTGGATGGAACCACAGCCACAGCAATCGTCTATAGTTTTCTGAAATCATTTGGTACAAAGGTACATCATTACATCCCCCATCGATTTAAGGAGGGATATGGAATCAGTGAAGATGGAATCGAGTATGCGATCGAGCAGCATGCACATCTCATTGTATCGGTTGATTGCGGTATTACCGCTGTGGAGGAAGCCAAATACGCTCGTGAAAAAGGTATAGACCTCATCATATGCGACCACCACACAGCAGGAGATGTGATTCCGGATGCAGTCGCAGTACTAGACCCCAAGCGACCTGATTGTCCCTACCCTTTTGATGGCTTATCTGGCGCGGGTGTGGGATTCAAACTGGTCCAGGCCACACTTACAAAACTTGGCCTTCCACAATCAGTTGCCTATCAGTACCTGGATCTTGTAGCCATTTCAATCGCGTCAGATATTGTCCCTCTTATTGATGAAAACCGGATTTTGATGCGTGAAGGACTAAAACTGGTCAATACGCAACCAAGGATCGGTGTAAAAGCACTTTTGGAACAGATAAAAATGGAAATTGGAAAGATCAGTACTTCCAATATTGTGTTTTCCATTGGTCCCAGGATCAATGCGGCTGGACGAATGGGTGATGCATCCACTGCATTAAAGTTGTTGATCGCTGAAACCGATGAAGAAGCAAGGCTATATGCCGCTGAGTTGGAAAGTATCAATCACAAACGCCGCAAGACCGATACACAGACGATGGTGAGGGCCGTAGAAATGGTTGAAGGGTTTGACATGGACATCTGTTCGTGCATGGTACTACACGACCCCGACTGGCATTTGGGAGTCATCGGCATCGTAGCCTCAAGATTAGTTGATCAGTATTGTCGTCCGGCAGTGATGTTGAGCACAGTGGATGGCAAGATCAAGGGATCAGCTCGAAGTATCAAGGGATTCAACATTTATAACGCGCTCAAAGAGTGTGAGGACTTGTTGATTCAGTTCGGGGGACATGAATACGCAGCTGGATTGACCATGGATGTGTGCAATTTTGAAGAATTTCGACTTCGTTTCAATGAAATTGTACAGAAACGATTGTGTGATGAAAACTTCGAACCTGAGTTGATGATAGATGCGGAGGTAAACCTGCATGACATTGATGAGCGATTTTGGAAGATATTGAGCCAGTTTGAACCGTATGGACCAAACAACTCCAAGCCCATATTTGTGAGTAAGGACCTAAGGATTATTGGTAGTCCGATGAAGGTCGGAAAAGACCATTTAAAGCTCAAAATTGCACAAAATGGGTCGGGTACATTTGAAGCAATAGGTTTCAACCTTGGGAATTTCATGGATGATGTATTGAAATGTAGGGATGGCGGCATGCACATCGCGTACACGGTAGATGAAAATACCTGGAACAGTAGAACCACATTGCAGATACAGATCAAAGACATCAAATTTGCGGAATCGGTAGCTCAAGTTGGATAGAATGGAGCGATACCGTCGTGCGATGGAATCAATTCATATTTTTTGAAAATATCTATTTCATTCAGTGCAAAAGAATAGTATATTTGGTGCTCTGAATTGTTTGGCTTGTCACACGCAACTAAGCAATAAGGGACTGTAGCTCAGTCGGTAGAGCAATGGACTGAAAATCCATGTGTCGGCGGTTCGATTCCGCCCGGTCCCACAGAAAAATAAGCCTTTGATGTTTAAGCTTTTAGCTAGATATCAGAGGCTTTTTTGTTTGTTGATACAGATTTTATAGATGTCAACTCCAATTTACCCCTTACATTTATATTTGGTTCTTGATCCCGTTCACAATCTCCACAAGAACTGGATTTTCATTCAATAGCATGATAAATCGTTTCCCAACGATATATTAATTTCCCTATGTAACAGTTTATTCTCTATTCAAAAGATGATTTTTATACTACTGATAAGACTATATACGGTCT
>CAZDYD010000022.1:0-33115 GCA_964509715.1 uncultured Chitinophagales bacterium
TGTTAAAACAAATTTCTATAACCAATATAAACCAAATAATAATGACCACTACATTTGCATTCATCATTGCACTGTTGTTCACATCACCATTCTCTGGTGAAATTAGCAACACTGCCACCCCTTCAGTTAATGAAGCTCCCACTTGGACCATTGACGCCAACCACAGTGCTGTAAATTTCAGAATCCGCCATTTTTTCACGCCAGTACCCGGTGTATTTGAGCGTTGGGGTGGCACACTCAAATTTGACGCAAACAATCTGGAAGGTAGCAGCATCGATGTTGAACTTCAAGTTGCCAGCATCAACACAAAGAACGAACGTCGTGACGGTCACTTGCGCACTGCTGACTTCTTCGATGCTGAAAAATTTCCAACGATGAGGTTTGTAAGCAATGAAATCCGATCAACCGGTGACAACAGCTTTGTAGCTGTAGGACAGTTGACGATCAAAGAAACCACAAAAACTATCGAACTTCCATTTGAATTTTTAGGTGCCATGGCTGATCCACAGCGTGAAGGAATGACCGTTGCCGGATTCCGCGCAGAGACATCCATCTTGCGCAATGACTACGGTGTCGGTACCGGTGACTACATCCAGACCGCCGTGATTGGCAACGAAGTAAGTATCGAAGTATTCCTGGAAGTCCGTGCACGACTCTGATCTAAGATCAGATTAACGACTTTCATATCTGGGATGTTCGAATTCATTCACATCAATCAGATTCTGAACAAAGCACAGATTGGCTTTTTTCATATCACGTCACTGATCAGGTTACACCGCATCAGATGATGGTTTGAAACAGGAACTTGGTACATGATTGTACTCCGATGGGGGCAGGATCAGCATTTTGCAGGTTCTGTCCCTTTTTTTGTACCTTTGTTAATTCCAAAAATGTCCGGAATCGGACTCATTCCATAAACCCGACATCATTGTATCATCGTATACGCAAGACCATGAAATCAAGAACCAGAAAAGAACTCTCCCGCTCTACCAAACGAAATGCTATTATCGTTGGCACCGGGCTATTCATTGTTATTATGGTGACCATCTGGACTGTTTACCGATTTATGTCATTGCTGGATTGATTCAACAACCGCATCAATCCATACTTTCTAATTATTTCATAATTGGCTACCTTTGTCGTCTGAAGTAATTAAGTTTTAAATTCATATTGTCTGATAAGATCCGGAGAAATCATGTTCAATTTTCGCACACTTATTCTGTTAGCCATCATTGTATTTGCGGCTCTGATGCGTTTTCTGCCACATCCACCGAATTTCGTGCCGATTGCAGCCATTGCTATGTTCGCTGGTGCTTATTTTGGGGACAAAAGATTGGCGTACCTACTTCCGATCAGCATCATGATCGTAACAGATCTGGTGATCGGTTTTCACAACACTATGTGGGTGGTATATGCGAGTTTTCTGGCCATGGTTTGGATCGGTACTTTGGTCGGTAAACGCGTCGGATTTGCAAGTGTAACAGCTGGGGCGCTAAGCGGGTCTATTTTGTTCTATTTGACAACCAACTTTGCCGTTTGGGCTATGGGTAGCGGATTATTTTACCCTAAGACGTTTGAAGGACTCCTGATGTCATACACAGCTGCTATTCCATTTTTCCACTATAGTCTGGCTGGTGACTTGTTCTACACCGCAATCTTGTTTGGAGGATTCGAACTCGCTAAAAAATTCGTCCCTTCTCTCTCGATGCAATCCTGATAATTTTCGATGATCCGGTATCGGCAGATCTACACAGATCATGCCGATATCGGTATTCTGTACTTCGAAATCACAGTTTGTGGAATATCGAATCAGGCACGCATTCCGCTATTTCATGATTTGGTGCTGATTCCATTACGACCAATTTTTCATCGAACCAAGCACGCATTCTGCTACTTCCCGAAATGGTCCCAAAGTAATTTTGAAACGGATCGAATCAGAACATATCCTTCGTTGTCGTCTTCCCATCTTCGATCCACCTGGTTCTTGGTAATCACGCACACCACATAGTCATTACCCGGCGCATTGACCAAAAACACTTCCGATTTTGATGCATTCACGGCACCCTGCTTTGAAGCCACATTGATATGCTTCGGAACTTGTGATAGTGCTTCTTTGTCCCACAGTGATTTCGACAACAATCGGTACATCTCTTCACTCTGTTTTTCATTCACAACATCGCCGGAATATATCATTTCGAGTAAGGTTCCCATTTCACGAGGCGTTGTTTGTCCCCATCCATATTGGCGGAAAGCTTCCTGGCGCCCCTCAGTCCTGGAATTAACTCGTGTATGCTTCAGCCCGAGTCTCCCCATCAGATCATTGACCATTGTACCGGTCCCACCCAGCTCCTGCAACCACAGACTCGCGGTATTGTCACTAAATGACACGCTTAGAAACAGCATTTTATGCAATGACAACGTCTCCCCCTCTTTGAAAGACGCAACCACGTCCGCTCCAGGATAGAACAAACGATTCTCATATACATGAGTGCTATCGTAGTGCAGCTCTTCGGATTCCATCATTTCGAATATTCTTGCCATGATCGGCACTTTAATCATACTTGCCGTGGGGAAAATCGTATCAGCATTAATTTCAATCATTCTTCCGGTAGGAAGGTGCTTTACATAGATACCTGCGTCACCGTTGAAATCGCTAACCAATTGCTTTAGATCCGTTTGTAACAGATCGAGCTCATTCGTCTGAGCTATTGAGTTCATTGCAGTAAACGCCATCAAGACGACAGCGATCATCGAAAACCGAACATTTCCTTTATTCATAATTCAAACTTCGAGTTAAATTTTCTGTAGATATGCCAAGATAAATATTTTCTCCTGTTACTGCCTAACGTTTAGATTTCAGCAAAAAAGAGGTATTTTACAGGGCTTTCATACTGACGGACAAAAGACTGTTTATCCGTAGGGATAATCTCAATACGTGTGAATCAATCAGGCCGATAATCCCCAAATCATCTGCTTATGATCAAAGAACTGCTACAACCTGAAATCGAAGAATTACTGAAGGCTCAGCGATGGGAAGAACTTCGTGAAGTAATCGACGAATGGCCAGTAGCCGAAATCGCAGACGTATTGGTCGCACTGGCTGCTTCCGACCGTGTTATTTTCTTCCGAGTTCTGCCACGCCATATTTCTGCGGAAGTTTTTTCATATCTGGAAGCCGATTACCAAAACGCCTTGCTCGATGAAATGACCACCGAGGAGACCCGCCATCTTCTGGCAAACCTCCGACCGGATGACCGAACCACATTGCTGGGTGAATTACCGGGCCAGGTCACACAACGATTACTGAATTACCTGAGTCCACAGGATCTCAAGGAAGCTCGACAATTATTGGGTTATCCGGAAGAGTCGATTGGTCGACTGATGACCCCGGATTACGTAGCTGTACGTCCAAGTTGGACCGTAGAAGAGGCGCTACAGCATATCCGAAAAATGGGCAAAAGCTCTGAAACGATCAACGTAATCTATGTTACTGATACTGCCTGGCATCTGCTTGATGCGCTTGATCTCCAGACCTTCATCCTGGCCAGACCCGACGCCACTGTAGAGGATCTCATGGATCTAACCGTGATCAGCATCGAAGCATCTGTCGACCGTGAAGAGGCCGTAACAATGATGCAGAAATACGACAAAGTGGTCCTACCGGTTGTTGATTCGGATGGAGTTCTACTTGGTATCGTAACAGTAGATGACGTACTTGACGTAGCTGAAGAAGAGGCTACCGAGGACTTCCAGAAAATGGGGGGTGTATCGGCACTTGACAAGCCATACCTATCTGCAGACATTTGGACCATGTTCAAAAAGCGCGGAGGATGGCTGGCTGTGCTATTTTTAGGCCAAATGCTCACAGCTTCAGCCATGGAAACATTCGAATCTCAACTGGAGACTGTGATCGTTCTTGCAATATTTATCCCATTGATTATTTCAAGTGGAGGAAACAGCGGCTCGCAGGCCACATCCCTGATCATTCGTGCAATGGCCGTTGGTGAAGTGACTATTCGTGATTGGTGGACCGTCATGCGACGAGAGGCCATCACAGGTGTTATTCTTGGAGTATTTCTCGCTGTGATCGGTATTCTGCGCATCATTGGATGGCAGTGGCTGGGATGGTATGATTATGGAGGAGATTATGTTCTCATCGCTCTTACTGTATCGGTAGCCTTGGTTGGAGTGGTATCGTGGGGATCCCTCGCAGGTAGTATGCTCCCATTTGTTTTGCGGCGATTTGGATTCGACCCGGCAACCAGTTCTGCTCCATTCGTTGCAACCTTGGTCGATGTCACTGGACTACTCATCTATTTTGGCGCGGCAGCACTGATATTGACTTGAGTCATTCCTGACGACAACGATACCACTCGGCAGGCATCCTAATAAAACGACATCCAAACTGGACGACAGAAATTCAGATCGAATTCCGACCGGACGACTTCCATACCACTTGGTACCCATTCAGATCGACCAAGGACTTTTCAGGACATTGGTAGTGAGAATGTAACGGTAGTCCCGAATTTTTCTTTACTCTCGATTTCAAACTTCCCACCAAGCAGATCGATCAATTGTCGGGCAATAGTAAGCCCAAGCCCGGCGCCCTGTTGTTCGTGCTTGTCGCGACCAATCTGTACAAATCCACCAAGTCTCTGTAAGTTCACTGGATCAATTCCGAGTCCATGATCGGTAACCTTTACAACAAGATTCCCGTCCTTTGTTTTGGCTGAAATATGTACTTTTTGTCCTTTTTTTGAAAACCGAAAAGCATTGTCAATGATCTCAAAACAGACTTTTTCGAAATCTTTTTCAGCTATTCGAATTTCAACATCTTCGATTTGGACATCCAGATCATCTCCTCGGTCATACTCATAGGCTGTATTTTGCGCCAGCTGAAACATGTATTCCAAAACCCCCAGCTGTTTTGTGAACGGCGTAAGACCATTTACCTTACTCATTTGTTTTAATTTGAGCTCAGTAAACGCGATATAATTCTCAACCAACCTGTTCAGACGCTTACCTGAGTCATAGATATAGGTGAGATACTCCTTGAGTTCGTCCTTAGATGTAGAATCGAGATTATCGAGTAGATATTCTGAAAACCCCATGATCCCGGTAAGGGGTGTTCTTAACTCATGGGGAAGTGAAACAGCGATGTTGTTTCTGAGTTCGTCAAACTCGTTGTCAAATTTCTGGTCGATACGCTCAGATTTACTGATTCTGGCTTCAATAGCCTTGAGCATCTGCTCACGGGTAAATGGTTTTGTGAGGTAATCATCCGCTCCCAGATTCATTCCCTCACGATGATCGGTTGGATCAGCCTTGGCCGTTAAAAAAATAAACGGTATGGATGCGAACTCTACCCTGTCTGACAAACTCTTCAATAGATCGTGACCATTCATTCCCGGCATCATCACATCACAGATAATCAGATCTGGCAAATACTCATGCAACACAACAATGGCTTCTTGTCCGTTTGAGGCATGTTTTACACTGTAACTCTCAGCCTCTAAGAGGTCAACAAGATTGTTCCTTACATCTGGATCGTCTTCAACTATCAGAATTTTTGCCATAAATTAACTTGGTTCACTAACATCTAAAGTTATCGTCACCGTTGTGCCCACATTCTCTTTGCTTTCGATAGACACAGTTCCCTTGTGCGCGTCGACCGATCTCTTAACAATAGGCATACCCAGTCCGGTGCCCGGGGTATCGCCCACATTTCCGGCTCTGAAAAAGGAATGAAACAATTGTCGGATATCCTGATCAGGTATCCCGATACCCTCATCCTGAACCTTGAAAACAAGCTCTTTGCCACTAACAACAAGTGATGTCCAAACAGTACTCCCTTTTTCGGAATATTTCAAGGCATTTGTTACAATATTCGTTAAAATTTGACGATATAGCTTCCGATCCAGGAAAACAACATCCCCGGTTGACTCGAAATCAAACACCATGCGATGTGAATCATGTGCATTCAATCGAATCTCTTCCAAAATCGTGCGAGTCAATTCGACAGCATCGATTTTCTCTTTTTCACATTTGAGTTTACCGGCATCCGCTTTACCTATGATCAAAATATCATCCATTAACGATATGATCTGATTTACAGATTCCTGGATACGTTTATGGTGGATGTCATTTTTTTCACGGGTCCAACGATGACCATAATGTTGCAATAATTCAGAGGAAGTCAAAATACTGGCAAGTGGTGTACGAAACTCATGCGAGGTCATCGAAACAAATTGAGACCTCAGATGACTCAACTCTTTTTCTTTGGTATATGCACGGCTGATTTCATCATTAGCCAATTTCCGGTCCGTAACATCATAAATCATTACAAACAATCCATTCACATCACCTGCATTGTTTTTATCTACCTCAAAATATACCTCCACCCAACGTATACCATTCGATTTATTCTCGATGGGTACCAAAATCTGTACATTTTTCAATCCCAATGAGTACAGTTCATAAAACTGTTCCTGAATCTCATCACGTGTATGTCCACTGAAAAAATCCATAAATGGCTGTCCGAGCGTTGATGCGATATCAAAACCAGTGATTTGCTCCCAGGCTGGATTCACAAAACGGATCACTCCATCCTCATCAAGTTTACAAATCGCCTCACGCACACGATCAACAACCGCTTTATAACTCGACTGACTCATTTTCAGATCTTCTTCGGACTTGATACGGATCTGAACTTCTCGTTTGAGTTCTTTTGTCCTTTCGTTGATCATCTTCTCGAGCTGTCGACTGTGTTTCTGCAATTGGTCATACAGCTCGGCATTGTTTCTGGCTAAGGTCTCAGCATGTGAAGCCGTCCTCTGGAGATCCTGGACCGCTTTCACACGTTCACTGATATCCTGTACACTGCCTTCATTGTACTGGAACACCCCATCTTTATACACCGGTTTCCCATTGATCTCCACCCAGATCACGCTTCGGTCATAGCACCACATCTCAACCTCAAGCCCACGCACCTCCCCAATCTCATTGGTCGCGTGCTTCCACTTATTGTAATGATCGGGATGGACATAAAGATCTTTGGTTTCAACACTCATCAATGTCTCGGCATTCGGATACCCAAGCATCTTAACCATCGCTTGGTTCACCTCCATGAACTTCCCTTCGGGTGAAGTCTGATATAATCCGATCGGTATCCCTTGAAACAACACTTTATATCGATTCTCGGCCGCTTCCAGAGCTTTACGTTGCTGTGAGGCGATGAATGTTTGCCTGATGGAAGCACGTAATCGTTCAAGATTCTCCGGAGATTTCAAAATATAATCCTGAACTCCCCCTTTCATCGCCGTTACTGCGATTTCTTCAGTACCTGATGCCGTGAACATGATCACCTGGCAATCCGGTTGCTGATTCTTGACTATCCTCAGCACATCAAGTCCCGAAGCCCAGTTTAGTTGATAATCAGTGATCACAAGATCAACTTGCGCACCGCTTAATCTATCGTGTAGTTCATCAAAATTCCGTGCTTCTGATACTACGGCACCAGGTTCTTCAATCCTGACCTGCCTGAAAATCAAAGCCCTGTCGTCGGGATTGTCATCCACAATCAATATGTGTTCGAAAGGAGGCAATCTGATGTTCTGTTTTGATGATAGAACTTAAATGATTTAATTGACGAACTGAGTAATCAGGTCTGTACAAACTACAAATCTGTGCATTCCCGAAAAAATAAATTTCATCCTTCAATAAATTGTTTCAAGGAGTCCAATATGTTTTTACATATTTTGGTATCACGATATTAAATCAAAATCTATCCATCATTCATCATGACAAAAAAAATCGGATTGGCACTGGGTGCCGGATCAGCACGAGGACTATCACATATTGGAGTCCTACGCGCATTTGAAGATGCGGGTATACAGCCAGCATTTATAGCCGGAACAAGTATCGGTTCCATGATGGGGGCTGCGTATGCGAGCGGAAATCTGGATAAGATGGAATCATTTATGCGGGATATCGATGTGCGAAAAATGCTGCGCTATTGTGATTTCGTATTGCCTCGCCAGGCGCTTATGGAGGGGGAAAAAATTATGGATCTCATCCACGAAATTATCCCGGTATCTGATTTCAGCGAATTAAATGTGCCTTTTAAAGCTGTAGCATGTGACATCTACACTGGGGAGCAGATCATTATGGATTCAGGAAATGTCCATGTTGCCGTGCGTGCAAGCATCTCTTTACCCGGTATTTTTTTACCCGTGTTTCATCAGGGACGATGGCTGGTCGATGGCGGACTGGTCAACCCGGTCCCAGTTAGTGTTGTGCGGGATGCGGATGTCGACTTGGTGATTGCTGTTGATCTTAACAGCGAGGTCCTGGATGCGAATGGACTCAAAAGAGATAAACATTCAAAGAAAAAACTCAAGAACGATCGCAACAGACAAATTCAGGAGAAATCGGCATCCCGTAAACAGGCGGAGGTCGACAAAACGATCATTGAACAGTTGAGCTCGAACGCAACTAAAGATGAAAACTGGTTTATGGATGCGCTCGGATCCAGGTACCGTGAAATGGAACGATCGGTCAAGGACAAGGTCAATAAATGGTGGGATGATGACAAAATTGACAAACCAGAAGGACCATCCATCTTTGATGCATTGGCATTCTCGATCGATATTATGTCAGTTCAGATTACAAAAAGAAATTTCGAACTGAGTCCGGCCGATCATGTGATCATTCCTGGTGTGGGACATCTCGGATTGTTTGATTATGATGAGGCAGGTCCTACGATCGATGATGGCTACGAGAAAGCACAAGAGTTGATAAAAAAGCTGGATATTTGAGCGAAATTAGCTATTTGTGTGGTACATCCTCTTACCTCAAAAAAAAGGGAGCGGACTTTCACGTCCGCCCCCACCCTTAACCAAACAACAAACGATAAATCGGGATGAAACAATAATTAATTAAGCTCTGCACCCGATGTTATTCTAACGCAGTAACGTGTATTAAAGTTGCCCATTCTGTAGAAAAAAAATCCTCTTCACGTATATTTTTACAATTCACTACACAAGGGATGCAGTACTATCAAAAACGCCACGTCTTTGGCACCGAAGAACTGATATCACAAAGTGGATACTGGTAATCATCCACCCAGCAACAACCAGGTGGTATACGCAATATAACTGGACAACAACAGAGCGCCCTCCCATCTGTTAAGCTCAAACCCCATACGCATCATTGGAAGTATCACGATGGTAAGTCCGAGCATGAATCCCAGATCGACCAGGTCGAAATTACTGCTATCGAGAGGATGGATCATCCCGGTTAAACCAAGAATGCAGAGCAGATTAAATATATTTGATCCGATTATATTCCCCACAGCAATGTCCGATTCCTTTTTGTATGCGGCAACAGCGGATGTGGCCAGCTCTGGTAAACTGGTTCCCACAGCTACAATAGTTATTCCGATAACGGCCTGACTGATCCCCAGAATAGTTGCAATTTCAACCGCTCCGTTCACAAGCAGTTCACCTCCGCCCACTAAAAGTGCCAATCCGATAAGAACGAACGTCCATGCTTTCCAAAGCGGGACATCTGTCTTGATTTCTGGTTCCTCTACTAGATGGACGCGAGCATCGGTCGATACATACTTTGCGTTTCGGATCGAATAAACTATAAAAATGATGAGACCAATAAACAAAAGTAATCCCTCTACCCTGGTTATCGTATCACCGATGATAAACCATGACGAAATAAAGGTGATTCCGATCATAATCGGTACTTCCCTGCGCAAAAGATTCAAATGGATCGCCATGGGTCTGATCATGGCAGTAACCCCTAAAATCAGTGCAATATTGGCAATGTTGGAGCCAATCACATTCCCGATAGCGATATCAGAGTTCCCGGCTATGGTTGCCCTGATGCTCACAACCAACTCCGGTGCACTCGTTCCGAATGCAACAACAGTAAGACCAATGACCAATGGTGATAGACCAAGTCTGAATGCAACTGTTGAACTCCCGCTGACCAAACGTTCGGCTCCGTAAGTAAGAAGTACAAAACCGATCACTAATTGAATAATGGAAAAAATCATAAATGAATATAATGGATTATTGTGACACGGGAGTTCAGTAAATATACCAATATGATGTGATTACTTTGTCGTGAAGTTATCATAATGCAATCAGAGTTGTTAAATATTTTTACTTGGTTTTTATTCAGTTATGATGTTAGTTATGGATTCGTCAATTCCAAAAACCAAACAATAATTATGAAACGTTTTTTAGTCACCTGTATGGTGCTTTTGGGGCTTTCCGGAATAGCATTAGCCCAGGAGCGCCCGGTCGCATTTACCGGTGCGACCATATATCCTGTAACCTCAGGAGTGATCGAAAATGGCGTACTTGTTGTCCATCGGGGTAAAATTACTGCCGTTGGTGGACCAAATACACGTATTCCAAATAATGCCGAAAGAATCGATGTCAGTGGGAAAGTGATCATACCCGGTATCGTCGACACCCACTCTCATATAGGTCGGGGCGATGGCGGTGATGCCTCATCCGCAACACATCCAGATGTTCGTATCGTTGATGCCATCGATGCCCGAAGTGATACTTTCAAAAAAGCTCGTACAGGTGGCATCACCACAGTTAACGTTATGCCGGGGTCGGGTCACCTACTTAGTGGACAGACAGTCTATCTGAAACTTCGAGACGGTTCAACCATTTATGATCTTCTGATTGAAAAAGATATCCAAAATGGTATTATCGGTGGGATTAAGATGGCAAATGGTACCAATCCCATTCGCTCATCGGGTACATTCCCTGGCACTCGTGCGCGGTCTGCGGCGATGGCCAGAGAGTTGTTCGTCCGGGCCCAGGATTATCAAAAAAGAATCCAGTCCGCAGGTGATGATACTTCTAAACTTCCTGCAAGGGACCTAAAAATGGAAGCGATGGTCGAGGTGCTTGAAGGGCGTCGTGTCGTGCATTTTCATACTCACAGACATGATGATATCCTTACTGTCCTGCGTCTGCGTGACGAGTTCGGTTTCAGGGTTGTCCTGCACCACGTGAGCGAAGCGGCCATGGTCGCCGATGAATTGGCAAAATCAGGTGTTCCAAGTTCAATCATCGTACTGGATACACCAGGCGGAAAATTGGAAGCTATGAATTTGGTTTACGAAAACGCTGTTGCCTTGGAAAAAGCTGGTGCAGAGTTCGGATTTCACACGGATGATGGAATTACAGATTCCAGGTTATTCCTGCGTATGGCCGCTTATGGGATCAGGGCCGGACTCTCCCGTGAAAAAGCACTTGAAGCACTGACGATTGCCGGTGCAAAAATGCTTGATCTCGAACACCGGGTCGGATCACTTGATCAGGGTAAAGATGCCGATTTCGTCATATTGAATGGTGATCCATTTAGTGTGTACACATTCGTGCAGGAAACCTGGATTGAGGGCCAAAAAGTGTATGACCGGAATGTGCCCGACCACAGAAAGTATTCTACGGGCGGATTTGAGGTTTTTCGTGGTGAAATCCACGATCACCATGAAGTTGGAGGACACGAATGAGTACCACATCGAATATTAAAATCATGAAATTCATACTCACTACCCTGATGATTGCAGGGATTATGCTGGTCGCACATCCGGCAAATGTGAACGCACAGACCTATGCTGTAAAAGGGAAAAAAATCTATACCGTTAGTGGCCCTGTAATTAACGATGGGGTCATAATCGTTCGTGATGGAAAAATCGCAGAAGTAGGCGCAGCTAACAGAGTCCGGATCCCGGATGGTGTAGAAGTCACGGAAGCCGAGGTCGTAACCCCTGGGTTCATCGATGCAAGAACGGTAGTCGGGCTTGCCGGAGCACTCAATGTTCAAGGTAACGATCAGGATCAACTCGAACGATCGAACCCGTTTCAACCTGAACTCAGAGCCTTCGATGCTTACAATGCAAGAGAAGTACTGGTAGAATGGCTACGTAATCTTGGGGTGACAACCATCCATACCGGACATGGTCCGGGTGCGATTGCCAGCGGTCAAACCATGATCGTGAAAACTACCGGTGGAACTGTTGATGAGGCCCTGATTGACGAGGTAACCATGGTTGCGTTCACGCTTGGAAGCTCCGTGACAAGTAACTACAGCAGTGTGGGTAGCCGTTCAAGAACAGTGGCAATGCTTCGTTCAGAGTTCCTGAAAGCACAGGAATACGACAAAAAAGTCAAGAATGCTGGGGATGACTCCTCAAAACTACCATCACGTGATCTGAAAATGGAAATCATGGCGAAGGTTCTGAACAAAGAAGTAAAAGCTTTGATCACAGCTCATAAGGTTACCGAAATCATGGCTGCATTGAGACTTCAAAGGGAATTCGGATTTGACCTGATTCTGGATGGTGCCGCTGAGGCATATCTCGTACTCGATGAAATCAAAAAAGCAGGAGTACCAGTATTTATCCATCCAACCATGGTCAGGACCGGTGGGGACACACAGAACGCAAGTTGGGAGACAGCAGGAAAACTCCATGCTCACGGAATTCCATTTGCTTTCCAATCCGGATTTGAAGGATATGTGCCCAAAACCCGAGTAATTAACTATGAAGCAGCTATCGCAGTAGCAAACGGACTTCCATATGAAGCTGGCATACATGCACTCACCCTTGGTGCTGCAAAACTACTGGGAATCGACAACCGGGTTGGGTCCATTCAACGGGGCAAAGATGCAGATCTGGCTTTGTTCAACGGCGATCCATTCGAGTATGTTACCCATACCACCGGTGTAATGATTAATGGCCAATGGGTTAGCAAAAACCCGCATTAAATGAATTATTTTGACGTTTTTTGAAACGAAAAAGTAATTTTTGAATGTTGTTGAATATGTAATCACAGGTATGTGGTTACGATATGCTACCTGAGAAGTGCCACCTTGTGAAGGTTTTTACCGACACAGGGTGGTTTTTTTATTTATGCTGGTTAAATTGCGACGAAACGTGATACAAATAACTCTCTTATTGCACATGAAACGAACGAATATTGCCACATATCTGACGTTCCTGATACTGATCCCACCTATGCTGTTTATTAACAGTTGCACAACTCTTGGCGAGCTTGGACGTTCGGTCATCAATGAGCCTTCGGTCTCATATAAGAGTATGAAATTCAATGAAATGAATTTTGATCAAGTCGGATTACTCTTCGATTTTGAAATCAGCAATCCGAATGCTATCGGTATAAAAGCTACAGGATTCGACTACTCTTTTGCCATTGATGGAAATGAATTTCTTACTGGCAGAAATGCCAATGGATTTGAAATCGCGGGTAGGTCCACTTCACCCATGCAAATACCTGTCAGCCTGGGATTTAATGAAATTCTAAAAACAGGTTCATCAATTATCAGAAACGACAGCATCAGTTATACAATACAATCATCCATACAATTTGATGTACCGGTACTTGGTATCGTGAACGTCCCAGTCGAAAGCTCCGGACAACTCCCTGTCCCCCGTCTACCTACGGTCAGCGTGGAGGGATTTTCCATCAAAAATATATCAATCTCTGGTGCCGAACTATTGCTAAGGCTGAAGTGGTTTAATCCAAACAGTTTCGGGATTACATTGGGAAATCTGAACTATAATCTGGATGTTCAGGGTAACCGATGGGCTAGTGCAACCGTCGCCAATCGTTCAACATTGGCCTCCAAAGATGAGAAAATCATAGAAATACCAATCCGATTGGATTTTGTTTCCCTGGGATCCGGAGTGTATCGCATGCTCACTGGAGGGGGTGCTATGCCGTATAGTGTCTCAGGAAATGCGAAACTGGATGTTGATCTTCCCTATTTCGAAAAAGGATTGGATATCCCCCTTAATCTGAATGGTT
This sequence comes from uncultured Chitinophagales bacterium, assembly GCA_964509715.1. GTDB lineage: Bacteria > Bacteroidota > Rhodothermia > Balneolales > HLUCCA01 > UBA11400. The sequence goes on from CAZDYD010000022.1 coordinate 13,863, forward strand.
CCTGGTCATGGTGAGCAAAACGATAAAAACACCATCCTTCAATAGCTGTGAGAACTGCACCTGCAGAATTGACAATGCATTCGGGAAATTGAACAATGCTGAGGTCGAACTGATCAACACCCATAAAATTTGTCGACACTATCACAAAGGTGAACAGATTTTCCGGGAGGGAACCAGAGCTATTGGTTTGTTCTGTATCAGTAATGGAAAAGTAAAGATATATAAGACAGGTGATGAGGGAAGAGATCAGATCGTTCGTCTCGCAGGTAGAGGTGATATCATCGGTTATCGGGCCGTTGTGAGCAATGAACCGTATTTCGCATCAGCTATGGCTCTGGAAGACACCACGGTTTGTATGGTACCGTTGGCGGATTTCAACCAGTTCATGACGGAGAATGCTGATTTTGTTCGGGCCATAATCCAGAAACTTTCACAGGACCTCAGACACGCCGAAGAGCGCTTACTCCGTCTTGCACAAAAGTCAGTGCGTGAAAGAATGGCCGATACTCTGCTTCTGCTCATGGATACCTATGGTACACATGGTGCAGATTGCCTGCTGAATATAGAACTTTCCAGAGAAGATATTGCTGCAATGGTAGGCACTGCCACAGAAACTGCCATCCGTCTCATATCCGATTTCAGAGCTGAGGGTATTCTTGTGACACATGCAAAAAAAATTGGCATCAGAAACGAAAAAGCACTCAGAGCCATAGCTGGTTAATTTATTGAAACTATTTTTCGGGTAGCCTCGTCTTATCCCCAAAAGATGTCAGTCGATAGCATCATTATGCGGTCGACATTTAAAGATAAAGTTGTATTTTTCAAGCTACTAATTCATTAGTAGTCGATGATGGTCACATATTTAACAACAAAAAATTTTGGATTATAGCCAATTTAGTTTTTACTTAAGCAAATTGGTTAACAGTTAGAAATAGAATAGTATGGTCATGATTATTTTCGGGAGATTTCGCTCATGCTCTTAAACCGACCGGTAACAGCATTTATGCTTGTATTGGCCACATTTATATTTGGCTACATCGCACTCAAAGATTTATCGGTAGATCTATTACCAGATATTGAGACCCCATCATTGATGGTGCAGACGAATTGGAGTGGGGCTTCTGCCAGAGAAGTTGAATCACGAATCAATGAACCAATGGAAGGGGTGTTGAGTACCATCCCGGGACTCAAGAACATCCATAGTTTTGCCCGACAGGGACAAAGTATTATAGCCCTGGAGTTTGATTGGGGTCGTGATATGAACCTTGCCTTCCTGAATACTCGTGAAAAGCTGGATCAACTTCGTTTTTTACTTCCTGAACAAGCCGATCGTCCCCAACTTATTTATACGACACCTGCAGACGAACCGGTCGCGATTCTGGCGATAAACGCAATTGGTCAGAGAGATCCGGATTTTGATACTCGCCTTGATTTGAAAAGATGGGCCGACCAGGTACTCACCCGCAGACTGGAGCAGGTCGAGGGCATTGCACAGGCCGTGTTGGTTGGAGCGGTGGTCCCGGAGGTGCACATCCGTTTCAGACAAAACGAAATTGACCGATATGGGATGTCGATTTCATCGATACGGGCAACCATCCAACAGGCCAACCTGTTTTCTGCATCCGGAGAACTCAGAGATGGTTGGTACAGATACTCACTTACGATCCAGAGCCGTATCCAGTCTCTCGATGATATAGGGAGCATTCCTTTGATGAGAACTCCTGGTGGTGACAGGATAATCCGTTTAAATGATGTAGCTGAAATATATTTTGATGAACAGGAACCGGTGTCATTTGCATTGCTTGATGACAGTCAAACATTGACAGTACTTGTAAAAAAGGATTATGGAACCAATACTGTCTCGGTCTTTGAGTCACTCACTCCTGTACTTGAAGAGGTTCGGGAACAGTTTCCGGGAGTGACGATCGAAGTGATCCAGGAAAATGCATCCTATATCAGTAACTCTATCTCGAATTTGTTACAGACATTGATGTATGGGGGAATTCTGGCATTCTTGATTCTATTCCTATTCTTAAATGATCCCAGAATGCCCTTTACCATCGGGATAGCGATTCCCGTAAGTATTTTTCTTACTTTTTTTGTGATGTATTTGGGCGGGGTCCAGCTTAATATAATCTCACTTAGCGGGTTGACTCTTGGGATTGGTCTATTGGTTGATAATGCGATTGTCGTTCTCGAGAATATTAACCGATATCGGGATTCCGGGTTGAAAATATTTGAGGCTGCGCGTCAGGGAACCAAAGAAATCGCACTGGCGATAACTGCATCAACGTTCACAACCATATCAGTCTTTTTGCCACTGTTATTTTTGGGCGGATTCGAGGGAGCTTTTTTTCGGGATCAAGCGTTCACACTCTCCATTAGCTTGCTGGCATCACTATTGGTTGCAATCGGAATTCTACCAGTTCTTGTCGTAACCATCCAAAAGAAGCGCTCGGATAAAAAGAAGACTGACAGCGGCATAGTGATTGAGGAGAAAACACGTTTTACCAGAGGATTCGACAAGGTTTTGCTGTTCTATGAGTCGGTTTTGGAAAGAGCCCTGGCTGCTCCATTTGTCTCTATTTTGATTACCTTGATCATGGCATCGTTGGCAGTTCTGGCTTTCTATCAGCTACCGAAGGGAATGCTTCCAGAGACTGAGCCAACCAGTGTAGATTACAGAATCAACTTACCGGGGAACACTTCATTGGTCACGACCCGTTCATCAGCCGCAGGTCTTGTAAATACCGTACAATCTCTGACCGGGACTTCGAATATTCTGACCATGGGTGGGTATACAGATCAAACAAATCTGGCCAGAGTATCACGAGAAGGTCTGAACAAATTTACGATTAGTGTCCCGGTTGATGGTAGAGCTCAGGCCGATCAAGTCCAGAACGTCATTGAGCAATATATTGGATCAAGGGGAGGCTGGACGGCCGACAAACTCGCTGGTGGCAATGTATTCTCAACGTTTTTCGGGGATGCAGACGCACCGGTACTATTCAGGATTGTTGGAATGGACAGGGAATATTCTGAAAAAGCGGCATTCGCATTGCACGAATATCTGAATCAAAATAATCACAGTACCACACTTAGTAAACAGTTTCCCGAGGTCGTGAATACCTACCATATCAGATTCAGATCCGATCAGTTACTTAGATATGGTTTATCAGAACAGTCCATTACCGAATACCTTGAATCCAGAGCACGTGGTAGCATGGTCACAGAATGGAATCGCGAGGACGAAAGTATTGCCATCCGCTTATTCAGCAATGAAACAGGTGATTTTGATCCTACAAGTGTGAATTTAACCGTTCAGGGACGATCAATCCCAATGTCGGAAGTGGCCGACATCGTGATCGCAGATGAACCGGAGCAGCTGGAACGGATCAATCAAACTCCAGTATTGAGTTATCTTACCACAATTTCAATGGCACAGTGGTGGTGGAATAAAAATGATATATTGGACCGGGTAAGGGAGTTCACACGCCAGACCGGGATCCAGGTGAGAGTTGGAGGAGCCGCACTCCAGGTCGACCAACTTCTGAGTGATATGATGAAACTCCTGGGTATTAGTCTCATTTTGATATACATCATTCTTTCTGTTCAATATGAGAGCTTACGCTATCCGGCTTTGATACTTTTTGCCATTCCTTTCGCTTGGATAGGCTCGTTGATCATGCTATATCTGGTTGGAAACAGTCTGAACATCCTTTCATTTATGGGAATCTTAATCCTGACCGGGATTGCAGTAAATGATGCAATCCTCAAGGTTGATTTCATGCGACGTTATCTCGAAGATACCGGAGACCTGAAGGAAGCAATTCATCTGGCAGGAAAGCATCGTTTCCGCCCTGTTGTAATGACAACACTCACAACGATACTGGGGTTGATTCCAATGCTTATACCATTCGGTGACGGATATGAATTCCGGTTTGCCCTGGCTTCTGCACTGATCGGCGGAATGATCACTTCGACAATGCTGACACTATTCGTAATTCCGATTTTGTTCAAAGTTACACACCGAAACTACAAGCATCATTCGAATACTGATGATTGATCCCGCATTGAAATGATTTTCAAAATGAATATGACAGATAAATTAATGACACTTATGACCTCGACCTCAAAAACAATGAAGATAAAATACTGGAGTAAGAATCCGTTCCCCTATGTGGTCCTGATCACAGCTTTAAGCTTGTTTGCTTGTAATTCAGAGGAAACAGAAAAACCAAATCCGGACAGAAGCAGTATCGAGATCCGCCCGGATGTGATTTTTACTAGTACCGATGATGAGCCGTTATATATCTATCTTGAAAGTCAGGGGACCGTTGAACCTGCTCGCGACCTGACCATTCAATCCCGGATCAGCGGATTTGTAAACTGGCACCGCATCAGAGATGGTCGCCAGGTGAATCGTGGTGACACGCTGCTCACGTTCATATCTGATGAATGGAGATTGCGATTGGATGAAGCACGGAACAATGTGTTGGAAACTGAGCAGAAGTTAAACATAGAGAGACAGTTGAGGAGTCGTGATGTTAGCAGAGGGGTTCTCAGTGAATCAGAGGAAAGAAATCTTCAACAGCAATTCGGATACCTGCAAGCCAAAGTCGCATTGGAAAGAGCCGAACTCGAATACAGTTATACAGCCATCATAGCGCCTTTCACCGGGGAAATTCATACTACCTTGAATCTGTCCGAGGGGGCATATCTAAACGCCGGTTCTCCTTTAGGCCAACTGCTGGATCATCGAACCGTTCAGGTTCGTCTCGATGTACTCGAGTCTGAACTTGGCAAACTTCGAACAGGTATGAATGTTCAGATCACAACACCCACAGGATATCGCTCAACCGGACGTATATCGACCATATCGCCGTTGATCAACCGCGAAAGAAAAACCGGGCAGATCATTGTTGAAGTTGATAATGCCGACAGAAGACTGAAAACTGGAATGACGGTTACAGGAAGGGTTCTTTTAGAATCGCACACAGGTAGGGTGCGTGCACCTCGTGGAGTCCTGCTGGAACGTGATGGCCGACAACTCGTATTCAAACTGAATGGCGATATGGTGGAGTGGGTCTACGTCGAACCTATGGTAATTACACCCGAATTCGTCATTCTAAATGAAGAAGTGCTAAGTCCCGGAGATCTGCTCGCTGTCGATAGACACTTCGCATTATCTCATCAACAAAAAGTGAATGTCAGATCACGTGATTAAACATACATGAACCTGTTCAGACGCAGATATCTGATTTCTCTGTTCTACATGATGGTCCTCACAGTGGGAGTATCATCATGGTTGAGCATACCCATGGAACTCGCCCCTGAGATACAATTACCAAGTATCACGGTGAGCTACCGTTGGGGTAGTACTTCTCCGGAGGTAATGGAACAGGAAGTCACACGAAAAGTTGAGCAAGTCGCATCACGCCTTCGCGATGTTGAAAAAATCAGCTCTATTACATCTGAGGGGACAACAAGAGTCACTGTAACCTTCCGAAAAGAAGCTCCGGTAGATTTCAGAACGGTTGAACTACAGGAATATCTTTTCGGTATCAAAGATGCCCTGCCACAAAGTTTGGTTCAACAACCGATTACCAGATCTGTACCTCGGGAATTATCCGACATGACCACGTTTATGACATGGTCCATACATGGTTCCCTTCCTCCCCGTACTCTATTGGAGATTGCGGATAGGCAGATCCGCCTTCCGTTAATGGGATTGCCAGGATTGTCGGAAGTTGAGCTGCAAGGGGTACGTGAACCAGCTTTGAGTATCGTATTCAATACGTTTTTGTTAGAACAGCTCTCACTCCGGCCCAATGAGATCATGGGCTTGGTCCGCCAGAACCTCGAGTGGAGAAGTGCCGGATTTACCGATCATGGATCGGGAAGATTTACCCTGATGGTCCCCCCTCAGGTTTCGCATATCGAAGATATTGAACGAATCCCTATCAAACTTCGTGATTCAGACAGGCAGATCAGATTAGTGGATATTGCCACAGTTGAACTTCGAGACTATCCCGATCGACAGATAAAACGCATCAACGGAAATAATGCTCTGACAATCAGATTTGATAAAGAAGGCGGTGCCGATGCATTGAGCCTGGCCGAGGAAATCCGACGTAGAATGGAATCGATTCAATCTGAACTTCCTGAGGGAGTCATCATCAGATTGGAACAAGACAACACCGAAAGACTACGAAAACAACTTGATGAGTTACAGATGCAGTCTGCCTATAGCGTTATTGCTGTATTTTTGGTTCTTCTGTTGTTTATACGACGATTCCGCGCCCCTTTTGTAATTCTTGGAAGTATTGTCTTTTCGATTTTGATCAGTATCACGATTCTGTATATGATCGGTGTCACTATCAACATTTTGACGTTGGCCGGACTCACAGTATCGATTGGGATGATCATCGATAATGCTGTAGTCGTTTTCGAGTATATCAATCCCGGACTTCCAAAAGGCAGAAATGCCAGAATCGATCATTTAAGAAATAATCTCGGTCATGCTGTTGTGCCTGTTTTGGGTAGCACACTCACAACAGTAGGTATATTTATTCCCTTATTATTTGCCATGGAATCGATTCGGATGTTCCTGGTACCTCTGGCACAGGCACTTTCATTCACCCTCCTCGCTTCGGTTGTGGTATCGCTCACGTGGATACCTTATGCTCTGGTCTGGTTGGTTCCAAAATCCGTGCATGAAAAAAATAAGCGCCGAATCCGGTGGCCGGCATGGATACGCCGTATACAGCGTTATTTCAGTCTGACAAGGATATTCCATTACAGACGCAAACTGCGGTGGGTCCTCACGTTTGCTTTGATCGCAGCAATTGGCATACCCACTTTTACCATCAAAGAACCTACTTGGAGTGGCGATTCCTGGGTTCGAAAGATTACTAAACCATATTTTGACAATAAGCGCGAAATAGACAAATGGGTGGGTGGAATCACAAATCAATTCTTTGCGAAAACATATTTCGGTGAACCTTGGGGTCGTTCTCAAGGGGAGAGGATTTTTGTTTCGATCAACACTCCTCAGGGTACTCCTCTGGAAGAAATCGACAAGATCGCTCGCAACTTCGAAATCATAACCGAACCATACTCCCATGCTTTCGAATTCTTTGAAACTACGGTATCTGAGCAGTTTGGAGCACGAATAATATTACATGTCAAGGATGAGTATTTAGTCCAACCTGATCCCTATATTCTGTATGCCGAGTTAATCTATCTGGCAGCTCGAACAGGTAACTCACGTATCTCTGTTTCCGGCCTGGGCGATGGATTCTTTTCTGGTGGAGGCAGTTTTTCTCAAGGAAACATTCAGCTAACCGGGTACTCCTACACAGAATTGGAAAATACTGCACGTCAACTTCAACACAGACTCGAAAGGAATAGGCGTGTTCAGAATGTTGATATCAATCAGACCGGTTTTTTCAGCAGAGGCGACCTCCAGCAATATTTTCTGAAATTTGATGAACCTCAAATCATTTCCAAAGGATTGAACCGCAGAGAAGTTCTTGATGCACTTCAAGTAGATATCAATCCTGAAAACATTGCTGGACGCATTGAGTTTCAGGGACAACGAATGTATCTCATGGGTATTGGCCAAAGACAGAACCAGTATTGGATGGACTTCCGTGACCGACCGCGCCAATTTAACGACACTCATTTCACAATGGGTGAAATCGCAGACCTGGATAAAAGAAAAATCCTGAGTGAAATCAGACGGGAAAATCAATCATACAGTCGTACGATCGCATATGATTTTATGGGTCCACCACAAATGGCAAATACCTTCAGAGAAAGCATACTTGAACAATTTCCATTTCCAATCGGAATTAACTTTGTAGATCGCTCCTTTTGGTCATTCGCACAAATGGAACAGCGTCAGAACATGTTGTTTGTTATGTTGATGGCATTGTTGAGTGTGTGGATGATAGTATCGGCCTTACTTGAACGTTGGCGTGATCCTTTTGTGGTGATCATGGCCGTTCCGCTGGCCTTACTCGGTGTGATGAGCGGTATTTTGTACCATGAGTTGAATTTTGGTCAGGGTGCAATTGCAGGTATGCTCCTGAGTGTTGGGGTCGTGGTTAACAATGCCATTTTATTGATACACGATAAGGATCGGATGCGTCGTGCAGGAATATGGGGTCTACGTAGCTGGGTTCATGTTTATAAAAACAGAATCAGAGCCATTTTGATTACATCCCTTACCACTATTGCTGGTCTAATACCCTTGATTATCATTGGATCCGATCCGTTTTGGAAAGACCTGGCCGTTGTGGTATGCTGGGGACTCGGATTCAGCACGCTACTTATTTTAACATTCGCAGGTATGTGGGGTAAATAATCGACGTGTTATATTGACTGGTCGAGAATTTGTTCAGCTCAGAGTTGAACCTAATGTCAATTAATTGGAAACTTGGTTATGAGAAATTTCACAAAAAGTCTGATCCTGATGATTCTTTTGTGTGCACCCGTACTCTTGCACGCTCAAATCCGTTATCAGACTCCACCTCCTGAGGTCGCTGCTTTGGTAGATGCACCCTCAGCACCCTCACTTAGCATTTCACCAGACAGGTCAGTTATTTTATTGCTGCACTCTCCCGGTGTCAGTACGATAGCAGATCTTGCCCAACCTGAATACAGATTGGCCGGAATCAGAATTAATCCCAGGACAAATGGTCCCAGCAGATCTGGTTATTCGAATCGGATAACTTTAAAAAAGACCTCCGACCTTACAGAAAATGAAATCAGTGGACTCCCATCCGATCCGATAATTCAAAATGTCACTTTTTCACCGGATGGGAAATCATTTGCATTTACACTAACAAAAGAACGTCACATCGAACTTTGGATTGGCGACGTTTCGTCAGCAAATGCGCGACGTTTAGGTAATTTCAGGGTAAATAATGTCTGGTTTGGATCACCATACGATTGGTTCCCAGACAGCAAGAACCTACTTGTTCGTACCATACCAGATGACAGAGGATTCGAGCCAACTCCTAATCTGGCACCGGATGGACCGATCATTCAGGATGCCACTGGTGAAGCAGCACCTGCCAGAACTTTCCAAGACTTGCTCACAAATCCACATGATGAAGCACTGTTTGACTATTTTTTCACGAGTCGGTTGATCGTTGCAGGCCTTGACGGGACAACACGACCTTTTGGCAATAATGATATCTATGCGGGTACATCTATCTCGCCCGATGGACAATATGTGTTGGTCAATCGGATTGAGAAACCATACTCCTATACTGTTCCCGCGAACCGATTCCCATTATCGACCGAAGTGTGGGACAGAAACGGACGCCATGTTAGTACCATTCAGAAATTACCTCTGCTTGATAATGTCCCAATTGCCTTCAACTCAACCTGGGAGGGTCGACGGAATATTGGTTGGAGATCGGATGCTCCTTCTACCCTCTTTTTTGTTATGGCACAGGACGGTGGAAATCCAGCTAACAACGTAGCTATCCGTGATATTGCCTACCTGTTGAACGCTCCATTCAATAGTGATCCAATTGAGCTTGCAAAACTGGAAACACGATTTGCCGGAGTTGTTTGGGGAAATGACAACATTGCATTTATCAACGAAACCTGGCGGGCAAATCGAACGACCAGAACATGGAGGGTCCAACCTGGAACTCCGGGTTCATCCCCTCAAAAAGTTTTTGAACGAAACTATGAAGATCGTTACGCAGATCCGGGAAGTCCTGTTTTGAGAGCACTTGGTAATGGATATTCATCAATGCACTTGATTTCAGGCAACACGGAGATACTGATGTCTGGACAAGGAGCTTCACCTGAAGGTAACAGACCCTTCCTACGAGCTTTCAATTATAATACGGGCGAATTCAGAGAGCTATGGAGATCGGAAGCACCATATTTTGCGACGGTTGCTTCAGTTGTTGATGAAGCCGCAAATGAAATCATCATCCGCAGAGAATCCAACAACGAGCCACCGAACTTCCTGGAAATCGATTTAGTAAACGGTCAATCCCGGGCCATTACAGATTTTCAGCATCCAACTCCAAATCTTATCGGTGTCCAGACGGAATTCGTAACCTACTATCGAGAAGACGGACTCACTCTTACAGGTCAACTTTTACTCCCACCGGGATATGTTGCCGAACGTGATGGTCCTTTGCCACTTATGCTCTGGGCATATCCACGAGAATTTGCGTCGGCAGATGCCGCCGCACAGGTCAGCGATAGTCCGTATCGTTTCAATGCGATAAGCTATTGGGGACCACATTTTCTCGTGACTCAAGGTTATGCAGTGTTGAACAACGCAGCCATGCCGATTGTAGCACCTGCACCTGACATCGAGCCAAACGATAACTTTCTTGAGCAATTGGTTGGTAATGCAAAAGCGGCCATCGATTACCTCGCGGAACGTGGTGTCGCTGACCCCAATAGGGTTGCTGTAGGCGGACACTCCTATGGTGCATTCATGACGGCAAACCTCCTTGCCCATTCAGACTTGTTCAAAGCCGGAATCGCCAGAAGTGGAGCGTATAACCGCTCATTGACCCCATTCGGATTCCAGGCAGAGCCAAGATCTATTTGGGAGGCTCAGGATACATATATCCAGATGTCACCATTTTTCTATGCACATCAGATCAAAACTCCGATTCTTTTCATTCACGGTGAGGCCGATAACAACTCCGGTACATTCCCCATTCAGAGTGAAAGGATGTTCCAGGCTGTGCGTGGAAATGGTGGAACGGCCCGGTTGGTCATGCTACCTCATGAGAGTCACGGATACTCGTCCCGCGAGTCTTTGCATCACATGCTGTGGGAAACCATTACCTGGTTGGATCGCTATGTAAAGTAGCCGTGTCTCAATCCTGTTAACTACATGTCACACTTGAGTTAACCACATGTCAAACTTGTGATAACCACTTTTCAAACTTGAGTTAACCACATGTCAAACTTGTGATAAATACATATCACCCTCGTGCCTTCATTTGGTGCGAGGGTTTTTTATTGCAGTAACAAATTCGTTTGTTATATTGATAATCAATTTTTCTCATTCTGCTTCAAATTGAACAACTAATCCGGGTTAAAGTCTTCATGCGAAAAAATAAATCGACCCTTTGGGTACAGTTCATATTTCTACTTGCTCTAACATTTGGTCTTGTATATGTATTAAATACAAAAATAGGAGACATACCACCGGTAGGTAAGTTTCTGGATCCGGCCAGAGGTGTCTGGCAAACAGCACTCATCCCCGATATCCCTGACGGAGAAACCATTCGTATTCCGGGTTTGAAAGGTGATGTGACCATCACCTACAACGAGCGAGGGGTACCTCACATTTTCGCCCAAAACGACCATGACCTATATCTCGCACAGGGTTATGTAGTTGCCAGGCATCGACTATGGCAGATGGAATTTTCAACGCACGCTGCGGCTGGACGAGTTTCAGAAATTGTTGGTGAACGCGCGTTGAATTATGATAGGTATCAACGTAAGATCGGGATGACGTTTGGAGCGGAGCAAACGTATGCCGAGATATTAAAAGATGAATGGAGCACGATGGCTGTTCAAGCCTATTCAGATGGTGTCAACACCTGGATCGATCAGATCGATGACAAAACATTACCTTTCGAGTATAAATTATTGGATTATCGTCCGGAATCATGGAATCCTCTGAAAACGGCGATATTTTTCATGAATATGAACCAAACATTGAGTTTCCGAACCAATACCTATGGACTCACCCGACTAAGGGAGGCTTTTGGGAAAAACACGATCGAAGCACTCTTCCCGAACTTACCCGAAGTCCTTGAACCCATAGTCAGTAAGGACACAAAATGGGCACATCTGAATCCATCCATACCTCCATCTCCTGCCGATGATTTCATACCGCAGGTTATCCAAAGAGAATTCCAAATTCCAGAAGGAAATCCCGGAATAGGCTCAAATAATTGGGCTGTTCACGGCTCCCGCACTGCATCCGGATCCCCACTACTCGCATCTGATCCACATCTCACACTTAGTTTACCCTCCATTTGGTACGAAATTCAGTTGAGTACCCCAGAATTTACCGTCTATGGGGTAACGCTTCCAGGTGTCCCCGGGGTAATAATTGGTTTCAATGAAAACATTTCCTGGGCAGTGACGAATACGGGTGGATTTGCCATGGATATTTTTGAAGTTGTATTGGATGAAACCAAGACAAATTATTACCATAATGGCGAGTGGAAACCCGTAACAAGAAGAGAGGAATCCTATCACATTCGTGGAAAGAGTGTTGTAAATGAGCCGATTTATTTCACACACCACGGACCTATTGCTTATACCAGCGATGAGTTCCCAGAACAGGCCGATTCATTGAGAATTACCACATTCTCCAGGTCTATCCCTGTCGGACATGCCATTCAATGGGTCGCTCACCAGCCTTCGAATCCCCTTCAGGCATTCTACCATCTGAATCGTGGAAAGAACTTTGAGGATTACGAACGTGGTGTTTCACTTTTATCATCCCCAGCTCAGAATTTCGCCTTTGCTTCAGTAAACGGAGATATTGCCATGAAGATCAGTGGTCGGCATCCGGTAAGATGGGAAGGTCAGGGTAAATATATCAGTGATGGATCAAATCCTGCTTACGACTGGATCGATTACATACCTCATGATGAAGTCCCCTGGGAATTGAACCCACAACGTGGATTTGTAAGCTCAGCCAATCAAGACCTGGCTGGAAGTGATTATCCGTACTTCATTGGACGTGGCTATGCCAGTCCGGCACGGGCAAGTATCATCAATCGTAAATTATCGGTATTGACACAAGCCACCCCGCAGGATATGATCGCATTACAGATGAACTCATCCAATTATTGGGCAGAAGATTGGCTGGACCTAATGCTTTCAGGTTTGAATGATGACCTGCAAAGTCTGAGTCCATTCGAATATAGCATCCTGGAACATCTACATGGTTGGGACCGCATTAATCATGCTGAGAGTATTGAAGCTACAGTCTTCAATACCTGGCTGGCTGAAATCAGACGCGATATGTTTGTCTATGAGTTTGAAAAACTATCCGGTCCTATAGCCGCTCCATCCTATCTAACTACACTGCGCATCCTCTTTCAACAGAATGATACCCATCCATTCGAAAGCTTGCACGGACACAAACCCGATTCAAGAGATATTTTGATCAGGACATTCAAGAAAACCGTTGAAACTTTAACCAAACGACATGGAGAAGAGCTAAGTGACAAATGGCAGTTTTGGACAATAAATGGAAGTACGATCAATCACTTGCTCGATATCCCTGCATTGAATCGTCCCAGATTAGCGGTATCGGGAAGTAGTGAATCACCAAACGCAATCGGAAACCAACATGGTCCATCATGGAGGATGGTGGTTGAAATGGGTACACCTGTAAAAGCCTGGGGAATCTATCCCGGAGGACAAACAGGAAACCCGGCAAGTTCCGGTTATGATGCATTCATTGACCGATGGGCTGCTGGTGATCCATTCGAATTAACACTACATAGCTCATTGGAATCTGCCAGGTCATCTATGCCCGGAATACTTAAGCTAACCGCAAACTAATTACATTGGTACTCACTATGTCCATACTATTAACCGCAATATTAGCGCTAATACTTCAAATGTTTCTTCCGTGGTGGGGTATTGTCCTGGCCGCTTTTGCTATTTCTTTTTTTTCGGAACAATCCGCCGGAAAATCATTCATGAACGGATTCCTGGGAATTTTCATCCTGTGGCTGGGCTGGTCTGGGTACATTTATGCAACTCAGGGACAAATACTTGCATCCCGAATAGCCGAACTATTGGGCCTTCCGTCCGATATCCTGGTCATTCTTGTAACCGCACTGGTTGGAGGATTGGTTGGTGGTATCAGTGCATTGACATCCAATAGGTTGAGGGCAATTACTGCTCAAAGATAATTCCGAGTAGAGATAACAAATTCCGGACTCTTATTAAGTAAAATAATCCTATCGCGTGTCGAATACTTTTGGAAACTTATGTATATATTGACGCAAATGAGATCATAAATTCATCCTGTGAACAACAAAGATAAAATCATATTACTCGTAGAAGATAACGAAGGTGATATCGTTTTGATCACTGATGCTTTTGAGGAAGCAAGCATCGCCGTTACGCTCAAAATTGTCAGAAATGGGCAAGATGCCCTTAGTTTTCTGATGAAGAAAAACGGGTATGAAAATGAACCAAGACCAGATTTGATCATTCTTGATGTGAACCTGCCCAGATTAAACGGACATGAAGTACTGAAAGTCATAAAAGAAGACGAAGATCTGCGTAGAATTCCAGTCGTGATGCTAACCACATCTTCATCTCCCAGCGATATAAACAGATCATATCAGAACCACGTGAATTGTTACATAACAAAACCCGTCGATGTGGATGACTTCATGAAGGCCGTTGTGAGCATTGAATCCTTCTGGATCAATATAGTTGAACTACCCAGTTGAATACTCGTATGATCAAAGAAATCACACAATATGAATTGTTGATCATTGAAGATAATGAAGGCGATGTATTGCTCATCGAGGAGTACTTAAGTGATTTCAGTCCGATACCTAAATTGGTACATGCGGTATCGTTGGGAGATGCTACAAAATTGTTCGAAAATGGAGCAAAGTTCGACGCCATACTTCTGGATCTTACTTTGCCTGATGCTACCGGTGAAGATCTGGTAGAACGGGTTGTCAGAATGGCCGGAGACGCACCTGTTATAATCCTCACCGGCTATACCAACCACGAATTCGGGATCAGAGCCGGGGGACTTGGAATCGCAGATTATCTCCATAAAGACGATCTCACACCATATATTCTCATCAAAAGTGTTTCATATAGTGTTGAACGAAGCCGAATCAATACCCACCTGAAACAATCGGAACACCAGTATCGAGAACTTTTTGATTTCAACCCGTTACCGATGTGGGTATTTGATCTGGAAACCCTGCGATTTGTCAATGTTAATGAAGCGGCAATCAGGCATTATGGATATTCCAGGGATGAGTTTCATAGCATGACCATTCTTGATATACGGCCTGAAGAGTATCACGAATCGACCATTGAAGATGTTTACAAAACCAGGGATTCAAAGCAATATATCATTGGTTCGACCAAACATTCGAAGAAAAATGGGGATATCATCGATGTTGAAATTCGTGCCAGTGACATTATTTACAACGGAAGACCAAGCAAATTGATACTTGCGAACGACACGACCGAAAGAAGAATCTATCAGGAGAATTTGATCCGATCACTCCGTGAAAAAGAAATCCTGCTTTCTGAAATCCATCACCGTGTAAAAAACAATCTTGCCATTGTTTCGGGTATGATGCAACTCCAGGCATATCAAGATGACAATAAAGAAATCTCAATCAAACTTCTGGATAGCGTATCACGCATCCAGACCATGGCGACCATACATGAGCATTTATATCGCTCACATGACTTCTCAAAGATCAATTTCCCGGATAACCTGAATTCGTTGATCAACAATATCATCATAACGTTCAAAACCGACCTGGACCTAAAACTTGATTTTGAATGCGCGGATGTCAACCTGAACATCAATCAGGCGATACCCTGCTCTTTGATAGTCAATGAAGTGGTCACGAATATTCTGAAACATGCGTTTCCTGGTAGAACTTCTGGTCAGCTGAAAGTAAACCTGAAAGAACTCGATGGTGAATTGATCCTGAATATTATCGATAATGGTATCGGACTGCCCGATAATTTTTCTGCTACTTCCGACGATACCCTTGGACTATTACTCATTAAAATTCTTTCCGAACAGCTCAATGGTGATTACAGTTACGATTGGGACAAAAACGGAACGACTTTCCAACTGAAATTCCCGGTCAAACTGGATCTACCTGGAGCAGCGAGTTCAATCGTCTGACCTCTAACTTGGCAGGCTCCTACCGTTAAACTCAATCTGCCTCCACTATTCAAGCATTAAAGCGAGAATATTACTATATTTCTGGTCTTTGGAATTTTGGGTTGACAGCCCCTGATATTATTAAATAATCATCGCAAACACCATAATTATGCATAATGTAGTATTGATTCCCGGAGATGGAATCGGACCGGAGATCACTGAAGCAGTACAAAGAATTTTCAAGGCAGCGAACGCGCCTATAAACTGGATTCCAGCCCAAGCTGGAATGAGCGCCTTCAATGCAACTGGTAATCCATTACCGGAAGAAACCGTAGATTTGATAGCAAAGCATAAAATTGCTTTAAAAGGTCCGCTTGAAACTCCCGTCGGAGCTGGCTTTCGATCAATTAACGTAGCACTGCGTCAACGCTTTGATCTGTTCAGTAATATCAGACCCGCTAAAAGCCTCCCAGGCATCCACTCCCCGTTCACACATGTTGATCTGGTGCTCTTCAGAGAAAACACACAGGGTATGTATATCGGTCAGGAACGTTGGGTCGATGATAAAAACAAACATGCAGAATCAATTGCCGTAATTACTCGTGATGCAAGTGAAAGAATCATTCGCGCAGCTTTCGAATATGCTATTAAACACAATCGAAAAAGAGTCCATTTGGTCCACAAAGCCAATATACTCAAACTGACATCTGGATTATTCCTGCAAGTTGGACGTGAAGTGGCCCCTGATTATCCTGAAATCGACTTTCGTGATATCATCGTTGACAACATGGCCATGCAGATGGTCATGCGCCCGGAACAATTCGATGTGGTGGTCACAACCAATCTGTTCGGTGACATCTTAAGCGATCTCGCCTCAGGTCTGGTGGGTGGACTCGGACTTACAGGATCAGCGAACATAGGCAAAGAACATGCTATGTTTGAAGCGGTTCACGGATCAGCTCCAGATATCGCGGGACAAAAGAAGGCTAATCCTACAGCACTGCTCTTTTCTGCACTGATGATGCTTGAACATCTTGGTCATGATGATATTTCCAACAGAATCAGAAATGCGGTATTCAGTGTCCTGAAAGACCAAAGCGCATGTACGGCTGATATTGGCGGTGATGGTGATACATTCACCTATGCAGATGCAATTTGTCTTGCTCTATAAAGTTGATTGACATCAGTCGTATCAAATAAAATCAAAGGGACTGTCGGAAGATATCATCCAACAGTCCCTTTTCATTTTGAAATCCCGAATCAGATGATTTGCTGATACACATTTAAAGAGCATCAGCCAAATTATTACAATATCAGATTCTTTCGATAACAGATCCGCATGTCAACATTCTGGATCCATGATATGGATTCATCACATTCTCTTCTTTACTCAACCAGTCTGCGTTACCACCACGCACCATTGGGCAACGCTGAATGTAGATTACGTGACTGAATGGACCATAGGATTTGACCATATCGATAAATACATTTGAAAGTGGCTCAAAATGTTCACGCTGAACCTCAACATCTGTTTCTTCTGAGATTGCGAGTGCTGCAGCATGCGCATCTTTTCCAGCTACATCCCACAACATCGCAGCCTCTGCTGAAAGTCCTTGGGAATCAACTGAATCGATAGCCTCAGCTAAAGCAACGGCTTTTTCAGACGCTGAAACAGCATCGGTCTGAACCAAGGCATCCTTTAGTTCAAAGTATGCATCCAATACTACAATCAGATCTGTTTTGAATGCATCTGTTGTAGGCAGTGCCGCTGATTCAGCGGTTGAGGAAGAAGCTGATTGCTCATTTTGTTGCTGACCATTTCCACAGGCCATCATGAACAAAGCCATTGATAGAATTAACGTTATTTTTTTCATGTTTTTTTTATTGTTGTTGTTGATTTGTGTAAAATATTCTTTTATCCGCCTATTTTAACTAAAACTTCTCCGCATCCTGCCATAGTTTCAGGAAGATACGGATTTTCTATACGATCTGAACGACTTAGCCACGTGGCACCAATATCATTGAAGGCCATGGGACAATACTGTTGATATACAACATTTTGTACTCCAAATCGGGTTACGATTTCATTTAACAATTCACTTAGTTCATAGAAGGATACCCTTTGATGCTCAAGTTGAGAATCGTCAGGCCAGGTAGTCAATTGTTCCATCAGGTCTTGCTGATATCCCAGCCAAATTGACTGCGATTGCCCCCTCAACTCTCTCCCATCCAAAGAACCCAACCTCTGCCTCATACCGTTCACTCTTCGTGCAGCCTCCGTCCCGTTCGATGAAAACAACGCCTCTCTAATCTCAAAGTACCCATCCAACAAACCCTCCAACTTTACCAGAAAATCCTGACCCACACTCCCATGTAATCCAGCCAAACCCGAAACATCCCTGCGAATACCAGTAATATCCGACGCAGTGGCACGCCCTACCGACTGACCTCCGGACTCAGATATGCCATTTGGTCCCGACATCCCAACTCCACCTTGTGCTCCAGCACTACTTGGGGACAACGAACCATTCCCCGATCGACCTAATGATACTGGCTGCGATCCATCCCCCGATCGACCCAAAGATGCCGACAACGAACCAGTCGTTCCTCGATTCATCATACTAAATTTATCACGGAGTTGAAACTCAGCATCCACTTTGAACGCACCGTTCACTACAACATGTTCACCTTCCTTCAGACCATCCAAAACGACACTATGATCACCGGCTCGGTCACCCAAAACAATCTCTCTGGACTCAAACACCCATGTATCGTCTTCAATCGAAGCAACATAAACCAAAGACCTACGACCCGTCCATAACACCGCTGAATTTGGGATCAACACCTTCCCACCACCTAATCCGACCTCCAACGTCCCGTGAACAATCATTCCTGGGCGCCAAGATCCATCTCTATTATCAGCTTCCACACGCACCCTTGCCGCCCTACGTTCCCGATCTACGATCGGATCCACCCAGCTCACCCTACCCGACATCCTCTCCCCGGCCAATCCACCCGCCCCAAACCTGACACGCGCTCCCTCTCGAAACAACCCAAGATCCCGCTCATACACATCAAACTCGATCCACACTTTCGAAAGATCCGCAATCTCATAAAGCACCATCCCTGGCTCGATCACATCATTGACCCGCACATTCCGATTCAAAACGACACCAGCTGAAGGAGCATAAAATGGAATCTGCTGCATCACAACCCGATCCCGTTCAATCGCGGCAATCTGCTCTTCGGTCAACTGCCAGAACCTCAATTTGTTACGGGCTGTCTCAGCCATGCTTACTCCCATTGCTCTTGCATCAGTCCCAGCGAACAATCCTTG
>CAZDYD010000023.1:0-33075 GCA_964509715.1 uncultured Chitinophagales bacterium
GTTGTACTTTCACATTAATGGAGAACTTATGAAATTGTTTATACGGAATATGGCAACGATGGTTTTAGGCGTTCTGATGGTTACGGTCTTTTCGATATCGTCAGTTTACAGTCAGTCAACTTTTGAAAATCTCTATCTGGTTGGTGATGCTGCCCCAGGTGGATGGAATATCTCAAATCCTACTCCAATGACTCCAGATTCAGAAAATCCTGGTGTTTTCATCTATAGTGGGTTTTTGTTGTCAGGTGAATTCAAGATATCGACCTTCAAGGGTGATTGGTGTGATGAAGAAGCATGGCTGAGACCACCGACGATGCACCCCTCACTGGACGATACCGAATTTATCGTTACTATGGGATGTCCCCCCGGTGAAGAAGATTTTAAATGGAAAATCGAAGAGCTTGGGGAATATGTGGTCACAGTGAATCTGAACTCATCCACCATTGTTTTCGAATACCTTAATGGCCTGCCCTACAGCACGATTTATCTGGTAGGAAATGCTGTGCCGGGTGGATGGAATATTGCAAATCCAACACCTATGGTGCAGGATGTAAACGTACCTTGGGTATTTGTTTACGATGGATTTCTGCTTCCCGGGGAGTTCAAAATTTCGACTTTTACTGGTGACTGGTGCGATGAGAAGGATTGGATACGTCCACCAGTTATGCATCCGTCAAAGGATAACACTGATTATATCATCACTACGGGTTGTCCGCCAGATGTCGAAGACTTCAAATGGATGATTGGCACAGAGGATGCAGGAATCAACAAAATTGTATTGAACTTCCAAGAAAAAACACTTCGAATAGGCGTTGAAGAGGAAACCTCAGATGCTTATGAAGTATTGTATCTGGTTGGAGATGCAACACCGGGTGGTTGGAGTCTTGATGCACAGACTCCGATGACACGTAGCACAGAAGACCCGCTTGTTTTTACTTGGTCGGGTACTTTGGCCCCAGGGGAATTCAAGATAAAAACCTATGAAGAGAACAATTTCTGTGGTGATGACTGGATTCATCCCCTGGTACACGAGCAGAGTTTTGATGTGAGTGAATATCAGATTCTGATGGGTTGTGGTAGTCATAGTGATCCCAAGTGGGTCGTTGCCCCAGGCGAAGGTGGTGAATACTCGATTACAGTACACCTTGGAGATGAAACCATCCAGATATTGAGTGCAACAAGTGCTGATCGTGGGGAGCAACCAGACTCATGGCAATTGTACCAAAATTATCCGAACCCGTTTAACCCGGTTACAAACATCAGTTTTAACCTGCCTATGGCCGAGTTTGTAACACTTGATGTCTGGTCGGTTACCGGTCAAAAAGTAGTTTCACTGGTCAACGAGGTTAGAGGATCGGGTTTACACTCGGTGCAATTCAATGCAACAAATCTTTCGAGTGGAGTTTATTTCTATCGCATTGAGGCAGGGTCATTTTCTCAGACCAAGAGGTTATTATTGTTGAAATAACATTAAGGGGATCAGTATTTGCGGTGGATTCCGATTCACCGCGAACTGGTTCCGAATTTTGTAATAGTTGAATTTATGGATTATAGCAATTACAGTTTGGAAGATTTCGTCCAGGATAAAGATTTCAGGAACTGGGTGCTGTCGGGTAATCCCGAAACAGATGCATTCTGGCATCAGTGGATGGAAAACAATCCCACGAAAGCCCCTTTGATACTTGAGGCGAGGGCCATGGTACGAGGTCTGAAGTTCCGTGAGTACAAACTTGATAGTCATCGAAAATCCGCTTTATGGGATTCTATTGAGCAAAGAATTGATAATCCGGCCTTCAAAATTCACCCAACAAAATATATTGATTCAAACCGGTACACATTCAGAAAAAGTACAGATAACTGGTTCTTGAAATTCACTGTTGCAGCAACAATTAGTTTGTTTCTAATCATTGTGGTCTATCGATATATACAGAACGACAATGACCAGATGGAAATTTATCAAACTGGATTTTCGGAGACACTTGAATTAGTGCTATGGGATGGAACTGAGGTCGTTTTAAATGCAAACTCCATGATAAAAATTCCAAATCGAAGAGTTGAGGGTGGTGTAAGGGAGGTTTGGCTTACAGGGGAGGCCTTTTTTGATGTCGCTCGTTCTGACCTTTACAAAGAATTTATTGTACACACTGAACTGATCGATGTACTCGTACTGGGGACGAAGTTTAATGTATTTACCCGTGGACGTCGTTCATTTGTGGAACTAGCTTCAGGAAAAGTAATGCTAACCAATCCTGTAACTAATACACGAATCGAAATGGAGCCCGGTGATCATGTACTATATGAAACCGAGTTTTCACAACCCGTAATTCGCAAAATTGATACTGACGAAGTATCGGCATGGAGAGAGAATTTGTTGATCTTCCGCCGCACATCGCTTGATGAAATCGCGGCATTGCTCAAATCGAACTACAACCTTGAGTTGATATTTACAGATCGTCGAACTGCCAATCATTACTTCACAGGGACCGTTCCTTCAGATAATCTGGAATTGTTATTTACCACCCTCGCAAGAACGTTTGATCTTGAAATTGAATATATGGGTAACACCATTGTTATTAAACCACGGGAAGAGCGTCCATGAAACAATTATTTATACTTTTATTGTTCGCATCGTTTTTTGCTACTCCGATTAACCTGGATGCACAGTTTAAATCAGAATCAAGCGACTCACTTACAGCACAATTGATTCAGAAACCAACAGAAAGACGCTTGTACTCGGTTAAAGATCATTTGTTCGATCTTGAGCGGTCTTTCAACGTATACTTTAACTTTGATGACGACTTGTTAAAAAACAAACGTGTCTCAAATCAACCAGTGGTACCTTCCACTGTCACAGAAATGGAAAAACATTTAGATGTTTTGCTCAAAGGAGTTGGACTCACGGTCGTTAAAATCCACAGTAGGAGTTATGTTGTATTAGCAGTTCCTACAAAGATTATGGACGAGAATCCTGAATTTAAAGTAAATAGGCAGGATACGTACTCATCGGCTGGAACTGATTCGACGAATGACCACACATCCGAGTTAGTTGATCAAATGAACGATCGGATAACTGTAAGAGGACGGATTACAGACCGTTCCGGGGAACCCTTGCCTGGTGTCCATGTGATAGTAAAAGGGACATTACTTGGAACAGCGAGTGACCTTAATGGACGATTTGAACTTACATTCCCATCAGAGTATACGGTACTTCAGTTTTCATTTATCGGTTTCGCGACCAAAGAGATTACTGTCGGAAATGATCTTTTTCTTGATATCCAGTTGGAAGCGCTTGCAATCACCGGAGAGGACGTTGTGGTTGTAGGGTATGGTTCTCAGAAGCGTCGTGATCTGACGGGTTCAGTAGGTAGTCTGAGTGGGGATCAACTTAGGGATATCCCGCATCTTAGTGTAGAGCAGACACTTCAGGGTCGATTGTCAGGGGTGCAAGTGGTACCGGCATCCGGAAAACCAGGAGATGCAGTATCCGTACGCATTCGTGGGACAGGTACTATTAACGACAGTGAACCACTTTATGTAATCGATGGTTTTCCTGTCAGCGGAGGCCTCAGTGCCTTTAATGTTGATGATATCGCATCCATTGATGTATTGAAGGACGCATCCGCTGCAGCTATTTACGGAGCGAGGGGGGCGAATGGAGTTGTTATCATTACCACAAAACGAGGAATTTCAAATCGAATGGAAGTGGATTTTGCGTTGTATTCTGGATATCAGGAAGTCACTCAACCTATTAAGATGCTAACGGCGTCTCAATATGCAGAATTGAATAATGAAGCCAGAATTAATGGTGGTGAAAGTCGATTGAATCCTGCATTCTCGAATCCTTTAGCAGTACCCGATTCGGCGAATTGGGTAAGTGAGATTTTTAGAACGGCACCCATGAATAACTTTTCATTGTCGATTCGAGGTGGTACTGAAACACTTCGATACAATTTGAGTGGGGGATACCTAACTCAGAATGGAGTTATCATCGGATCAGGCTTTGAACGGAAATCGTTCAGACTGAATCTGGACTCCGATTTGCTGGCTGGTGTTAAGGTAGGAAGTAGCATGTCATACAGTTTGTCAAGTTTTCAGAATGAAGGAGGTGGTCATTTAGTCCGATCAGCGATGAGCGCGTTGCCAACACAACCTGTTTTCAGAAATGGGACTTTCTCCGGACCTTCAGGTATTGCCGAGTTCGATGGTGATGTAACCAATCCGGTGGGTATTGCAACAATCAATGATTTTTCTGATGCTCGCCACCGTCTTTTGAATAACCTGTTTATCAGTATTGAACCTGTTAATGGAGTTCGATTCAGATCGGAATTCGGTGTTGATCTAGGGTTTGAGCGAACCCGAAATTGGTCTCCCAAATATCGCTGGGGGGTCAAAGAACAAACCAATTCCAGTCTGTTTGAGACTACCTTTGAGCGGATCGATTGGTTATGGGACAATACGATTACTTGGTCGCAGAACTTCGGGGACCACAGTATGACAGCATTGGCAGGGATCAGTGCACAAAAAAACACAAACAGATTGGTCGGTGCAACGGGTCAGCAATTTGTTAGTGATATCGCCAACCAATTGGATAACATTCAAAGCAATGCAAATGTGTTTGGTTCAACGTCCGAGTTCGGTCTATTGGCATATATAGCTCGTTTGAATTATAGTTATAGATCCAAGTACATGGTCACAACAACTGCCAGATACGATGGTTCATCAAGATTTGGGCGTAAAAATCGGTATGGATTGTTCCCCTCTGCCTCAGTAGCATGGCGGATTTCACAGGAATCGTTTATGCCGAAAATTTCCTATGTTGACGACCTTAAACTAAGAGCAGGGTTTGGGATCACAGGTAATCAAAACTCAATTCCAGCATTTGGTTACATCGCATTATTGGACCCCACGTATAGATACACTTTTGGGAATGCCAGTGTGCCAGCCGCTGTACCTCAAAATTTTCCGAATGATTATCTACGATGGGAAAAAGTTAAACAAGCAAATGCCGCAATGGATGTAATTCTCTTTGGAGGTAGGGTTAACCTAACCGCCGAGTATTATAGACGCGATACCGAAGACATGTTGATTCAATCTCCGATCCCGATTACATCTGGATTTTTTGATGCTGAACGACCAATTATCAACGTTGGTGCAATCCGAAATTCCGGATTTGAATTTGCATTGAACACGATGATGGAAAAAAGCGGATTTCGATGGGTTTCAGATTTTAATATTTCATTCAATGAGAATGAAATCCTTCGATTAAGTGGTCCTGATGGACGTGACCCGATTATTGGAGGGGAAATAACATTTAACAAGTTTGCATCACGCATGGAAGTTGGTCGTCCAATTGGTGCATTTTTTGGACATGTTACAGATGGATTGTTCCAAAATCAGGCTGAAGTTTTGGCACATGCACGCCAGACAGTAGGAACTAATCCAGCAAATAGTACATCCCCAGGTGATATCAGATTTAAAGACCTGAATGGTGACGGAGTTATTGATGATAATGATAGAACCTATCTGGGAAATCCTAATCCCTATTTTTTCTATGGTTGGACAAATACAATCTCATACGGTAATTTTGATTTATCAGTTTTCATACAAGGTGTATATGGGAATCAAATTTTCAATGCCAATAAGGTCTTCAGTGAAGCCATGGCAACCGCACAGAATCAAACGGTCAATACACTGAATCGCTGGAGAGGTGAAGGTACAAGCAATTCGATTCCACGTGCTACAACCACAGATCCAAATAATAATCAACGGGTATCTGACAGGTATATCGAAGATGGATCATTTCTTAGGATAAAAAATGTCACACTGGGCTATCGATTACCTGATGGACTCATTCGCAGATTGTCCTTGCGCCAATTGCGCGTTTATGGATCCATACAGAATATGTACACCTTCACAAATTACACTGGATTCGATCCGGAAGTCGGGGTTTCAGGCATTGATAATAGCGTATATCCCCCGAGCAGTATTTTCACAACCGGCATTAATATTGGATTTTAAATCGTGAAAACTATGAAGACGAAATATAGCATTGTTTTAGTGGTCCTGTTGACACCCTTATTGTTTGCCGGATGTGATTCTATTCTTGATTCAACCCCTAGTAACTCCATAAATAGTGAAAACTTTTTCGAGACACCAAATGACGCAATCTCTGCTTTGAATGGCGCGTATCAGCCTTTGCAGTGGCCTAACATGTATAATTTGAGAATTTGGTCTCTTGACATCATGGCTGGGAATGCTGAAGTAGGAGCAGGGGGCGGGGATGATGGACTTGAAACTAAACAATTGGCTGCATTTCTGGTTCAATCAGATAATCCAGGTGTGGAAGATTTATGGAGAGGTATTTGGCCCGGGATTGCAAGAGCAAATTTTGTAATCTCTCGAGTTTCAATAATGGAGAATATCGATGCCGGGCTCAAGGCTCGGATTATAGCAGAAGCTAAATTCTTGCGGGCGTTGTATTATTTCAATGGGGTACGTCTCTTTGGAGGACTGCCTATTATTCTTGAACCGGGTTCGAATGACTTACTCGTATCACGCTCTTCAGTGGCTAGAACCTATGAACAGATCATACTTGATTTGACTGAAGCAGAGAAAGATCTGCCTGTGAAGTATGATGGGAAAACATTTAATGAAGTCGGCCGCGCGACAAAAGGGGCAGCATTGGCATTATTAGCGAAGGTCAAGCTCACCAACAAAGATTACGCAGGTGCAGAAGCTGCAGCGAAATTGGTACTTTCGATGGACTATCAGTTGCATAATGATTACTCAAGAAATTTTAATCCATCATTCCCGAACGGTGTTGAATCGATCTTTGAGGTTCAGTATAGTTCAGGAAGTGCGTTCAACCCATTCGAGAAACGTCATCAGGGATCATGGTTGCCAGAATTTACTAATCCGAGAGGAAGTGGTTTGAGCCCGTGGGGTGGATTTGGATGGGGACATGTTACCCAGGAGTTTGTTGACTCTTTTGAAGCTGGTGATCGAAGAAAACAGCATACGATCTGGCAAGCAGGAGATCGATATGGGCAGTTTACATATAATCCCACATTTTCATCCACCGGTTTCAACATTAAAAAATGGGTGCTCGGCAGCTCATCTGTCACCGGTATGGACAGCAACCTGAATTTTCCCGTCATCAGACTCACCGATGTTATGCTTATGATGGCAGAAGCATTGAATGAGCAAGGGAAATCAACTGAGGCGGAACCCTATATCAATGCAGTCAGAAACCGGGCCGGACTACCGGCAATAGCAGGCTTATCGCAACCTCTTATGCGAGATCGAATTATGCACGAACGTCGAATCGAATTTGCATTTGAAGGCCATTGGTGGTTTGATCTAATGCGCCAGGGTCCTGACTATGCAGAGTCGTGGTTCCACAGTCTTGGTAAAACCAACTTCGACAAATCAAAACATGTGTTATTGCCTATACCACGCACAGACCTTGATCTAAACAGCAATATGCAACAAAATCCCGGTTATTGATACCGATTTTGGTATTCAAACTATATCTCCAGTGATTGGGTGTAAAGAGGCCTAATTACATGTCTCACATAATCTAATATAGAACCTTAATGCCATTGAATCGGCTTGATTCAGAAAATCAACAGGACACTTATGAGGAACATTTTAACAGTAAGCCGGTATTCCAGTTTGTTCACCATCCTATTTATTGCCACTTTGTGGATGATACATGGTTGTACCAACGGTGAGGTTAATCAATCGAAGAATAATAGTGGTAACCAAAGTGGTTTACAATCATCCGAAGTGACTGGAGATACTGAACTATCCACTTTCGAAAATGTCGGAGTTTCAAGTTCTAAACCTGATAACCACAATCACAGAGCTCCACTTTACTGGAGTGTTTATGAGAATCACATCCTCAAGCCAGACGACCACACAAACTATATTTCTGAGGAAGATTTCAAGGCGAACATTGACTGGGTCGAAAAGAATCTTTTACCATATGGATATGACATGGTAGCCATTGATGGGTGGGGCGACACCATGGGATTCAATAAAAACGGATATCGAACCACTCATTCACGTACTTGGAAACATGATTATGCCTGGTGGGCCAGTTATCTTCAAGAACGAGGTATGAATCTTGGTATGTACTTCAATCCACTATGGATTGAAATGATGGCAGTCGAAGCCGGCGCTACAATAATTGGTACCGATTTACCCGTTGCGGGGCTCGTAAATCCGGAAGACAAGGATTTTGCATTTAAATGGGTTAATGTACATGCACCTGGAGCCGAGGAATATGTTAAGGGTTATATCCGATTTTATGCTGAAATGGGAATCAAATATATTCGTATCGATTTTCTATCATGGTATGAGGATGGATTCGATGATGAACAGGGTAGGGTTGGTCCCGAGCGTCCACGTCAGGATTACGAAATCGCTCTTCGCTGGATGCGTGAAGCTGTAGATGAGCATGGAATGTTTCTTAGCCTGGTTATGCCACATTTAAAAAATGAAGGTGAACTTGAGGCGAAATATGGTCACATGATTCGAATTAATGAAGATGTGGGGACTGGCGGATGGTTCCGTTTTAGTGAATATGAGCGAGGTATACGCCGTCCATGGTGGTCACAATGGGCGAATACCTTTGATGGATTCATATATTGGTCTCACTTATCAGGTAGAGGTCAGGTAATACTCGATGGTGATTTCATCCGAATCAATACTATGGGTAGTACCGATGAAAAGAAAACTGTAATTTCATTACACTTACTCGCGGGTGGACCTTTATCACCATCAGACCAATACAATACCATTGGCAATGATTTATGGTTATATCAGAACCGTGAGCTTCTTGAATTAAATAGAGATGGATTTGTGGGCAAACCAATAAGTAATGATCCGACACATCCTGATAGTCAGACCTGGATTGGTCAGATGTCAAATGGCGACTGGATTGTGGGTTTGTTCAACAGAGAGGATAAACCAGCTGTTCGGACAATTGATTTTCGAACCACTTTAGGTATCACCGACAAGGCAAATGTAAGGGACTTATGGGAAAAGCAAGATTTGGGACAAATGAATGAATTCTCAGCTGAAATTCCTGCACGTGGTGTAAGGGTATTACGCTTGATACAATGAAATTGATTTTTTGTATACCTACATGTAATCTGCTTCTACACATTATTCAAGGCAATCCATGCATCCTGGAAACCCATATAGACCAGCTGACTTGGCATACCAGTTAACCAATCCTAACCAGACTTAAATATTATTCGGGAGCTGAGTATATGATGTACCGCAGCAGGAATGTTCATGTTAAACTACAATCGCATCTAGGAGTACTATTGAGAATATGCGGTATTCTCATATTTGTCATTGTACCGTGTCACAAAGTATTGGCTCAGGATAATCCACACAAAGCCCCACTTTATTGGAGTGTTTATGAAAATCACATCCTAAAACCAGACGACTTCGATAACTACATTTCCGAAAACGATTTTCTTGCAAACATAGATTGGGTCGAAGAAAATCTGCTGCCCTATGGTTATACGATGATCGCAATTGACGGATGGGGAGATGATTCAAAGTTTGATGAACATGGTTATCGGCTCACGCATTCTCGCTACTGGCAGTATGATTATGCTTGGTGGGCTGAACACTTGCAAAGCCGAGGTATGAATCTTGGTATGTACAATAATCCGCTATGGGTTAATCGTCAAGCTGTCAATGCTGGTGCGAAAGTAAAGGGTACTGACATACCGTTATCTCAAATTATAGATCCTGATGAGGAGTCACTTTGGTTTACATGGGTTCAGGTTGATCGCCCTGGCGCCGAAGAATATATAAAAGGATATATCGAATTCTATGCCAATATGGGAATTAAATACCTGCGCGTCGATTTCTTGTCGTGGTTCGAGGATGGTTTTGATAAAAACTTTGGTAGAGTGGGTCCACAAAGACCTCGTGAACACTATGAAATCGCCTTGCGTTGGATGCGTGAAGCCGTGGACGAACACGGTATGTTTTTAAGTCTCGTGATGCCACACTTGAAAAACGAAGGTGAGTTAGAGATTAAGTATGGACATATGATACGTATCAACGAGGATGTTGGTACAGGAGGGTGGCAGCGATTCAGTTCGTATCAACGTGGTATACGACGCCCTTGGTGGTCACAGTGGGCTAATACATTTGATGGATATGTTTATTGGTCTAGATTATCCGGTCGAAATAAGATGATACTTGATGGAGATTTTATTCGGTTAAACACCATGGATACTGATGAACAGAAGAAGTCGGTAATTTCACTACACTTGATGGCCGGTGGACCGATATCTCCAGCCGACCAACATAATACCATTGGATCGGACTTATGGCTCTATCAAAACATGGAACTTCTGGAACTAAACCGAGATGGATTTGTGGGAAAACCACTTGATAATGACCCGGTGCGCCCATTGAGTCAAGTCTGGGTTGGTGAAATGAGCAACGGAGATCGAGTTGTTGGGCTCTTCAATCGTGAGAATAGTGAACGAGAACGCAGTGTTGATTTTACATCCCAGTTGGGACTATCGGATCCAGTTCATGTACGGGATCTTTGGAAACAAGAAGATCTGGGTTTGATGACTTCATACTCAACTATTGTTCCAGCTAGAGGAGTTGTCATGCTGAGATTGAGTAACTCAATTAATAACCAAGTTGAAAACCCGGTGATGAGTCCCGGAAGTGGTACTTTTTTGAATAATGTGTCTGTATCACTGTCAACATTTACAGATAGTGCTAAGATATACTACACATTGGATGGAAGCATTCCAGGTAGGACTTCTCAAATATATGAACATCCGATTGATATTATTAAATCCTCCACCATCAAAGCCATTGCTGTGAAAGATGGAATGGATGACTCTGAGGTTTCTGTTGCTGAATATGTTATAATAGAATCAGATGAACAAGTTGATTACACACACGTTACATTATTTCCAAATCCTTTCAGTAATGATACAAGGATTCGGTTTATTATGGAAAAGCAAGGGGATGTAACTTTAAAAGTATATGATATACTTGGACAAGAAGTAGCAGTCAATATTCAAAAGGAAGTAACTGAAGGGGTAAACGAACTTCTGTTTAGTGGTCACAATCTTGTCCCTGGCATCTATATCTATCAACTTGTGCGTGGTAACTCACGAACGAATGGGACAATGACAATTCTCAGATAGGGGATGATGGGTTTTAGTCAAAACCATCATCCAAAATTTCACAAATGAATATTCAATGATATAGCACAAGATAGGATTCAGTCTTGGTAGTAATTGCAAGTATTTGTTTTTAGGTGCAATTCATTTTTTCATTATCACACTTTTTGTGGTGCCGACTAACTGGCAGTTGACCGTATCGGCCATGCTTTTGTTTCATGCAGGGATGTGCTCCGGGGACTTCGGACTCCTGAACTACTTCGAAATCAATAAGTCCAAAGAGGTCGTCACGTATGATGATGTCTCAACCGGACTCTCGTTTTTCTATCACCGCGATCCACATTAGTCGATTCTTCGATGTGTATAAAAATCAATTACATTTGAATAATCGCTCGGATACGATAAGCTAGTATAGATTTGCTTCCGAGACCTGTAACTGATTGTCCTCTATCGCAGTATGAAGCCAACAGTTGCATGACCGCCAACGCATAACCACTTCGAGTAGTTCCAAGGAGTGATGTATGAAGCCAACAGTTGCATGACCGCCAAAAGTAACATAGACGCCAAAGTCGCGATCCACAACAGTCGATCAGTCGCTAAACATATGTACCATAAAAACTATATATTCGCTAAAAACGGATACGTTTATGGGCATTTTCATCAGGCCAGCACACACCGGCGATTCCAAGTCGATTGCCGCGCTCTCAGATCAATTGGGTTATGCATCTGATGATCTCCAAATTGCCATCCGTCTGGAAAGAATTCTATCAAACGATGAACATGTAGTTTTTGTCGCCACGCAGGATGGAGAGGTAGTCGGTTGGATCCACGGATTCATCGCCCTCCGTATCGAGTCCGATTCGTTTGTCGAAATCGGTGGACTGGTCGTCGATCAATCTGTCCGCAAGAATGGTATCGGGAAAATATTGGTGGAGCACATCGCCGATTGGTCCGCCTCCAAGGAATGCCACATCCTTCGGGTCCGATGCAACTCCATCAGGACCGACACCCACAGGTTTTATGAAAACATCGGATTCAACCTGAACAAAGAACAGAAAATTTTCAACAGATATCTCTTGTAGCAGTTTACACAACTGCAATAATAATTGAATAACTGATTACTGTTTCGTGCATGTAGAATAGCAGCAGTTTATACAACTACAATAATCAATCCTTTCGGATCAGAAAATTGGCAATCCAGGATCCGACGAGTGCTGGTGGGGTTGCGATGGCAAATGTGATAATCAATTCGAATGGGAATAAATTGTGGGAAGTTGGGTCACTTATACCATCCACGATTATCCTCAGTATTACTGCGATCAAAAATCCTGTGACGACCAGCTGGACCGCCTGAAAAACCGATTTTCGGAGGAATAAAACACCAAGGAATCCGCCAAGTAATGCCATGATGCCCCAGGTCAGCAGAAACGAACTGGCAAAGAAGTTCACATCCGCATAGGGGATTTGCCAATATATCAGTCCAGCTAACAAAGCCGTTCCACTCAATAATCCGAAACCTTCTTTATCCCTCAAAGCATTCAGCATAACTTGCCTTTCATCTTTTGAATTATATACCTGTTATTGTACGATTTAAATATGTCTTAGTTTCGCAAGGAAATCAATAGGGGCTTCTCATTGTGATTGAATGGGGTCCTTCGTCAATCTTGCGGGATATACCCTCGCCAAGTAAGGAGCATCTCAAAGTGATTGAATGGAGTCCTTTGTCAAGCTTGCGGGATAAATCCCTTGCCAAGTAAGGAGCATCTCATGACGATTGAATGGGGTCCTTCGTCAATCTTGCGGGATATACCCTTGCCAAGTAAGGAGCATCTCAAAGTGATTGAATGGAGAATGGGTTGATTTTTTGCGGTGGTGTGCGTTAATTGTATGTGTATCAATATCATTAGCCAGAATACTACATCAACAGGAACCAACGAATACAATCCCCGATTTCTATGAATACTACTCCTGAACACGACCGACGGATGGCAGAAATGACGTTTGCAGAGGTGTATCCGCATTATGTAACCAAGGTGGAACGAAAAGGTCGAACGAAAGCAGAACTGCATGAAGTGATCCATTGGTTGACCACCTTCGATGATGCTCAGATACAGTCACTCATCGATGAAAGAGTAACATTCGAGACCTTTTTTGAACGTGCCACCTTGCATCCGAACGCAAGTCTCATTACTGGAACCATCTGTGGATACAAAATCCAGGACATCCAAACTCCCCTGACCCGAAATGTCCGCTATCTGGATAAACTTGTCGATGAATTGGCAAATGGAAAGAAAATGGAGAAGATTAAAAGATGAATGAGCGGAGAGCAGGGAGCTGAGAGCGGGAAGAAAGGAAAGCAGGAAGCAGATAGCAAGGAGCGGTGGGTCGCTCTCTGCTCCCTGCTCACCGCTCTCTGCTCACCGCTCTCTGCTCACCGCTCTCTGCTCACCGCTTCATAAATGCGCTTTGATTTCTTTTAAGCTTTTGTCTGAAGCGGCTTCGCTTACGTTGATGATATGGTCGCCGATTTTCTCGAATCGGTTCAATACATCGAGGTAGCTGATTCCCATTTTGAGTGTATAGGCCGAGTTCTCAAGGCGCGCATAATGCTTGGTGCGCAGACTGTCGCGCAATGCGTTGATCTGCTCTTCACACTGATAGGCTCTGGCCATGGAAATCTTCTCAGAATTTGGTTCTTCCAGATTCGCTTTCATGATGATCATGGCGTCATGCACCAGATTCATCATCTGTTTGATTTCTTCAAGGGCTTCATCCGGTAATTCCTGATCCTCATCGATCATTCTCTCAAATACCTTCGATAGCTGATAGTACAGGTCCCCAAGGCGCTCCAATTCGTTGATGATGCGGTGCATGTTTCGGACTTTTCGTGTGCCTTCGTTCGAAAGGTTGGAGTTTTCCGAAATCTTTAACAGGTATTCCGCGATTTCGACTTCGAGTCGGTCGGTAATCTCCTCGCGTTTCATCATTTTCTCGATGAACTTGCGGCGTTTTTTCTCGCCTTTGAACACAAGTCCAGTGAGGCTGAAGTGCATTTTTTCGATCAGGCGTCCGAACAACACGATCTCTTTCTTGGCCTGAGCGATGCTGAGTTCCGGTGAGGACATGAGCCCTGCGTTGATGTACTCGAGTTTGAAGGACTCATCCGTGCCTTTTTCAGGTTGGATGCGCTCTACGAAACGTACCAATAGTGGTACAAATGCAAACATGATGGTAACGTTGAATACGTTAAATAGCGTGTGGAACAATGATAGCGCCAGGGTGGCATTGGTCCGAGCTTCGGGTGTCTCAAGGAAAATCGATGGACTATCTGGTATCACCGAAGTAATGATGTAGTCGATTCCGTTCAGGAATGGTGTGATCACGATAAGCATCCAGATCACCCCGATTACATTGAAGAAAAAGTGGAATCTGGCTGCCCGTTTCGCATGGACATTGCCGATCAGTGCCGCGATATTCGCTGTAACTGTGGTCCCAATGTTCTCTCCGAGGATCATCGCAGCCGCAATGGGGAAACTTACCCAACCTTGTACCAACATGACCAATGTGATAGCTGTAGCTGCCGATGAGGACTGGGTGAGAAGCGTGAGTGCTGTACCAACAAACACGAACATCAAGGTAGACCAAAATCCGTAATCCGTGAAACTGTCCAAAAATGCGAACATTTCAGGGTTGTCGGATACATTCGGAACCGCATTTTTAATGAATTCCAGACCAATAAACAAAATTCCGAATCCGATCATTGCCTCAGCAACATTGCGGAGTTTCACATTTCCTGAAAACAGAAATGGGAAGAAAATACCGATCACACTGACCGCTATCGGGGTGATCTGAAACTTGAATCCGAAAATGGATACCATCCAGGCGGTAATGGTGGTCCCAATATTGGCTCCCATAATGACACCCGTGGATTCAACAAAGGTCAGCAATCCTGCATTCACGAAACTGACTACCATCACGGTAGTTGTAGTGGAAGATTGCGTAATCGCAGTGGTACCAAAACCGGTCATCACTCCAAATAACCGATTGCGGGTCATGCCTTTAAGGATGCCTCTTAGTTTATTTCCCGCAACCTTTTGAAGTGCGTCGCTGAAAATTTTCATTCCGAAAATAAAAATGCCCAAAGATCCTATGAGCTGCAGGAAATCAAATAGCGAATAATTCATATAATGACTTTAGTGTCAGTTGAATTCGTTGTTGCTGAACGGTAGTGATGCGGAACAATAATAATTTCAGATTGCATCAGAATTCACTTCGGTTAAATATCCGGACAAAATTACGAAATTAATTGTTAAGGTAAAGTTAAGAAATGGAGTTGCCCTTGGTTTGATGAATTTAAATAGCTCCCAATATCTATTTGTATCAAATTGTATTTCTATTATCTTATGCGAAAATCCATAAAGGTCACGTCAATCAATTAGTTTTATTCCAGAACATGAGTAGAGTCGCACTAAGAGGTATAGCCACGTTGTGGTGCATCATATTGTCTGTCAATTTATTACCTGCCCAATCCCTTTCCAATCCGACCATGGGATTTGCTGGCGGACACCTGAAATCAGAAAGTGGATTTTCGTTCACATTCAGCGCCGGAGAGGCAATTACGGGAACATTTCAGAACGATGCCGTATCGTTTCAGTCAACAACGGCAGCCAGTTCCGGTATCCCCACGTACATATTTCAATCCGATATTTCCTTGCCTACAAGTTTTGCTCTTTCACCAAATTATCCAAATCCGTTCAATCCGACGACCAACATCAGATTTGAATTACCCCAGTCAGCTGAAATACAGCTCGTGATTCATAACTCGATCGGGGCCGTGGTGACTCGTATACACATGGGGAATCTCACTGCCGGTGTCCATATCCGCACACTCAATATGTCGTCATTTGCAAGCGGTATGTACCTGTATTCTCTCTATGCGGATGGAGCACCCATCCTGACCCGGAAAATGACACTGCTCAAATAAAACTCGTGCATTCTGTATCGGAGTATTTAAACAGAGCTGCCCATTACCCGCGAACCCTTATTTAATCTTATCAACAACCCTCAAACTCATTTTATAAATCATTTCTAACACATTCGAACTCATGGTCGGTTAAATGATACACCTCATGAAGACGAATTTTCTCGAACATTCCCATTTCCCTCGAACCCATTCTTAATCATTTCCACCGTAAACAGAAGAATAAAGACATGAAACGTACAATAAAGTTGATGTTTGCAGCATTGGTATGTGTATTGCTTACTGATGTCGCATTTGCCCAGGTGCCACAAGCATTTCACTATCAAGCCGTTGCCCGCGATGCAAACGGCGAGGTCAAAGCCAATGCCACTATAGGTGTCAGGGTTCAAATACTTCAGGGATCTGAAAATGGCACGGCTGTGTACAGCGAAACCCATCAACCACAAACCAGTGAAATTGGATCGTTCACACTCGAGATCGGAACCGGGTCATCCAGTGCTAACTTTGCTGATATCAACTGGACTAATGGTCCTCATTATTTGTCCCTGGCCGTGGATATGGACGGAGGTACGAATTATCTGGATCTCGGTTCGTCCAAGTTGTTGTCGGTGCCGTTTGCGCTGGTAGCACAGCAATCAGTATTCCCCGAATCGGTAACTTTAAACTCTGATAATAACGCTTCATCCTTCCGTCTTATCTCCGAGGGATCAACCCGCCTGGATCCGCTCCTTGTTACCGCTCAGACCGAAGGTGCGAATACCGCTATTTCGGGTACTGCCAATCCGGCCCCAGGTAACAACAATGCACAGCGAGGTGTCCAGGGATTCGTTATTGGCGATGGAAGCGGGACTCAGATCGGTGTACTTGGTTCTGCATACAACCTGGATGGTACCGGTGAACCGAGATATGGATTGTACGGACAAGCTGCCTCAAAAAGTGTGCAGAACATCGGAATGTTTTCCGTTGCGGCAGGGGAGGGGAATGGGGATATCCAACCGGATCCCTCAAGTGGTACTCTGGGAAGTGTAAACGCTGGTGCTGTCGGATTTGCGACTGGGAATCTGAATTTCAACCTCGGTGTGCGTGGGCGCGCATACGGCGGAGCCGGTGCACGTGAAAATGTGGGTGTCCAAGGTCACTCTGAAGCCAATGCTTCCGGAAGAAACATCGGAGTACAGGCTTTTTCCAGTCAATCGCAAACACTGAATATAGGTTATTTAGGTTCCGTCGGGTTTAATGGTAACACTCCAGAAAATGTGGGTATGGTGCTTTACGTCCGTAGGGGTGGACAACGAAGTGTGGGTGCCGAAATCCATGCCGATCAGGCAATTCTCACCTATGGTGATGCTGAAATCAACGGTGACATTTCCTATTCCGGAAGTCTTTCGCAGACATCCGACTTCCGTCTAAAAGAAAACATCCGGTCCCTCAACAGCGGACTTGATGTCATTTTGCAATTGAATCCGACATCTTACACGTACAAGTGGAACAATAACGGGATGGTGATGTCGCTTTCGCGCGGACAGCACTACGGATTGATCGCAC
Source organism: uncultured Chitinophagales bacterium (assembly GCA_964509715.1). Lineage (GTDB taxonomy): Bacteria > Bacteroidota > Rhodothermia > Balneolales > HLUCCA01 > UBA11400. The sequence continues at coordinate 17,707 of CAZDYD010000023.1, forward strand.
AAGATGTCGAGGCTATATTACCGGCCCTGGTGACGAATAGAGTCCACCGATACGAAACGACTGATGTGGAATCTGAGTCGATGGTACCCGGTGCGTCAGGTCAAAAGGTCACAAAAGAATTCGAATATAAATCCCTGAATTACACAGAACTGATCCCATTTTTGATCAAAGCGGTCCAGGAACAACAGAATATGCTCGAAGAACAGCGATTACTCATCGAACAACTCAGAAAAGAATTGTCATCCATCAAGCAATAAAAAAATAGTGGAAGAATTTGTCCGAGTAATGATCCCAGGCAGCAAACAACGTTTGAAAGCCACAAACTGAAATGTTCGGTATTGTCCCGGAGGCTTATGGTTGATCCGGGACAATCTTGTTTCCGATCCAGATCACAGCCACAACGGTGATGAACATGAGCAAGCTGTAGATGGCTACCGGGATGGTCATGATCGAGTTTTGCAGCAAGGTGGCCGCAATCATGATACCCATGGTGCCGTTTTGGATGCCGGATTCGATGCTTATTGAGATGCGCTGGCGCAAGGGCAACATGAATGCACGTGCGATGAAGTAGCCCACAAACATGGTCGAAATATTGAGTAGTAATGTCACCGGACCAGTAAGTATGAAAAAGTCGACCAGGTTCGCACGTTCTTTCAGAATGGCCGCCAGTAAGATCACCACGAAGAATACAGCGGATGCGATTTTGACCGGGCGCTCGGCTTTGTGCGTTAGGGCCGGTTTTCTGCTCCGGATGTACATGCCGATTCCAGCGGGAATCAGTGTAACGCCCACAATTTGTCCAATGGTCTGAAGAACCGGCAATGTGACACTACCTTCTTCCCCGAAATAGAGAATCGAGAAATTCACGATAAGTGGGATGGTGACCACGGTGATGGCGGAACTGACAGCAGTGAGGCTTATCGATAATGCCAGATCTCCCTTTGCCAGATGTGAGACCAGATTGGATGTCGGTCCACCGGGACAGGCAGCAATGATCATCACTCCAACTGCCAATGCTCCCGTAAGTCCGAATGCTGTAACCAACAGAAATCCGATGATGGGCAGAAAAATGATCTGAGCCACCAATCCGATGACGATCGATTTCGGAGCCACAAGTATTCGCCTGAAATCATCCAGGGTTAGCGACAGGCCCATTCCCATCATGATAAAAGCGAGTGCAAGTGGCAAGAAGACTGCCGTAAGTATACTTTGCTCCATGTTTCGGCGCTTTACAAAGTGGTTGGATTTTTTTCAAAAACCAGACCCCCGGGACATCGTAGGATGTCAGATGCACCGGGAGCTGATTTGAATATAGACTACGATAGTTGATGCACGGGTGGAAGGATCAATGTCGTCCGCAGCCACATGTTTCAACATGTTCGACGACTCCGAATGTCGGGAAGTTATCGAGGATGCTGCCCTCCGTTTCGCGCTCCCACCAAAAGGGGAGTCTTGTGCGGTTACGATTTCCGATTTCGTTCATGGTGGCAGCGTCAAAAAGACGACCATTGACCATGGTATGAGTTACGTTTTCGGTGTGACGGATATTCTGCAGCGGATTTCCATCCAAAACGATCAAATCGGCTAATTTGCCGGGCTCGATCGAACCAATATGATCATGCATTCCAATATAGGTCGCGCCGTTCATGGTTGCCGCGCGGATGGTCTCCAACTCGGTCAGTCCACCCTGATGGAACATCCAAAGCTCCCAATGGGCTGCGAGTCCCTGAAGTTGTCCGTGTGAACCCAGGTTCATGTGGATGCCTTCACGGTGCAACTGTGCCGCCAGTTCAGCACTGACAATGTGTCCGGCCTGATACTCTTCATCCGGGATCATGGTACGATGACGGCTGCGACTATCGACCACACTGCGAGGAGTGAACGTCAGTAAGCGCTCTTTTTCCCACACATTCGTGTTCTGATACCAGTAATACTCACCACTCATACTGCCGTAATTTACGACCAGGGTAGGTGTGTAGCCTGTCTTACCGGTCTTCCACAGATTCATGACATCTTTATATACCGGATAGATCGGGATATTGTGCTCAACGCCCGTGTGTCCGTCGAGGATCATGGTCATATTGTGTGTGAATGTGGATCCGCCCTCAGGAACCACGAGCACTCCAAGTTCGCGCGCTGCCTGCATCACTTGCTGACGCTGATCCCGTCGCGGTTGGTTGTAACTCTTCACTGAAATCGCTCCAAAAGCTTGAGTGCGGCGAATCGCAGAGCGAGCGTCCTCAACACTATTGATGACCGCCTTGAAGTTCCCCTCCGCACCATAGAGGATGCGACCGGTTGAGAAAATCCGTGGACCCACCATGTTTCCGGCTTTTATGAGCTCAGAATTTGCATGGATCATTTCGGTATCGGATGACGGATCGTGTGCTGTAGTGACTCCGTACGCAAGGTTCGCGAAGTACTCCCATTGTTGGTTTGGAGGTAATCCGTTGCGGAAGTTTCCGATATGGGCATGGACATCGACGAGCCCCGGCATGATGGTTTTGCCATTGAGATCGATTACTGTAGCGCCGGATGGGATCTGAACCGCACCGGTTGCGCCAACTGCAGTGATTCTGTTCTCGGTGACTACAACCGTACCACGTTCGATCACTTCATCATTGCTGTTGACCGTAATGATGCGGGCATTCGTGAAGGCAATAGATCCGGAAGGCTTATCGGTGGGCAATTCCAGTCCGACGCTGAGTCCATCGCGGGTTCCTATGGGCAATTTGACGGAATTGTTTTCGTCGTTGGTACTTTTTCCTTCATTCAGGAAAGCGAATGCATCGGTCAACGCGACGGTGTAGTATTGCTCGCCCAGGGTCCAGTGCAATTTGCTACCGTCAGCACTCCAATGCAGGTTTATGCCGGCATCCTCAGCTACCTGAGCGATGGGAATAGCTCGTGTCGTAGCATTCAGTGTGATGTCGGTTCCGGCCATCGGCATTGGAGCGATATACACTTTGAACAGCTCGCTGAAAGCGATCCATTTGTTATCCGGACTTGGGACATAATTATTGGTATATGTCGAACGGAAGTGGGTTCGAGCATCATTTCCTGACAAATCAACACTTTGGAAGGAGGATGAGAGTCCGCCACCTGCCTGGAAGAAAATTCTGTCGCCGGAACTATTAAATGTCGCGTTGGATCCACCTCGGCGTACCAGTTTCATATCGCCACCGGCTGCAGGCATGGTGAAGATACCGGTGTTCAAAGTGTAGGCATATCCCTGCTGACCATTACCGTTTTCACGACGGAACACCAATGTGCTGCCATCACGAGAAAAGGAGGGCTCGCGATAGATACCTCTCTCGGTGGTCAGCTTGCGTGGTTGAGCATTGCGACGCACAAGATCCAGGCTCATGATCGCGCCGGACTCAAGATCGCTCCAGGTCACATATACCAGTGTGCGTCCGTCGGGAGAGAACGTCGGTTCGAATTCAAAGGTGTTTCCTGAGGTGATCCGTGTTGGAGTTCCATCCGGAAGCGCCTTCCTCCAGAGATATCCAGCGGCATTGAATACAAGTGTTTTTCCATCGGGAGAGGTCACTGCATGACGTATAACCTTGGCGGTGAACTTATCCGGTGCTGGATTGAATTCCACTCTGTGGGAGAGTGCCACTTCGTATTTGACCGTTGCAGAGAAGGGAATCTGTGTAAGTTCACGTGATTCGACATTCAATTTGTTGATTTTTCCGTGGGACCAGAAAATCAGATGTTTACTGTCCGGCGTCCAGTTGAAATTGGTGTACGGACCGAAAATGGCCCATGCTTCCTGCTGATCCTTGCTCAGGTTGTCATAAATGGCGCGTTCGGTACCGCTTTCGAGGTCACGGATCATCAGCACAGACATGGTGCGGACTCGTTTGATGAATGCCATAGACTTTCCATCAGGTGAAAGAGTCGGTGAAATGGCACCACCGGGTCCGCCGGTCACGCGCTCACGCTCACCGGTTTCACGATTGTAACGGTTGATGGCATAGATCTGGCTGTTCGGATCTTTGTTATACTGGAACATTCCACCAGGATACACATCCTGAGAGTAGTACACATATTTGCCGTCGTGCGACATGAAAGGTTGTCCAAGATCTTGCTGGTCATTCGGTTTCTCCACGAGCTGGACACCGGTTCCACCTGAAATATGGAACATCCATAGTTCGCCAGATCCGAGGGAACGAGTCGAACTGAAGTGTTTTTTTGCAATGATGTAGTCACCCTCTGGAGCCCAAACAGCATTGTTCATCAGACGGAAAGATTCCTTAGTGACCTGCCGGGCATCGGAACCGTCACGACGCATAATCCAGATGTTGTCACCCCCTGCATAGTCGGATGTAAAAGAGATCCATTGTCCGTCGGGACTAAATCTTGGTTGGATTTCGTAGGCTTGGTTCATTCGGAGCGGAGTTGCCTCCCCACCGGTAATGGGTATGATGTAGATATTACCAAGCAGATCAAAAACAATATGTTGTCCGTCGGGACTCACATCGAGGTTCATCCAAGTGCCCTCATCAGTAGTGAACTCGAGTGATTCGGTAGGCCACTCGTTCCACATTTCCTGACCGGTGGTACTCCATTTTTGGGTCCAATCGGATTTTGTGGTATCTGCACTGGTCGTAGTGGTGCGACCGATCGAAACACCGACCGACTGAGCGAATGAATGGGAAAGGGTTGTGGCCCCGATAAGCATGGTCATGCACGCAAAGCGGATGGCTGTAGACTTCAATGACAACTTCATACGTCTATTTCGTTTGTTGTAAGTAGTGTATTAACATAATTTCAGACAGACCCAATGGTAAAGAATACTTTGGTATTATGCCAAGCGCGTTTTGTAAAAGATTCTTATTGCAACTATTTGGATGCCAAGTGATGTTGGGAATGTTGCAGTTCACCCTGAGCAGTTCTTAAAAGAAAGGCCCGGATTCTGATGAAACCAGGCCCTTGATACGGGTTGGCAATCCGGCTTCGTTAGATCGAAAGACCGGAGTGCCGGAAATATGAATCGTTTAATTAAGAAGCAATCGCGTTGGTCACCGCCTCAGCAGCTTCTTTCAGCAGAACAGCAGAAACCACGTTTAGTCCGCTGTTATCGATAATTTCCTTAGCCTCTTCAGCATTAGTACCTTGGAGACGGACAATAATTGGAATGTTCGCGACCTTAGCAGCGATTTCCGGATCAGCAACCGCCTGGACGATACCGTTGGCAACACGGTCACAACGCACAATACCACCAAAGATATTGATGAGGATCGCCTGGACATTCGGGTCACTCAAAATAATCTTGAACCCGTTCTTAACGGTCTCGACATTTGCTCCACCACCAACATCGAGGAAGTTAGCAGGTTGTCCGCCGGCGAGTTTGATGATATCCATCGTAGCCATGGCAAGACCGGCACCGTTGACCATACATCCAACATTACCATCCAATTTAATGTAATTCAGATTGTACTTACCGGCTTCCAGCTCAAGTTCGTTCTCTTCCGACTCGTCACGGAGTTCAGCGAGCTCGGGATGACGATAAAGAGCGTTTTCGTCGAAATTGATTTTCGCATCAAGAGCAATGATATCTTGATCCGGGGTCAATACCAGTGGATTGATTTCAAAGATCGAAGCATCGGTAGCTTCGAATGCTTTATACAGCGCATGGATGAACTTGACTGCTTTCTTGAACGCATCACCGGAGAGTCCGAGTGCGAAAGCTAGACGACGAGCCTGGTTCGGGTGAAGTGGGTGACCTGGTTCGATCCACTCCTTGATAATTTTTTCAGGTGTAGTCTCAGCCACATGCTCGATTTCCACACCGCCCTCGGTAGAAACCATGATCACGTTTTTGGAAACTGCGCGATCGAGGGTAACACCCACATAAAATTCTTTTTCGATATCGACACCATCGGTAACATAGAGTCGTTGCACCAATTTACCCTCGGGTCCGGTCTGAATCGTAACCAGAACATCGTTCAACAGACCTTCAGCCGCTGCTTTTACTTCTTCAACACTACGGGCAAGGATGACACCCTTGGAATTGTTCTTTACAGTACGACCTTTTCCTCGTCCGCCGGCGTGGATCTGGGCTTTGACAACAAAAAGGCTGGCGCCCTGTGATTTCAGTGTTTCGGCAGCTTTGACGGCCTCATCAACGCTAAATGCAGCGATACCGGCCGGTACGGCAACACCATATTGCTTCAGGATTTCTTTTGCCTGGTACTCGTGAATATTCATAAATAGTATGGTTGTGTTACGGAAATAATGTTAAAAATCGTACTGCTTCGCTATAGCCAGTCGTAAAAACGCCTCATTAAATTCAGCGCGAACGAACCTGGATACAGCCCGGGATGCCGATCATCATATACACCCATCTCAGCAATTTGTTCAAGGCCTTAAGGTACCACTTTTTTTTGAAAATGTGAGAGTTAACAGGTGTAAAATTCAGACAAATGGAGCAATCAGCTTCAAGGGTTCCCCCGACTTGTTTTTGTATATCAAAAAATCGGAATCCAGTGTAAAAATTATGGAGTTATTGGAAGTTTCGTACATGGCGACCAAAGAGATGTCGGCCACTGAGGCGGGTAAATCAGTATATTTGAGCAATACATTGAAACATTCGTGAGGAAATTGACTCAATGTTGGAGCGATTATCAACAGGTTCTGTTCGATCATTTGCTGTATTGCTCTCAAGGCCAAAGGATTGGATTTCATAACTGGCGATTTTTTCCTCAACAGCTCGAAGAACAGCTTCTTTTTGATTGGTGCCCTGTAAAACGGCAAGTTTTTTTATTTGGTTCTTTTCTTCCGGACTCACTTTCATGCCGAACCAGACGATGGTCTCTTTCTTACTCATCTTGATCAGTATTTGATGTTAAGATATTGTTTAATCTAGTATAAAAGATGGGAATAATGATTGCAACAGAAATCAAAAATGGTTGCAACGCATGCGATATATCCAATTGTATGGATAGAACAGTTTATAAAGTTTGATCTCAGGACATCCTTTTTCAATATCAAACCAGCGCACAATTTAAATAAACCTACACCCAATTCAGATAAACGAGCGCATAATTCGAATTGACCTACAGCCAATTCAAATTAACTTACACCCAATTCAATCAAACCAACGAATAAATCAAAATACCTTGATCACAAATCAACTTGCATGTTTCGTCCCCAAAAGCACAATGCATCGAGTAATGATTTTTATATTGGGGGCTATTTATTATAAGACTAATAAGTCTTAATATGGTACCTTGTACAGCTTCCATCCACAAGATCACGGACTATGGAAATCAAAATCGACTCAAAACCAACTGATTTACACCCATGCAATCCCGAAGATATTGCATTGAAGAGTTTCTTTTTGGGTCCGCAGGCAGAGAATGCACCATGGATGCAGGAGCTTTTGACGCATGTGTTCACGAATTGGTTCGATTGGCGTCGGACGAACTTTACCACCGATGGACGTGCCATCAGTGAGCTTGATGTAAAATCCGATCTGTTTCAGTCCCACATCCGCGAGTTCAAATCGGAAGTCGACGAACTCCTGAACCGATTTCAGAGTGAGGTCCCCAGCTATTCGCCCCGGTATATCGGACATATGATTTCGGAGGTGTCGCTGCCGGCACTGGTCGGACACATCCTCACTTTGCTCTACAATCCGAACAATATTTCAGGGGAGGTCTCCCGGGTCGGACTCGAAATCGAACAGAACGCCATCGGAGCACTTTTGTCGATGATCGGGATGGATTCCCGTCAAAGCACCGGACATTTCACATCCGGCGGGACTGTCGCCAACCTTGAAGCAGCTCTTCGAGCGCGGGCACGGACTTATAGGTGGTTGTCGATGGGGGCGTTGGGTCGCAAGCATAAGATCTATGACGGAAGTCTCTTTGAGGCTGCTCATATGGGCTGGCATACATATGACGAGCTCTTTGGTCGGTTGTCCGCCCAATTCCCTGACGACCTCGAAGCCAGACTCAAAAGTTTTCATTTACTGACTGGAAATCCGATGGATGTGGCGAATTGTTTGTCGAATGTGTTTAGGGAGGTATATCGTGGACCGGTCATGCTGGTCCCGGGCAACAAACACTATTCATGGAACAAGGCGTCGGAGGTACTGGGACTCGGAGACGAAGCATTCTGGCAGGTCGAGACGGACGAGAAAGGCAAGTTGGATCCTTCTGCATTGAGCGAGCGCATTAGAGAAGCACAAACCGCGGGACGTCCCATCATGATTGTAGTCTCGGTGGCTGGGACCACAGAGTTAGGTGAAGTCGATCCCATCGATGAAATCCAGGAGATTCTGGATACTTGTGAACGTGACCATAGTCTCGACATCTGGCATCATGTGGACGCAGCCTATGGCGGATTTTTTGCCACATTGAAACATGACAAAACCGACAAAATTTTGGAGTCATCGGTCCGTCGCGCCCTTCGAACGATAGGATACGTGAACTCTGTGACCATCGATCCCCACAAACTGGGATTTGTTCCATACGCTTCCGGAGCTTTTTTATGTGGCGATCGACGGGAATACCAGCATACAACGGTGCACGCACCGTACATTGACTTCCGTCCCGGCACCGATGTCGGAGTATCTACCTTAGAAGGATCCCGTTCGGCTGCCGGAGCGGTCTCGACCTGGCTTACTTCCAGAGTCATAGGATTCGATCGTCTGGGGTATGGCCGAATTCTTGAACGTACTGTCCTTGCCGCCAGGAAATTGGGATTCGGACTGATGGAAGCACATCCGGACATACGAGTCAACCGAGCCGGTGATACCAACATCGTTACCTACTGTGTGGCGAGAAAAGGGGAGAAAGTATCCCATACCAACGAACGTACCCGCAAGATTTATGAACACTTCTCCACAGGTTCAAAGAATAAACTGGAGACTTCGAAAAACAAAAATCAACGAAACACTGATCATACGGGACAAAATACATCACATGATCATCAGACAAGATACTCCAATCAGAACGCTAAAGAGAGCTTCTTCATATCGAAAACCACCCTCGACATGGAATCCTACAGTCGGTTACTCGTAGATTTTGGACAGACTTGGGATGCCGACTGGGACACCGGAGAGCTGGTCCTATTACGAATGGTATTGCTGAACCCGTTCTTGGACACCAAAGAAGCCAACATCCGCTATATTGAGACCTTTATTCAAGAACTGGTGCAGCAGATTGATTGAGCACGGGCGGAGATGAGTCAATGGCTGCAACCTGATTTATCCTCCGCTCACTCAATCTAACCCAATTCCCATCTTCGTAATATTTGATTTCGTCATTGATGTATCGGCGGAAATAATCGGCATCAATATCGATATCTATTAGGCCATCTTGATGCAATCGGTTTACCGCGGCATCGTAGTCATCACTAGTTGATATGTGCCGAACATTCAAAGAAAAATCTGCATATAAGTAGTAGGCTGGTGCAGGTTGTTGATCAAAAGGAGGTATATTCGTTTCGTGTCTTAAAATATCGAAAAACCCAATATATAACTCCTCAGACTTGCGAATATAGGTCATCGTTCTTACCTGTGGTCTATTGTGTCTTTTACCAAGAGCATTTCCGACCACGGTTTTAGGTAGAGTCAAATAATGTTGTTCGCGTCCTCTTTCCAGCCCATTTAAAATATACTCATCTGTAGTCGGTCCATGTCCCCTAAGTTCATTGATATTCAGAACAGCTATAAAACTTCTATTGGCATAATTAGCATGACCACTAATTACTATTTCTTCCAAACCATCATCACTAATATTTAGCAACAGAACGACTTCTACTACACCTGAGTGGACATAATAATCGGGATCTTTCAAACCAGTTTTCGGATCTGCGGTAAATATTATGGATGGGAAATACATTCTATCTCGTATAGTAAACATCAATCGAGGTTTATTATTAACAACTATCATGTCGATATGAGTAGTCATAAAATTACTACCACTTTCAGGTTTATTTGGATAATCTAGATCAAAATCTAACTGATGATCCCACAGAATTTCGCCTGTTATCCCGTTTATTGCTGTGATAAAACCGGAATCCCAATTCTGATAGCCATTTGGTTGTCTTCCAATTACTAAATCCAATCTTCCAGTACCAAATAAATCGAATAACCCAATATTACGATGTGTTTCCAGCCCAAATTCTTTTAGTTTGTGGTAATTAAATGCCATCAACTCATCCCACTGAATGCGCAGTGTTTCTTGGTTGTACTTGTTGTATAATATGATTGTCTCCCGTTCAACCTCAAAAAAAGCAGGATTTTTATCTAATGGCCCAAATACCAGGCGTCCGACGATGGTGAGTAGTATCAAGATGGTCGTGATCCCTATGGCTCCGAGTTTGTTTTTCCATGCATAGCGTACCGCTTTGTTGACTTTGCTGATGTGTCGATATTGGGTCAGACGACGGTCATAGATGATATCCTCAAATTGGTGTACGGGGTGTATGTCGAGTTTCCGGTTGGGATACTTTTGTCTTAGTTCATCGCGGACATCAATAAATTGATCGACCTGGGATGCCGGTACTGCCAACATGTCTATCCAGGAGAAAAAGGCCGCATGGACCTTTGCTCGAATCGAACCATCATCGACAGGCAGGAGGGTTCCGTTTTCGGATAGCTCTCCTGTGAAACTGACCCCGTTCCGTGGAAAGTAAATATCCTGATGATCCTGGTTTTTAAGTATCCCAGTCAATATAAGCAAGGCCATTGCAACATGTACTGAGCGTCCATCATGCAGAATATGTCCAAGCTCAAAATGCAGTAATCCCTTATAATAGATTTCCCGCTGATGTTGGGTTATTTTTTGGAGTTGGTTTCTGGCGACCGTAACCGGTATTTCAGAAAGCTCGTATTTGCTTGAATCGGCACCAACCAAGGCCACATCAGTGCGTATCGTATCATACGGGAGGTCGTGTCGCTCGATTACATCAAGACTAATTCTACGGAGGAGTCCATAATCTCCTTCTTCCTGAACCGGGATAAATATCGTCGGACGCCGTGTCTCTGTGCGCTCTTTCCAGAAGTTTAGTATCAGGATGATTTGTTTTTTGAGGTCGTCATTGATACCCGGATCATCTAGAACTTTGGTAAGAAGTTCCCTTCGATCCATAAAAGCCACAGTTAGCGCCTGATCTGTTCGTCCTGCAATGAGCGGGGTATCAAATCGGTTGCGGATGACACTGATGATGCCCTGCAGTTCACCCACGAAGGCAAGCAGCATGATGAGGTGTTGGCGGATCTGCAATAAAAAGTCGTAATATCGGGACGATTGCATCAGTTGGACACTACCCTCACCCAACTGGCTCAATGATTTATACAAATTCCACAGGAGTTCCGGATCAGTGCCGATAAGCAAACGGGCATCTTTGAGGTTGGGGAGGTCGCCTTCGAGTCTCAATACATACGGTTCGGCCTTGATGTGATTCTGTTGAAGAAACGCTAAATAATGCTGTAAATGTAATAGTCCACGTCGAACAGCCTCGGGATGTTTTAACACCCCTTTGAGTTTTATCAATTCCTTTTCGCACTGAATGAGCGTCGGATCACTCATAGTACCAGACGGTTGTGTCCGGGGTCCAGTCAGGCAGGTTCAATGTAAAGGATCCTGGTCCATCTGATTTGACCCAAGTTAAAGGAGTGCGGGGACTTCTTCGTAGCGCATATCGAACTCTTGGTCTGCATGTGTCGATGATCAGATGATCTTCTCGAGATGTGATTACATGTACATCCTCAAATGCTACTTTGCCAACGGGTGGAATGACCCAAACCTGTAAGTTGCCCCAATCCGGTTCTCTCTCAAAAAAATCAGCATGAAGTACAACCTTGTGGTCGGTGTCCATGGCTATGAGTCTATCTGAACCTTCTATTTTTAACAGAACAGGATCGAAAACTGACCGATTCTCATGATTTGAAACCAGGAACAGACAGAAAGAACCATCATGGTTATCACGAAACATTTGTACTGCCCAGGCGTAATCGGGACTATAACAATTCGTCAAATGGCTAAAAGGCTCGGATTTGACCGCACTGGTTGCTGCTGCCAGGACCATTGGTTGATTGAGTAAACTGTCAGCATGATGATCTGGTACTCTCGAACGTAATGAAATTTTACCATTCCAGAACATCGTAAATTGTTGAAAGAGATCTCTACAAAGTGCACATCCTGTAATGTGTGATTGGATACGCACACGCTCTTCTCTACTGAATGATCGATCATTCAGCGCGAACTTTTCCAATATGTGATCTGATATATGCATTCTATAGATATATCCTCTCGTTCAGGCTGATCGACCGAAATCGAACTCTTTTTTTAAATGATTTATAAATTCCGTGCGCATCAACGAGATCAAATACTCGAATTGGGCTTTATACCGATCCCGATACTGATTTGGTGTAAGATTGGGAATCGATTTTTTTAGAACATCAAAATATGTCATCCCCTCGGTATCTGATTCCTGATAGTTGTTTAAAAATATCTGTCTGAAACATTCCATGAACATGTGCCATTCATTATCGGAAATTTTTCCACGATCAACGTATTTGCTATAGTAGTTTGTCTGCAGGCAGGAAATCGATTTATTCACAAAAATCGCCAGTTCGTCGCTTGTCAGTAGCGGTAATATGTTTGTTTCAGAATCGTCGGTCATTTGTTTCATTACGTATAGCTCACGATATGCCAGTGCAAGTCCGGTGAGTGAGATTCTGTTTTTCCCATCCGTCTCTGAGAGTATTTCGCGCACCAGATCCAGGAGAAGCTGGGTCCCGGGGACAGCCGAGCCACGGACACGATCCCAAAGTTTGATCCTTAGGATGTCGGAGTCGATATCATTCTGAATGTTGTCAACATCTAGCTTTTTTGTTTGTGTACCGTTCGGATGGGTTGTTTCAATGCCGATTTGGGATGAGTCGACATCCGCGGATATATAACAAACAAACTTCCTGAAACCATAGGAACGGATTTCCATGTCGTCCCGCTGATTTACTGTATCCTTGAGGTTTCGAATGATCCTGGCTAATGCGGGATCTTGATCTCTGAAGTATTTAAAAATTTCGTCACTTACCGCCTGGTGGATAATCTTTCTGTAACAGATCAACAGATCAGACTCATCAGCCTCCTTACAATCTGAGACTCCTGCGACGATCCTGTCCCGTAATTTTTCAAAGTGTCGGTCGCTGCTGAGTTCAAAAATTGGAGCGATTGCATCCCAAGCAATATCAGCGGCGGCCTCATCGATAGGTAATTGAAGATTTCCGGTGTGCTTCTTGATCTCAATAAATCGAGTGGCCAATTGATGGCCACAATGGATCACCACGTTCTCACCAGATGGTGAAAGCGTGCCTGACACAAGATCCATGAGGTACTTGCCGGCCAAATTCATATGAACAACCAAGATTTATAGTGAGTTAGGATACACTATAATAAAAAAACTTTTTTTATCCAATTTTCGGCAATAATTGATAACCGTAATGAAATAGTATTACAAAGAGCACACAGAAATAATCGACTTTAACTATACATTAAGAAGAGACCTCTAAGCATGGCCATCGTTCTGAAAAGAACGATGGCTTTTTTTAATTCGTGAGGTGCGTTTGCTCGTTGCAATCTGTTGTGATACCGTCTCACGTATACACAGTAACCACCACTCTGTAAGTCTTGGATATGGTCGCCGCAATCCGATGTGATACCGTCTCGCGGGCGATAGGTTATTGCTACCCATGTAGATGTATGGTTGCAATGAGGAGTGGACAAAATCAGTGTGATGTGTCTATAGCATCCACAACGTCCTTGAGACTATGATATACCTTGATATGATGGGTATTTAGATAGCCATGGTCAATACTGTCGTAGAATCGGGATTTGATAAGATGAGCTCTCATTCCCAGATTGATCGCTGGATCAAGATCACTGATTTTGTCACCTGCCATATGGCACTGCAACGGATCGGCTTTGAATTTTCGTAACGCCTTTTCGAACATTCCAGTCCCCGGCTTGCGGTCATGCAAGAGGCGGTCCGCCAGTCCGTCGTGCATCTTCGGATGCCACGGTGCGACATACCACGCGTCGATTCGGGCACCATGCTTGGCCAACTCCCCATCCACCCATTCATGTAGGCGAACAACATGGTCCATGGTGAATCGCTTACGGATCACTCCTGACTGGTTCGTAACTACCACCACTTTATATCCCAGCTCATTGAGTCTGCGGATCGCCTCCGGAGCCCCATCACAAAATGTCCATTCTTCGGGCTTATGGACGAAGTCATAATCCACATTGATTGTTCCGTCTCGATCGAGAAAAAAGATTTTGTTGACAGATTTAAAGTCATTCATACGCATTAATCTTGAAGTAAAAAATCCATATAATTCTCAGGAGAAATTACAATAGTTTCTTTGGGTTGATACTCTGTCGTGAAGGATTTGCTGAATTTAGTCTTTGAACTGGCATTCCATTTCAATTCGTATGCATAAATATCTATTCCTTCCGTTTCAATCAGGTCGATTTCCTGCTGGGCATGATTTCGCCAAAAATAATTTTGTCGCATACGATGGAAGTATCCATTCAACTTCATTCGTTCACTAACAATAAAATTTTCCCACAATGCACCTACATCGTTTCTCAGTTGTAGCGTATTGAACTGCCGGATCACAGCGTTTCTGATCCCATTATCGTAAAAATAGATCTTGCTCTGCTTTTTGATTTCGTTCCGAAGATTACGACTGAATGAGTTGAGTTCAAATATTACATAAGATTTTTTTAGCAAATCGATATATCTCTCCACGGTTTTGTTGTCCAATCCTGTTTGATTCGCCAATTCATTAATAGAGATCAATTGTCCGACTTGAAAAGCAAGTGATTGCACCAATTTTTCCAAATGTTTGGGTTTATGGATGTTCTCCCAGACTAGTAAATCCCGATACAAATAACTATCCGCGAGTTGCAATAAAATATCCATTTCATTTCCACCCGACGCATTGATCACATCCGGATACATACCATAAATTAATCTATGTTCAAGAAGGCGTCTTTCTTCAATAACTCCATGATGCTCAACCATTTCATGAGTGCAAAGTGGAAATAGCTGAAATTCCCATTTACGCCCGGTCAAGGGTTCATTAATGTGGTTGGCAAGCTCGAAAGAAGAGGAACCCGTTGCGATTACTTTCACACTCGGAATGTTGTCAACAATTAATTTGATCGTTAAACCAATATTTTCCACGCGTTGAGCTTCATCGATAACCAGATACTTGTACCAACCGATCAGTTTTTTCAGGCTTGATGAATTCGCATTTCCCAAAGTGACCCTGACATCTGGTTCATCTCCATTCAACCATAAAACACCTTGCACACCGGACATAAGCGACCGGAA
>CAZDYD010000024.1:0-33005 GCA_964509715.1 uncultured Chitinophagales bacterium
GGTTTCCGGCTTGCAATCGGTAGAGATAGATTCCCGAGCTTAATCCGCTTCCATCAAAATTAATTCTGTGCGTTCCGGCCGCAACGTATGTATTGACTAACAGCGCCACTTCACGTCCCAGCGTCTAAATGACACAATGTTTATATAAGTACTTGCGTTTAGGGGCATAGTGTCTTAATATGACACTATGGAATTGAGTTCAAAACACAAAAAAACACCTCAGGCCATTTTCGAAAATCCTGTACGTTCCGATGTTGAATGGAGTAGACTTGAATCTCTTTTATATGCGCTTGGTGCTCAATTGAGTGAAGGGCATGGTTCGAGGATCCGTGTGGTATTAAATGACACCCGAGCCGTTTTTCACCGGCCTCATCCGCATAAAGAAACAGACAAAGGGGCGCTCAAATCCATGAGAAGATTTTTACAAGAAGCGGGTATAAAGCCCATAAAATCACAATAATTATGTTAGAATATAAAGGATATCACGGCCGAATTGAATTCGATGAACACGCGGGTTTATTTCATGGAGAAATCCTTGATTTGCGTGATGTTGTGACATTTCAAGGTAAAAGTGTGGACGAAATTATCAGGGCATTTCACGATTCAATAGACGATTATCTTGAATTTTGTGAGCAGCGCGGGGAAGAACCTGACAAACCGTTCACAGGCAGGCTTATGTTACGTTTGCCTACGGAAATTCACCGCCGGGTGTATTTGAAAGCAAAGAAAGAAGGAAAAAGTCTGAACGAATACATTACTGAGAAGCTTGCATTGGAAAATTAATAATGCATTTCCTTCTGATGTTTAAGCTATTGTTGCTTCTGTCCATGCTTGGTCGCCACCCATCAGAAATGCAGAACCTTTGAACTAAACCGTTCCAAAGTCGTAACGGTACTCAAGAGATGGTACAAATGAAGGAGCATCATTTTGCCGGTAAGTTTCTCAGGATGGTTTACGGGCGACCACAAGAATTCCAGTACCTTTTTTGTGGTCTCCAAACATATCCAGACCCATAAGTATGAGACTTGGTATTAAAGTAATTAAGTACCATGGTATCATGAAAATTAAGGCGATATTCCCTATTCTGTTGATCCATAACATCGGCCATTTGATCAAAAGTATCCATGCTGTGTGTCCAAGCGTACCATATGTATAACGGACTTCTTCCGGTTCAAGTCCAACCTGCTGTAGCTTTTCTATGATCTCGTTCTTACTGTATCCGGGACGGGCATGTTCACCTACAAAACTGTCATCCCCATTAGCATCATCTTCAGCATAATGAGATGGTGAGTGCATGATGAAATATCCATCCGGCTTCATGGCATTCGATAAATGTCTCATTACTTGAACATCCTCATGAATATGCTCAAGCACATCAACACAAAGTACCAGATCATACAGTTTTTCAAATTTTGGTTGTAATAAATCCATCTCTTTGAAACGGACCCGATCCTGCTTGATCTCTTTTTTGAAAAAATATCGACAGTCGTCCAAATAGTCGGACTTTACATCAACTGCATCAATTCTGACCTTACTGAAACTCGATAGCATGTATTTGTCGTACTGGCCAAATCCACATCCTGCATCTAGTATACGCAACCCTTTCAGTGCAAACAGGGCTTCACTATAGTGTCTATTGTACCAATTGCGAAGTGACCGTCGAACATACCAACTTCTTAAGAAGAACAGATCCAACAAGGAATAAAATATACCTCTGAAAAATCGGTTCTTTTTAATCACTCGGGCGAAGGAGTCCTTCACAGGATCATATGCAATCTGGCTCATCTATATTGTTTCTCTGATATTAACTCTTCGTTCTCTCGAACGTGCTTTGTTCATCATTTCTCCAAGGAACCCTACCGAAAAAAACTGAAGGCCCAAAACAAGCAACAATATTCCGAAAAGTAACAACGGACGATTTGAAAGGTATTGCTCAAAAAAGATTCGCATCACTACCAAATAGGTAGTGATCATTGCTCCAAGGGATAGGAATCCAACGCCAATCGAACCGAAAAAGTGCATAGGACGCTGAAAATACACATGAATAAATATCAATGTGATCAAATCCAGGAATCCATTGAGGAATCGAGATAATCCAAATTTCGTTTTACCATATTTCCTGGGATGATGCAATACGATTTTTTCTCCGATAGCATCAAATCCTTCCCATTTAGCAAGGACTGGAATATATCGATGCATCTCTCCGTATATATCCAATGATTCAATAACTTCGCGTCGGTATACCTTCAGTCCACAATTAAAGTCATGTAGCGAAATTCCCGAGATCAATGAAGTGACTTTGTTGAAAAATAGTGATGGAATGGTCTTGCTGACTGGATCATGTCGAACTTTTTTCCAGCCACTTACCAGATCCAGTTGCTGGGATCTTATTTGTTCGATCATCAGTGGGATTTCATTCGGATCATCCTGCAAGTCGGCATCCATCGTTGCTATGAACTGTCCCCGCGCCTGTTCAAAACCTTTTTGTAGCGCTGTACTTTTTCCATAGTTCCTGCGGAAACGAATTCCATGAATTCTATTGTCTTGTCCTGATAATTCAGAAATTACTTTCCAGGATTCGTCCGTGGATCCATCATCCACAAAAATGATCTCAAGGGTGTAATGTGGTGTTATGGCCGATATGATCTGTGACGAAAGTTCACGAAGTGACTCATCCTCATTAAGCAATGGAACCACAACACTAACTTCTGGATTAATGTCTGATGCAGATTTATTATATTCCGGTGAATTGACGGACAATGTGAATCGGTTTTTACAGGTTCATGGTATAAAGACCATAATTTACAAAATCGCAGGTAAAAGGACGTTATGAAAAAACTGTACTATTCAATTGGTGAAACCAGTAAAATTACAGGAGTCAAGACGCATATTCTGAGATATTGGGAAACGCAGTTTCCGGAGTTGAATCCTGCGAAAAACAATGCTGGCAAACGTCAGTACACTGAAAAAGATATTGAAATCGTGTTAAAACTTAAGGAATTGATCCGTGACAAGAAGTTTAGCACAGCTGGCGCCCGAAATGAGATTAAGTCTGGTTCTGATGAACAACATCTGATTATTCCAGTCCAAGTGCAGCGCGAACTCAAAGAAATCCGTTTCTTTCTGAATTCCATCCTCGAAAAACTATAATTACAATTATGCAAGGTGTAAAGTTTGGTGCCTACACGATCCAATCCATACAAACTGGATTGTTTCGGCTCGATGGCGGAGCCATGTTTGGTGTTGTACCCAAGAATCTATGGTCTAAAAAGATCCAACCCGATGATATGAACCGTATTCCCATGGGCATGCGTTCTTTGGTGATACACTCCGAAACAACCGGCCGTGTGTACCTGATCGACACCGGAATTGGTCATAAATTTGATGATAAATTTAGCAAGATCTATGGTGTAGATTTTTCGCATGGAACTCTTGAATCTGGATTAAATGCGCTGGATCTGGACCGTGGTGACATCACCGATGTGATTTTCACACATCTGCATTTCGATCATTGTGGGGGGACTTCCGAGTGGAATAAAGAGACCGGGACCTCCGAACTTATTTTCCCGAACGCTAATTTATGGGTGACCAAGTCACATTGGGACACAGCCACCAATCCGAATCAACGTGAAAAAGCATCCTTCTTGCGAGAAAATCTTGAGCCTATTGCTCGTCATCCCCGTTTGCTATTAATGAAAGGAAGCCATGTGATCGAGGATGGCTTCTATACTATCATTGTAAACGGTCATACACTTGGACAACAACTTCCGGTGCTTGAGGATGGAGACAGAAAACTGGTTTTTGCCGCAGATCTATTTCCGACCTTTGCCCATATTCCGGTGCCATGGGTTATGGGATATGATATGTATCCGGTGACAACAATGGAGGAACGTGAACGTTTACTCAGTCAGGCAGTCGATGAGCACTGGAATTTTTTCCTTGAACACGATGCCGAACATGAGGTCATCCGTGTGGTAAAGGATGGAAAAAATTTCTCAGCCGGAGAGTATCTGTCATTAAGTGAAATTTAAGTGTCGATTCACATGTTGATTTCAGGATTTTAAGCCTATCTGTGTGAGAAATTAACCGAGTCGGGTATTTATTTCCTCGCAGATTCTTCACTCACCCATATCATGCCGAAGACGAATCAGAATTTTCTATAATACATGATCCAACCAGATTCACATATATCAGCCAGAGATATTGATACGCGGCTTCGTGCTATGTGGAACACGTTGCGACATCGTCATCGTGCTGGAGTTATCATGGGTGGAATCGGATTGTTCCTTTCGGTTTGGTTCCTTGTGATCATGTTGGAATGGGCATTTTGGATGCCTCCGGTTTTGAAATCCATTCTGATGTTGGTCACGATTGGATCCGGACTTTGGTATAGCCTATGGTTGTATTTCAGGCACAAACCCGCTGATTTCGAACGTACCATGGTCACATTTACTGATCAATTTGGCCAACAGGAAGTACGCTATGTGATCGATTTGTACGAGTCTGGAAACCGTGAGTCAATAGGGCTCTATGAAGCAGCCTTAATTCAGAATCTCGAACGTATTAATCTAAATGAATTGGGAAGATCGCAAGATGATTTCCTGCGCCGGCATCCGGTGAGTGATGTCTTCAGGACCAGTTTATTGATCCATACATTCGGATTGGTCATGGTCATTATCATGGTTGGTTTTCAACAGCCTGCTGTTTACCGAACTATGGCTATGTTAGCAAGTTTTGAGCGTGACAATCCATACAGTTATGTGGTCACACCGGGCAATCAGACTATTGAACAAGGTACAAGTGTTGAGATCAGGGTCAGCTATTCTGAATCAATTCCGGATCAGTCGGTATTAGCCTTCAAGACTCCTGGGGAGACCGATTACAGACTGATACGTATGGAACCATCCAACTCGAATGGT
Organism: uncultured Chitinophagales bacterium; assembly: GCA_964509715.1. Classification (GTDB taxonomy): domain Bacteria; phylum Bacteroidota; class Rhodothermia; order Balneolales; family HLUCCA01; genus UBA11400. Next base: position 4,920 of record CAZDYD010000024.1, read on the forward strand.
GAGTTTTTGGCCAGCATTCCAGCCATATTTGATGATTTCAGTTACCAAATTCGAATGGATGGGTATCGATCCGACCAATTTGAAATCAAGGTGCAATTGTTGCCTCGATTTTCAACACTGAATGTTACGGTTATCCCTCCTTCTTATACTGGACAAGAAGGGATTTCATATGAGTATCCCTTCAGAAGGGTCGAGGCGTTACCCGGTTCTGAAATTGTGGTAAACACTGTTGCTTCTCAACCGTTGGAGTATGTACTTCTGAATAGGATTTCAGTGCCTGATGAGAACGCCAGCATGCAAAAAGGTGCAAATAACAGGGAGTTTCATTACGAATTTACTGTAGCTGGACCTGATAGTGTTTGGTTTACTATGTCCGATCTGAATGGTCTGATAAATCGAAATTCTTTTAGTTTTTCTGTTGAGCCCATCATCGATGAGTTTCCTGAAGTCCGGTTGATCACACCCCGGCAGGATATTTCCATTATGGAGCCCGAGGCAATCGATATTGTGTATCAACTTGCTGACGATTTTGGATTTTATTCTGTTGAATTGGCATATGAAATAACACGCTCTTTTGGCGCGAATAGAACTCAACCGGGTCGGATTAGGCTTAGAGTCCCCAATGAACGTACAGCTTTGGATGAGTATCGATGGGATATCAGTCAATTTGGACTACTACCTATGGATCAGATCAAATTCTGGATAGTTGCTCGTGATAATGATGTAGTGTCGGGGTATAAATCCAGTCAGTCGGGTGTTGTTACGATTACTGTGAGTTCATTAACCGATCATTTATTGGCACAGGAACAGGATGAGCAGGATCTCATGGATCGAATGTCGGAGTTCCGAGAGGCTTATGAGCAGAATCAGAAGGACCTCCAGGAACTCCGTGAACGCATTATGGACCAAACTTCTGATCAATGGGAACAAGCCCGGGAGACGGAGGCTATTCGTGAACAACGCGAAGAATTGAGCAAACAACTCGATGACATCCAGCAGAAATTTGAAGAGTTAACCGGAGACATGCAATCGGAACGATCATTGTCGGATGAAACCAAGGCGATGTATGAGGAGCTTCAGCAATTGATGAAGGAAATTGATGATCCTGATATTCTGGCAGCCTTGCAGAAGTTACAGCAAGGACTCGAGTCGCTTGATCAGAATATGGTACGAGATGCACTACAACAACTGGATTTTGATGAGGAAAGATTCCGGGAACGATTGAACCGAACTGCAGAACTGTTCAAGTCGTTGCAGATGAATGCTGAGTTGGATAGAATGAGCTCTATACTGGAAGACTTAGCTCAACGTGAGGATGCACTGATCGGTGACAATCTACCTCAATCAGATGAGCAGATCCAACGGCAGGAACAGATACGTAGTGAAATGGATGCTCTCAAAGACAGGATGGATCGCTTGGGTGAGAAAAGTCCACAGCGTGCTCAACAACAAATCCAGGAGTTGAACGATCAGGTCCAATCTGAAATTGACCAAACCGATACTCAGCTACAACAGGACATCGATGATATGCGTGAGTCGGGTGGCGATTCATCCCCACAACAACAACAGAGGCGTGAAGAGATTCGCGATCGTATGCAGCAAATGCAGCAGCAGATGCAGCAGAGCAGGGCAATGATGAATCAGCAACAGATTCAGGTCAATCGTCAGGCACTCGTGGGACTCATGCAGAATCTTTTGCTTCTCTCTGAGGACCAAGAGCAAGTTGTAAATCGGGTAAGTGAGTCCGTACAGGGTAGTTCAGCTTTCATTGAACTAGCACGTCGCCAAAGAAATATCACAAGTAGTTTTAGTTTACTTACGGATTCATTGTATAAGGTAAGTGCTCAAATTCCATCATTCCCGAACCGTGTGAATACACGAAAAGCAGAGGTTTTGAAAAATCTGGAGAACAGCATTGAGCTTATGGCCGAGCGTGACCGGAATCGTTCTGTGGCCGAAAGTAGAGTTGCTATGGGTGGAATCAATGAAATCGGTTCTTTGCTTGCGGATTTGTTGGAGCAATTGGACAATTCTCAGGGTGATGGCTCTGGTTCGGGAGGGATGTCCCCTGAACAGATGCTTGAACAGCTTCAACAGATGTCGGAGAGTCAGCAACAATTGAACCAGCAGCTTCAGGACATGATCAATGATTTGCAGGGAGAAAGATTGATGCAGGACCAAATGGATCGATTGGATCAAATGGCCCGTCAACAGAACGATATTCGGCGCCAGTTACGTGAAATCCAACGAGGGGGAGCATTACGACCCGGGGATGAGCTTATGAGTGAGCTACAACGACTCAGCGATCAAATGGAAGATGCGATCAATGATCTTCGGGGTGGTGCTGTTGACCGTGTTATGATAGATCGTCAACAGAATATCTTGTCACGTATGTTGCAGGCTGAGCGGGCTGTCAATGAACGTGAGCGCGATGAGGAGCGCGAAGGTAGGCAACCGGAAGATATAAACAGAATCAGTCCGGCAGCTATTACATTGGAGTCACTTCGGGAACAGATCCGTCGTGCACTCAGAGATGGTTCTGAAACACGATTCAGTGATGAGTATCAGCAATTGATTCAACGCTATTTTGAACTCCTTGAGGAATTGGAACGACGCCAGCCCACACAACGCTAATTGATACGGCTGCTATCGTTCTCCCTCATTTTCCGATCTTATATCCTATCTCATTTGACCAACATCATTTTCTTTGTCTGATTGAAGTTGTTTTGTCCAGGCAAACTCAACCTATACAAGTATAGTCCGCTAGGTAGATTAGCAGCATTGAATGCAACAGAATGGTGTCCGGCAGATTGAACTCCATCCACAAGTACATCAACGATCCTCCCCATGGAATCGAATACTTCAAGCATCACTCCTGTTGAAGTATCCAGGGAATAATTTATCTGTGTTATGGGGTTGAAGGGATTCGGGTAGTTCTGATATAACTGAAAAGATTGAACAATTTCACCAGGTTCAAGGCTTGTATCGGGTGAATTCAGCGGGAAGGTGATTTCCCAGATTCTGGTTGTTGCAAATGAGTTCAACCAGGTGGTCTTAAATTCCATAACAAAGAGCTTGTTACCGATTATTTCGGAATCGATTGGATTCAAAAACCTGTCTGCTATTTTGGTGCTGGTCATTTCGTAGGTATCATCGTCGACCTTGACCAATCTTAGGTGAAGCAGGTCCTCTCCATCGTCGTCCATATGTTGCAGTAGAAACGGCATGTCGTTGCCTCCGGTGAATGATAGTATGAATGCATCACCGGTATATGGTGCACCGAAGGAGCTGTCAGCGTCAAATTGGAGACCAAGCAATGATCTGTGCCCTGTAAAGGAAGTCAGACCGATTTGTTCTTCTGCAGCATTTCTGATTTGTCCGGTTTCTGGATCACGATACATGACCGCGTCCGGGCCGTGATTCAAAATGGGAGATTTGAACACTAATGTGTCCGGAGGCGGGGGGAAATCGGGGTCATTGTAGAAAATTTCGGAACGGGTGTCGGTAGTCAAGAGTAGGTCCTGAGAGGGATCATATCCGTCGAATTGCATGGGGTTGGTGTTTCCTCCTGCATACCATGGAAATCCGTAATGAAATCCGGCCTTGAGCCAGTTGAGCTCCTCTGGATCATCTCGTTCACCGGCATTGTCGGAACCGAATAGTTCACCATCAGCATTGAAAGCCAGTCCGAAACTGTTACGGATTCCATCAACGTGGATGTATCCACCATTCCACAAAAAATCTGAATCGTTCAATAGTAGTAGATCAGTGGCATCAGTCGGGATTTTAAGAATCTTGCCCGTGAGAGGTGATTCGCGTAAACCGGGGTAAAGCCCTCCTGCCGATTGAACCTCACCATGATCGGTCCTTGACCCACTGTTGATGTATAGATGTTGTCCATCCGGACTGATAACCACCTCATTGATCATGTGATCAAAATCGGTATTACTGAGTGGTATGGGTTCCGTTTGCATTACCGTTTCCCATTGCCACCTGTTGCCATTGATCGTGGCTCGCTTTACAAAAGCTGTATTTGTTCGGGTTACATTTCTGTCGGTAGAGTTGCCAACCAGATAGAAAACCCCTTCATCTGATATGGCAAGTCCTTGCGTATCGGACATTCCGTGATGTGAAGCGTTCTGTACCCCTGTCATTACCCCGGTTTCCGGATTAAGTCGGTGTAGATTTCCATTTCTGGCAATTACATACAGAAATCCGTCCGATTTGTTATATGCGAGTTTAACCGCTTCGAAAGGTGCTTCAGCAAGCGGACGAATACTGAGATCGTCATGCAATACTCTTGCTGGTTGGGATCCTGGAAATTGCGCATAAATTTGTCCATCATTGAGCAATAATAGCGCAACTGACGAAACAACACATAATACTGATTTTATTATATTTGACATACATTATTGATATTATACACGACCTGTTAATACCTGAATGTAGCCACTGCGGTGGACAAAATCAAAAATAAGTATAGTAAATATTGTTCACCGATCGGATTAGTTGCAAAATTTGAGTCGAACCGGTGTATAACCCGGCTACGGATGTAGTTGAGGCCTGGCCATTGTACATCCAGTTGTCTGTGGTGTACATAAACAGCCTGTTTTCAATGGCGAATGAGGCCGGGATAACTGCGTATCAACTGGGTCTTCGACTCAATTTGTTGCAAGAATCTCTCTGTTTGATTGAATCAACATTTCATATGCCTCCAGAACCGCCTGACTGGTTTCTCCATTGAGCCTGGTAGCATAGGTGTCGAGCGCCGGGGTACCGTTTTTGGGGGTGTACGGTTTACCAGCGATCTTTAATGCCGAAATATCGCCGCTACTATCACCGATATAAGCGAATTCCGACAACGAAATATCGGTGATACGTGAAAGCCATTGAAGTCCGGTCCCCTTACTACACGTCTTGAGTATAATATTCACCGAAACTTCGGTGCGATGTACTTCAAAGTCCGGGAAATTTTTATGAACATGGTCACAAGCAAGTTCAAAAATTTCGATGATCCTGGACTCATCACTATGGACAAGTCCCGCGTCTGTTTTTTTGGTAAATTCTATAAGTACATCGGGGTATTTCGTTTCGACTATATGTGATATCCATGCCTTGACCTCCTCTACTTTCTCTTTTTTTTCATAATAGGCTGAGGAAAATTCGATCGATTGTGCATCTGGAAAATAAACTCCCCCTCCACTTTCAAAAACTATAGGCAATCTGATGTCAAGCCACTGTGCTACTGCTTCAGCATAGGCATATGGACGACCGGTACAAATGGACAATGGAGGTATGGTTGAGTCGGTTCTTGACCGGATATTATACTCTCTGATTTTTGATATGCTTTCCCAGTGTGGGGTTTGAAAAGGATATGTTACACATCCGTCCAGATCAAGGACAAATAGTTTGGTCATTAGTTGACTGGTTTATTTTTAGGTATGATGATGGATACAATGAGTAGAAGCAGACCTATAGCTGCAAACCATTGGTACTGGTTTTTGTAATCAGCAAACTCCTGGGTAGCAAATTCGCTTTTTTCAAGCTCACCAATCTGAGTCAAGAATCCATCCATCCCATCGCTACTCCGAGAGATTTCATAGTAGGTACCTTGGCCATTATCAGCGATCGTTCTCAAAGTAGCTGGCACGAGCCGGGTTGTGACAACCTGTCCTGCGGCATCGCGTAAATACTCGATCAAACGGCCTGAGTTTGAATCATAGATTGGAATCGTTCCTCCACTTGTAGTCCCAATTCCAACAGTGAAGATATACACGCCTTTACTTCTTAACTGTTGAACCATCTGTGAATGATCGGGTCCATGGTCCTCACCGTCCGATATGATCAGCAAGACACGGGAAGTATTTCTGTCTGCCGCACCTGCCGATTCGAAAGCATCAAGTGCGACTTTCATTCCCGAGCTGAAATCGGTTGTGGTTGACGGCATGGATTCAGGGTCGGCCAGGTTTAAATATAAACGGAAAGCGGAATAATCTGAGGTTAGTGGCGACAACAAGATCGCCTCCCCAGTGAACGTGATCAATCCAACTCTGTCCCCCCTAAGTCGATCGAGCATGCGCAAAATCTCAAATTTGGCCTTATCGAGTCTATTGGGTCGTACATCCTCCGATTTCATACTTTTGCTTACATCAAGCATAACCATGATATCGACTCCCTGCCGAGTCACCTCCCTCACTTCGGTACCGATTTTGGGTCCAGCAAGTGCAATAACAAGAAACAACATCGAGGAGTAAAAGAGTCCGTTTCTGACTATCTTTAGTTCTGTATTACCTTTGATTACGAGCTTTTCAAAAACGGAGTCAGAAAAATACTCCCGTCTCTTGTTCCTTAAAATTTTGGCATAATATGCCGATGCGAGAACCAGCCCGATGAAAAGAAGTATTAGCCACAAGTATCCGGGCGATTCCCAGATCATACAGTTTCAGATTTTGAATGAAGTTTAAGATTTCGTCTGAGCATGAAAGATAAAACTATTTATGGATTTTGTAGTGATTTTATCACTATTGGGCGCTTACTGAAACTGCTGATCATTTTTTCCCCAAGCAAATATGTGTCATTCAGCACCTGTACTCTCCTCCCAATGTGATAACCTATGTGAGATTTGTGAAATGAGCTTAGTCTTCGTTCCACTTCCGATATAGCTTTCGTATCTTACGGGTGAAGAATTAAATAACCCGGATATTACGGCGTAAGTGCTTCGGCCTTACGGAATCATTGCGCCGGTGATTAATGATATAACCCAGATATAACGATACTATATGGACAAATTGCATGTCTATAATACGCTGACCCGAAAAAAAGAACTATTCGAACCACTAAACGATGGATTTGTCGGAATGTATGTGTGCGGTCCGACCGTATATGGCGATGCTCACCTGGGTCACGCCAAAAGTTATGTGTCGTTTGATGTGATTTTCCGATATCTGAAGTATCTCGGATTTAGGGTGCGATACGTCCAGAATATCACAGATGTGGGACACTTGACCGATGATGCCGATTCTGGTGAGGATAAATTGCTCAAGCAATCTCGTTTGGAACGTAAAGAACCTATGGAGATTGCCGAGTATTACACCTACACCTATTTTCGTGATATGGATGCACTCGGGGTTTTAAGGCCTGATATTTCTCCCCGAGCAACGGGACACATTCCGGAGCAGATCGCTATGATCCAGGAACTCATCGAAAAAGGTCATGCCTATGAGGTCAATGGGAACGTATATTTCGATGTTAAAAGTGATCCCGATTATGGCAAGCTCAGTGGACGTAAAATAGATGATGCCGAAACAGGTACCCGTGTCGATGTTGCCGATGACAAAAAAAATCCCGCTGATTTTGCCTTATGGAAACGTGCGGACGAGTCCCATATCATGAAATGGAGTTCACCTTGGGGTGTAGGGTATCCGGGTTGGCATATTGAGTGCTCTGCAATGAGTATCAAATATCTTGGTGAATCGTTTGATATCCATGGTGGTGGACTCGAAAATCAGTTCCCCCATCACGAGTGCGAAATCGCTCAAAGTGAGTGTGCACATGGCAAACAGTTCGTAAAGTATTGGCTCCACAACAATATGGTAACCCTTAATGGTCAGAAAATGGGTAAATCATTGGGTAATGCCATAAGTTTGCATCAGTTTTTTAATGGTGACCACAGATTGTTGACCAGGTCGTGGCCTCCTGAAGTGATCCGGTTTTTCTTGCTGCAGAGTCATTACAGAAGCACCACCGATTTTTCGGAACAGGCAATGGAGGCGGCTGAAAATGGACTCAAAAACCTGAGATCACAACTCGATACGATTATGAGTGCCACACCTGGAAATGGGGACACCATCGACGTTGAGGAATTCAGATCAGGTCTTGAACGGTGTATGAATGACGATTTCAATACGGCTACAGCACTGGCTTATTTATTTGAAAATCTGAAACCGATCAGAGCGCTGATCCAAAACAAAAAAAGTCCATCCAATGTGCATGAACTTCAGCAATTGTTGGAACATTTTGTTTCTGGCGTGCTGGGAATTAACTTAGGCACGGATGCCGGAAGCGACGTGGCTCGAAAAGCACTCGATACTGTAATGGAATTGGTACTTGAAATGAGAGCTAAAGCACGGGCAGAGAAAGATTGGCCAACCGCTGATCTGATCCGGAACAAGTTGGCAGAGGCTGGCGTACGTGTGGAAGATGGTCCTGATGGCTCAACTTTCAAGATCGCGTAAATAATAGTTAGGTCATGTATTGAAATGACCTCCATGTATCAAAAAACAGGAACACATGAATTCTTACTTTATCTGGGATGGAAGCCCTGAAATATTCTCCGTTGGACCGTTAAACATTCCACTCGGGATCAGTATCCCGGGTCTATTGATCGCGATCGGCCTGTATTTTCTCGGTATGAAATATCTGAGTAGCAAGAACGGTTCACAGAGTACGGGCAAACGAAGGAAGAAAAAATCTGATGAGGCGACCCAGGTTTCTTTTGGTATAGTTGCCGGTCTTGCCGCCGCTGCTTTGGTCGTGGGACAGCTCATTATGTTACCATTTGGAGGTGCAACCATTGATCAGATCGGTCCCATTGCAGTACGTTGGTACGGGATGCTATTTGCTTTATCATTCCTTTTGGGCTATTACATTGGTAGTAAAACTTTTGAGCACGCCGGGAAGCATCCGGCTCTGGCTGAATCACTATTTATGTACCTGATTGTTGGAACGGTATTAGGTGCCAGGTTGGGGCATGTATTATTTTATGACTTTGACTACTATATCCGCAATTTACACGAAGTCTTCTATTTCTGGAAAGGTGGTTTGGCCAGTCATGGTGCTTTCATTGGAGTACTGTTGTCGATCTGGTTGTTCACACGAAAACATGCCGGGACCAGTTTTATTTGGGTAACTGACCGCATGGCCTTGCCTTTTGCACTGGGTGGTACCTTTGTTAGAATCGGAAATTTTTTCAACTCAGAGATTCTTGGAAGAGAAACCGATGTTTCATGGGCCGTAATTTTTACAAGCGAGGATTTGATACCAAGACATCCGGCAATGTTATACGAAGCCGCATGTTATCTGGCCTTGTTTGTACTATTGGTGGTGGTTTATAAGAAATATAAGAACAGTCCACCGGATGGAGCGCTTACGGGACTCTTCATGGTTGGGATATTCGCGGCCAGATTCTTTATTGAGTACACAAAGGAAAGACAACCTGGTTTTGATGAAACCCTGACATTTCTGAGTATGGGACAAATATTGAGCTTACCTCTTATAATTTTCGGATTATGGATGCTCATTTCGAAAGTAAACTGGCGAATTCAGAATAAATAACATCTCATGCTTTCTACAGAAACAGTATCCGATAAAAAATATGACTTGAAAAGTCTATCAAAGGCCCAGCTCATACAGCTATGTGAAGAGTTGGGCATTGAGAAATTCCGAGCCAAACAGCTGTTTCAGTGGTTGTATCAGAAAGGTGCGTCGAGTTTTGATGAAATGACCAACCTTTCTAAAGAATTGCGCGACAGACTTGCAACCATTGCGTTTATCAGATCTATATCACTTGCCCAAAAACAAGTATCACGCGATGGGACTACAAAATTCTTGTTTGATCTGTTCGATCAACGCCAGGTCGAAGCCGTACTGATTCCCGAATTTTTTCCGGATGGCGTAGCTGATCGACTTACTGTATGCGTATCGTCTCAGGTTGGTTGTGTATTCGGTTGTTCATTCTGTGCGACCGGTAAAATGGGTTTCTTTCGCAATCTGACCCCTGGTGAAATTGTGGATCAAATCACCGTGATCAACACTTATGCAATGGAGACATTTGGAAAAAAAATCACGAATATCGTCTATATGGGGATGGGAGAACCTCTTCATAACTATCAATCTGTGATCAGTAGCACAACTATACTCACAGATAAACTGGGACTTGAGCTATCCCCGAAACGAATTACTGTCTCAACTGTTGGTCTAGCCAAGCAAATCAAACAGATTGCTGATGAGGGACATGAATTCAATCTGGCCATTTCCTTACATGCACCGGTTGACGACAAACGTGACAAAATTATGCCTATCAATGCCTCACTGAATCTTGGTGCATTGAAAGAAGCCTTGCAGTACTACTACACCAAGACTCAAAAACCCGTTACGTTCGAATATTTGTTGTTTGATGAATTCAATGATACTGATGAGGATGCTAAAAGTCTCGCAACCATTTCGAAATGGTTACCGAGTAAGGTCAATATCATCATGTACAACAATGTATTGGGTGTTGAGCTACAACGTGCACGTGAAGACCGTCTCAACAAGTTCATGCGAGCACTGACCAAGTACAATGTCCGCGCTACTGTACGAAGAAGTCGTGGAGATGACATTGACGCTGGATGTGGTCAATTAGCCATCAGAGAAGGTCAGCCCAGAGGCAAGACGATTGCCTGATTTACTTAGTACGTAAAGAATTCTTTTGAACCTTTATTTCACTGTTGAAAACAGGCGCCCGAATCTCGGCATAGTTCGTTCCATATCCCAGGAGAAATACACCAATGCTGGCTTTCCAACCAAATGGTCATCGGGAACAAATCCCCAGTGTCGTGAATCTTCACTGTTGTCCCTATTGTCGCCCATCATAAAGTAATAATCCTTTTGAACCAGATAGGTGGTAGTTTCAACACCATTGATCGTAAAGGTTGAGTCGCCGACAATCACGTCATTACCCTCGTAACGTACAACAACATCACGGTAAACAGGCCAGGTTTCGGGCGATAACTCAAGAATCATCCCCTTAGCAGGAATGACCATCGGTTCAATATGATCTGGATTTCCGGTCATTCCACGACGGAATGTAAAGTTATTACGGGCATATTCGTTGGATGACTGGGGACGAACACGAGGTTCGATAGACTCGACTTCAGGCCAGGTCAACATGTCTGCTCTGACCTGTTCGGTCATATTCACAACATAGGATGTTGGTGTTTCAGCTCCCAGGATTTGTCCACCGGCGACTTTGACTTTCGCATCACTCAATCGCAATCGTTCTCTCATGTTCACAGTATACAACTGTTCGAAACCGTCCAAGTAATCGGCCACTTCTCCGTTGATGTACAGGACTTTGTTTCGGATTTCAAGTGTATCGCCCGGCAATGCCACACACCGTTTGATGTAGTTTGTTTTCTGAGAAATGGGAGTAGTATCGATTGGGTAATTGAAAACTACAATATCATTTCGTTTTACAGGTGAAAACCCCGGAATTCTGACCCAGGGCAGCGTCACTCCGGGTACATGAATAGATGTGAATGGTACCCCAATGGACATCGGAGTACGTGGACCAACATTCATCTTCGAAACGATCAAAAAATCGCCGGTTAGCAATGTCTGCTCCATTGACGGAGTAGGAATACGATAGGCCTCAAAGAAAAAAGTTCGAATGATGATGGCAGCTACGGCAGCCCAAAGCAATGCATCGAACCATTCCTTAGCCCAGGATTTTGCTTTTTGTTGAGTCTCAGCAGAAGATCCTGATTTGGGGTTTCTGCGTGATTTACGATCGTTCTTATCGGTTCTTGCCAAAATCTGTTAGTTTAGACGTAAATTGTTAAATCTTGCCGGACGAGAAATCTTGTCGGTTTTGTACACACCGTTCTTATACTCAACATTGAACCATTCGTTTCGTTCTGGAGAATAAAAAACATCCTGAAACTCACCCAATGACGAAACATTCATCAACGTTCTTGAAAGCGTCCTTTTGATCTCGGGCATCATATCCACAAAATTAATCGATCCGGCATAAACGAGTCCCAGTGTGAAAGGTCCGTCGATATCAAGCACCATCATCGGGATTTCATCATTTATGATGAACCAATATTCAAACTGGATACTATTACCGGGTCTGACATCCGATCTTCCAATAAAATCATCCAATACAACTGTTGGATCTCCGAAAGCACGCTGGAGTCTGGCACGTATTTCAGTAGTTGGCAGGTTATCGATCACGGTATTACCATGAAATCCTTCCCCTGTCATGATCATATTGCTGAAACGGCGTTCAAATTCCGCTCTTTGGTTTTTCTCGACTTTTTTAATTGTAGGTGCAGCGAAAGCAGAAGGAACCTGCTGTGCAAAAGAATCAACAGCCATAAGTGAACTGATCGATATAAAAAATGCGAGGGATAGAATTTTTTTCATAGATATCTAAGTAATGGGTTAATCCATGGATAATACAGCAAGGAACGCTTCCTGAGGAATTTCAACAGATCCGACCTGTTTCATTCGTTTTTTCCCTTCCTTTTGTTTTTCAAGGAGTTTTCTTTTTCGGCTGATGTCACCACCGTAGCATTTCGCAAGTACATCCTTACGCAATGCCCTGATGCTGTCGCGCGAGATCACTTTGGTTCCGATCGCTGCCTGAATTACCACTTCGTACATTTGTCTTGGGATTAGGTCCTTAAGCTTGGCACAAAGTTTTTTGCCCCACTCATAGGCTTTGTCCCGGTGGACAATACTCGACAAGGCATCGACCGGTTCACCGTTCAACAGAATATCGAGGCGGACCATCTTGCCCGGTCGACTTCCAAGGAACTCATAATCCAACGATGCATATCCTCTTGTATTGCTTTTCAACTTGTCATAAAAATCAAAAACTACTTCAGCGAGAGGTAGCTCGTACGTAATATCTACTCTTTTAGTGTCCAGATACTGGGTGTTCACGAAAACCCCTCTTCTTTCCTGGCAGAGCTTCATAATTGCACCGATATACTCGGATGGTGCGATGATCTGGGCCCGGATGTAAGGTTCATAGATCTCCTGGATCACACCAACCGGTGGCATATCACTCGGATTGTCAACGATTACTTTTTCACCATCGGTTTTAATGACCTCATACTCCACGTTGGGTACAGTCGTGATGATGTCCATATCAAATTCGCGATCTAATCGCTCCTGCACGATTTCCATGTGGAGCATACCAAGAAAACCGGTACGAAATCCAAATCCAAGTGCCACGGAAGTTTCCGGAACATACTGAAGCGCAGCATCATTGAGCTGTAATTTTTCAAGTGCAGTACGCAGGCTTTCAAAATCTTCACTGTTGGTTGGATATATACCACTGAAAACCATGGGTTTGACCAGTTTGAATCCCGGTATGGGTTCTGGTGCAGGATTAGAAACGGTGGTGACCGTATCACCGACCTTGGTGTCTTCCAATGACTTGACACTACCAATAATGTATCCCACTTCGCCTGCGGACAATGTGGGCTGTGGACTGTTCTTAATGCTTAGGAACCCGATTTCATCAGCGTTGTAGATTTTGTCAGTAGCCATGAACAGGATTTTCTCACCTTTTTTCAAGGTTCCATTCATGATCCTGACATAAACTACAGAGCCACGATAGGAGTTAAAAACTGAATCGAAGATGAGCGCTGTCACTGGTGCATCTGGATCGCCTTTAGGTGGTGGGACCCGGTCAATGATTGCCTCAAGCAGATCATCCACACCCATACCTGTCTTGCCAGAAACCGGAAGGATATCCTCACGCTTACAACCGAGCAGATCTATTACCTGTTGTGCGACCTCCTCGACTTCCGCGCCCGGAAGATCGATCTTATTTAGTACCGGTATAATTTCGAGTCCCTGATCTATCGCCTGATACAGATTCGAAATGGTTTGAGCCTCAACTCCCTGAGAAGCATCAACTACCAAAATCGCTCCCTCGCATGCTTTGAGAGCCCTCGACACTTCGTATGCGAAATCCACGTGACCCGGTGTATCGATAAGATTGTAGGCATATTTTTCGCCGGAACGGGATGTGTAATCCATTCGAATAGCGTGAGATTTGATCGTGATCCCACGTTCCCTTTCCAGATCCATATCATCGAGCACCTGATCCTGCATCTCCCGTTCGGTAATGGTACCGGTACGTTCGAGAAGCCGGTCGGCCAGGGTTGATTTTCCATGGTCGATATGAGCAATAATGCAAAAATTTCGGATGTTCTTCATTCAGGTGGTTGAAACTGGATTATTTTGAGGGTATAAGACAGCAAAATACGGATTTTTTACCTTATTTCGTATATAAGACGGTAGAAAATCCAACACACACCCTGCACATAGTTGAATAGTGACGAGCGACGAGAGATGAGTGAAAATCCCTAATCTCTAATCCCTCATCCCTCGTCCCTCATCCCTCGTCCCTCATCCCTCACCCCTCATCCCCCGTCCCTCATCCCTCATCCCATATCTCTTACCCCTCATCCCTCATTAAAGTTGTATACAGTGAACTCAATACTCTTTAATTAAAATGTCACACCAAACACCCATCCCATCATCAGATACATCATCATCGTTATGATCATGATCATCAATATGTTGACCCAGAGTCCAGCTTTTGCCATTTGAGGTAATGTCACATACCCACTACCAAACACAATTGCATTGGGGGGAGTTGCGACCGGTAGCATGAAAGCACAGCTGGCCCCAATAGCTGCCGGAACTACCAAAATCAGCGGATCAATGTTCAATGCCAGTGCAATGGAAGCCAAAATTGGCATAAATGCTGCTGCAGTTGCTGTATTGGATGTGATTTCTGTCAGAAAAACTATGATGGTCAATGCTACCAGGACCAATGAAATCGCCGACCAGGTGTCGAGTCCCTTCATCGCACTGCCCATCCATTCTGCAAGCCCCGTTGAACCAATGGCTGCTGCCAGACTGAGTCCGCCTCCAAATAGCACAAGTATATCCCATGGGAGTCTTTGTGTGTCTTCCCAACCAAGGGCAAATTCCCCTTTTTTGAAGTTCACCGGTATCAAAAACAGTAGCATGGCCCCCATAATCGCGATAACGGTATCGGAGATTACCGGGATGTACGGCTGTGTAGCCGGGATGAACTCACGCAGTAGCGATGGTACGATCCACAATGTGGCTGTTAATGAGAAAACACTTAATACGATCTTCTCCACTTTTGTCATCTTACCTGCTTCGCGTAACTCACGATCGATGAGTTCTTTGCCTCCGGGAATCTCTTTGAGCGTGATCGGGAACAATACTCTTGTAAGCAGTAGATATACCAAAGGCAATGAAATGATGACCAATGGCACCCCAATCATCATCCAGGTAGCAAATCCAATGGTCACGTCGTAATTATCGAGCATGTACGCGGCCATCAAGGCATTTGGAGGTGTACCGATCAATGTGCCGATCCCTCCAACATTACAACCATAAGCTATAGCCAAAACCAAACAGAGTGAAAAGTTATATCTAAGGGTTTTACTTTCAATATCTTCTTTGGTTTCTGTAAGATGGACTACGGACAAAGCTATCGGCAACATCATGAGAGCCGTTGCCGTATTACTAACCCACATACTCAGAAAGGCAGAAGAGAGCATGAATCCGGCGACAATTGCATGCGGTTTCGTACCAACCATTTTGATCACATTCAATGCTATTCGTTTGTGCAGGTTCGATTTTTCCATGGCTAATGCAATGATAAATCCACCCATGAACAAATAGATGATCGGGTTTGCAAACGGCGCCGTAGCTGCTCCGACTGTGCTCACGCCTAACAATGGAAACAAGACTATGGGCAACAATGCGGTTGCCGGAATCGGAATAGCCTCACTTACCCACCAGACTGCCATGAGTACAGTTACCGCAGCAGTCATCCACCCAGCTTCAGTGAGTCCGGGTAATGGTTGCATCAATAGCATGATCACAAATAATATAGACCCTGAGAACAGGCCAAATTTTTGACGAAAACCGTAGCCTGATAATGTTGATTCCATAACAATAATTTTTAAACGTTGACGATTGATCGGACGACGTCATATCCCTTTAGTAATTCTAATAACCATGTCTATCCCGACCATTTATTGAAAAATCAGGTGTGATACATCACATGATATCATAAAGACAGTACAATATACCCGACTCCCCTATCCTAAAAAAACGCTTCCAGTGAAATATTGTCTTTTTTGGTAAAATTTTTGGCGTTTAGATGACCGATATTTGTATATTTGGAACATGTCAGAACTCAATTTCTCACATATTGTTTCCCATCTTCATCATCACCACGTGATCGCGGGTGTAGTGCATCATCATGTACATCACCATCACGGACAGCATCATCACGCGTAATCGCGTATCTTTCCAAGATCTGTCCGGCACGAAAGTGCCCTTTGTCGTGTTACCCTGTCTTTCGTTAAGATCACTGTTTAAACTCTAAATAAAATTATTACTGTTTTGGAATCTACTTCAACCCTTAGAATCGCTATCCAGAAAAGTGGTCGTCTGACCGAAAAAAGCATCGCGCTGCTCGAACAGGCAGGCATGAAATTTGATAGCTACAAAGGACATATGATCGTCCCGGTACAGAATTTCGATATCGAACTACTACTGATCCGTGACGATGATATTCCTGAATATGTACAGGATGGCGTTTGTGATATCGGCTTTGTAGGTGCAAACGTGACCGCCGAAAAACAAGCCAATGTGCAGGTAATCCGGGATCTCGGTTACGGAAAATGTCGTCTATCTGTTGCGATTCCCAAGAACGGTTCCCCGAAGACCGCGGCCGATCTGGATGGTAAACGCATAGCAACCAGCTATCCTAATCTCACACGTAAATATTTCACCGACCGTGGAATGCACGTCGATATTGTCACGATTTCAGGTGCCGTGGAAATCGCCCCGCGTCTTGGTGTCGCCGATGCCGTGTGTGACCTGGTTTCTACCGGTGGTACATTGAAAGCCAACGGACTCATTGAAACTGACGTCATTTTCGAATCGGAGTGCCAGCTCATTCAAACCAATCGACCGTTGTCGCCCGAAAAACAGGATCTGATCGATAAGTTTCTTGTGCGCATAGGTGGATGTCAGTTGGCATCCAGAAGCCGATACATTATGATGAACGCTCCGAAATCGGCATTGAAAGAGATTACATCCGTCATCAGTGCGCTGAATAGTCCAACAGTTCTTCCCCTTGAGGACGAAAACATGATCGCCATTCACTCAGTGATCCCGATCCAGGAGTTTTGGGAGGTCATGGAACGACTTAAAAGCGCCGGGGCTACGGGCATTGTAATTCTTCCAATTGAAAATATGATCATGTAATTGCATCCACCATGAAACAGTATGTCTATTCAGAATTGTCTGCTGATCAATATGCCCGATTATTGAAACGTCCTCTCATAAGTTATGATGATATCTTTTCAGTGGTCAGGCCAATCATTCAGGATGTTGCTTCAAGAGGAGATCTGGCCATTCGGGAATATACGTTGCGATATGATGGGGTTGAATTAGATGAGGTAGTAGTTCCAGTTCGGGATATCCATGAAATTGAACTTCCGGAGGTGACCAAGCAGGCGTTTCATACAGCATACCAGAATATCAGAACGTTTCATGAAGCTCAAATTCCGGAGATCCTTCGAATTGAGACCATGCCCGGAGTGGTATGTGAACGCCATCCCCGAGCCATTGATCGGGTTGGTTTGTATGTCCCGGGTGGATCTGCTGTACTCCCGTCTTCGGTTTTGATGCTTGGTGTACCAGCGCAGTTGGCAGGTTGCAAAACGGTTGTTCTCGCCACTCCGCCATCAAAAAGTGGTACTATTCCGGCAGAAGTTGAATTTGCAGCCAGTTTGTGTGGCATTCGAAAAGTTTTGTTAGCTGGTGGCGCACAAGCTGTGGCGGCAATGGCTTATGGCACGGAGACCGTCTCGAAAGTGGATAAAATACTGGGTCCGGGGAATCAATTTGTAACCGCGGCTAAGATGCTACTTCAAAACAGCGATGCATTGATCAGTATCGATATGCCTGCCGGACCATCAGAGGTAATGGTTGTTGCCGATGGCACCGCGAATCCAGCATATGTTGCAGCAGATCTTTTATCACAGGCCGAACACGGACCCGACTCACAAGTGGTACTATTAAGCCTGCCTGGTTTTGATATCGATCAATTGGAATTCGAACTCAATAGACAAACTTCGGAGTTACCGCGTGGTACCATTGCCTCTAAAGCATTGGCCAATAGTTATAGTGTTCTATGCGAATATACAGATGAAGCTTTAATTTTATTGAATGATTACGCGCCTGAACATTTGATTTTAGCTGTGGAGCATGCAGACGAAGTTTTGAAACAGGTACGGAACGCAGGGTCTGTGTTTATGGGGAACTGGACACCGGAATCCGTTGGGGACTACGCTTCCGGGACCAATCATACCTTGCCAACGTACGGATATGCCCGTATGTATAGTGGGGTGTCAATCGACTCCTTCCTCAAACAGATGACCGTACAGAGATTAAGTCCGGAAGGTCTACGTAATCTTGGTCCCAAGGTTGAAATCATGGCTCGATCAGAGTCATTGGAAGCACATGCCAGGGCGGTATCTATCAGACTTACAGACCTCAAAATCACGGAATGATGCCATGGATCAATCAAATAAAACTGTGTCTAAACTTATTGTCCCCGACATCATTATGAATTCACTCGATTTTATATTCGTTAAAGCAAATATTTAAATTATATGCAAAACAACCCATTTTCAACATTTGATTTGGAATCTCTGGTCCGACCGAACATCAGGGTGCTTACCCCCTATCGATGTGCACGCGATGATTATGACCAGGGAATTCTGTTGGATGCCAATGAAAACGCGATCGGATCCGTACCGGCCGATACCAGAGCATTGAACCGCTATCCGGATCCACATCAGGACGCTCTTCGCGAGAAATATGCCCAGTTCAGGGGAATCCGAAAAGATCAGGTTTTTTGTGGAGTTGGAAGCGATGAAGCAATAGATTTGCTTATACGAATATTCTGTGTGCCTGGTAATGATGATATCGTCATTACACCACCAACCTATGGAATGTACAAGGTGTGCGCTGGAATCAATGACATAGGAGTAAAACAGGCTCCTCTCAATCCCGACTTTTCGATTAATGCGAGTGATGTTCTCAATAGAACCGGTCCTGACACAAAAATTATATTTCTTTGCTCACCCAATAATCCGACCGGAAACCTACTCGACAAAAACGAAGTTCGAAAAATCATATCTGGATTTAAAGGGATCGTTGTAGTAGATGAAGCCTACATTGATTTTAGTGGTGATGCCGGATTCTCGGCTGAACTCGATACATACCCGAATCTGGTGATACTACAAACGCTTTCAAAATCCTTTGGACTCGCGGGAATTCGCCTTGGACTCGCACTGGCTTCCGAATCGATAATATCATATATGCTTCGTGTTAAAGCGCCATACAACATCAATAAACTGACCACAGAAGCTGCGTTAACCGCCATGAACAACATCCCTGTCATGCATGCTTTTGTCAAAGCCTTGAATAATGAGCGAAACTGGTTGATCAAAGAACTTGGTATGATGCCGACTGTCAGAAAAATTCATCCGTCGGACTCGAATTTTCTGCTAATAGTTGTAGATCATGCCTTCCAAATTTACAAAACCATGGCAGATAGCGGTGTGGTCATTCGATATCGTGGAGACCAGATCCATTGCGACAATACATTACGTATTACTGTGGGGACACATATTGAAAATCAAAAAATGATCAAACGCCTCAAAGAAGTATCCGAATCACTTGCTATGCGTACCGATGTGTAACACTCCATATTTTTCGTGATCACTCTTAGATTACAGAAATGATCAAAATGGAAGCTATAACTTTGCCCAAACAAGCACGACTTTCTGAACAGCCTAATCAACAAACAACGTAACCATGAAGATTCTAATTTCCCCACCCGCTTTGATGCCCAAAACAGATGGAGTTCTGTTTCGAGACGGATTTCTAAGATCTATGCTCAAAATGATCGAAAAGGGCCATTATCCGGGCAGTGATTTAAATCGGTTGAATGCCGATCAACTCGCCATACTCAGGCAAGAGGGCATCGATTTTCTTCACATGAATCAGATCGAAGCGGACAAACTCGTTGATTTGTCAGATTCTGAACTCGTGATACTTGACCACGACCTGGAAGTATTATCACGCGCAGAATCATGGAATCAGATAACAAACCATCTACTTGAGCTTCGAAGGGTAGCTGAGCGCAAGCGCAAAACCAATGAAACCGACATTTACGTTAAAGTAGATCTGGATGGTAGTGGAAAGTCCGACATTCACACCGGGATACCTTTTTTCGATCATATGCTCGAACAGATTTCCAGGCATGGATTCGTTGATCTGACGATTTCTTGCAAAGGTGACCTCCACATCGATGAACATCATACGATTGAAGACGTAGCTATCGCTTTGGGTGAATGCCTGTCAGATGCACTGGGCGACAAAAAAGGTATCGAGAGATACGGATTTGTTCTGGCTATGGATGAAGCTCTTGCTACCGTCGCACTCGATTTGTCCGGTAGGCCTTATTTGATGTTTGAGTCCGAATTTACCAGAGAAAAAGTAGGTGATTTCCCCACTGAAATGACCAAACATTTCTTTTACAGTCTTGCCATGGGATTGAAAGCGACATTAAATATTCAGGTTTCCGGTGAAAACGATCATCACAAGATCGAATCGGCTTTCAAGGGATTCGCACGCAGCTTAAAGCAGGCAGTATCTGGAAATCCGAAGGCCCCTGACGTCATACCAAGTTCAAAGGGGGCGCTTTAATGATATCGATCATTGACTATAAAGCCGGGAATTTGGCATCGGTTTCAAATGCTCTGAACAGATTGGGTGTTTCATATGAGGTAACATTCGATCAGGATCGACTGGATCAATCAGATGCTATTATATTTCCCGGAGTGGGACATGCCCTTGCTGCGATGCAGGCACTTGGTGAGCGCGATTTGATCCAGTGGCTGAAAAACACCACCAAACCGGTATTGGGAATCTGTCTGGGGATGCAATTATTGTTTGAGTCGAGCGAAGAAGGAGATTCTGCCGGACTCGGAGTATTAGCTGGCAGACTCAAAAAATTTGATGATACGGTGGTCAAAGTCCCACATTTGGGATGGAACACCTTTGTTGATATCAAGTCACATCCCCTGCTCGATGGAATTTCGGAAGAAAGCACGATGTACTATGTACACAGTTATTATGCTCCGGTGACCGATGCAACATTGGCCAAGTGTGAATATCAGATTCCATTCGCCAGCGTAGTCGGAAAGGATAATTTTTATGGGGTACAATTTCACCCAGAAAAGTCTGGGACCAACGGTGAAATCATACTTGGAAATTTCTTAAACATAGTCAGAGGTAAACAATGAGGGTAATCCCTGCAATAGACCTGTTAGATGGGAAAGTGGTCCGACTGCAAAAAGGAGACTACGACAAAGTGACCGTTTATAGTGATAATCCCGTAGAATTGGCCAGTGGATTTGCTGATGCCGGATTTAGGCACATCCATATTGTGGATTTGGATGGCGCCAGAACCGGGGTATTTCATAATCTGGAATGGGTCAGGAGAATCAAACAAGAATTGGGACTTTCGGTGCAGATGGGCGGCGGAATCAGAAACTTTGGTCATGTGGAATTGTTGTTTGCTGAGGGAATTGACATGGTAGTTTGCTCCTCCATGGCTGTGAAAAACGAATCTGATTGGCTGAAGGCATTGCATCAGTATGGTGGTACGCGCTGCATACTTGGGATGGACCTTAAAGATGGGAAGATGGCATATGCCGGATGGTTGGAAACGATGGAGGAACCTGTAGAGTCCTATCTGACCCGAATGATTGACCATGGACTTGAAGAAGTGTTGTGTACTGACATCTCCCGGGATGGCATGTTATCAGGTGCGAATGTGGAATTGTACCAAGAATTGATGGATAATTTCCCAAACCTGAAGTTTATCGCTTCTGGTGGAGTGGCAGATAATAGAGACCTTAAAGAACTGAACAACAATAAGTTAAGCGCTGTCGTAGTTGGAAGAGCCTACCTGGAAGGACACATCACCCTAACAGACATGATAAACAGTCATTTAGAGGACTAAGATAGCTATTGCAATTAATATTAAAATTTCTTAATATTTAACAGTGATCAAACTGATCACCGGATCTTTGGAGTTTCATCCGATGACAGAACTCTAGTTCTTTGAACGACAAGTTTGTAAAAATTTGTCATTTGTCTGTAACGAAATCAGGTTGAGATACTCTGATTATAGTCGTTCAAAAAAATATTTGCAATGATCGAAAGGCGTTGTATAATAGGACTGTGATGAACGAATCAGATATCTGCGACATCTACAATACAGACAAGTAGTGTTTCTTAACTGGAAAAAAACAACAAACCAAAACAACATATAACGGAGATCAGTTATGGGTCAACAACAACTTTTATTGGTAATTCTTGTTACCATTCTCGTAGGTATTGCAACTGTAGTTGCGATCAACACTTTCGGAAGTAGCAACATCAACGCGAACCGCGATGCGGTACGTAATGATATTGCAGCTATTGCATCCGCATCACAGGCTTGGTACATAAAACCAGCTATGCTTGGTGGAGGAAATAATTCATTTGACGGTTTGACATTTAATGACATCGGTTTTGCTGCCGATTCAATCTTCAATGGTGGATTATCTGCAACAAACCTAAATGGTACTTATGTACTTGGCACAGGTACGGCTGAAAGTATTACAGTTACAGCGACTCCAACGAGTAATGCATCGACTGATAGCCCAATTACCATAACAGGTACGATTACGTCAAATGGATTATCGCTTCAGGAAACAGCTGCTGGAAGCTAAATAACGCTCAAATGTCCCAAAAAGGCCCCACGTGGGCCTTTTTTTTTGCTTGAATTCTTGAATTTGAGAAAACTCAGTTATTAATTGAGTACCATATGTAGCGGTTTAAATAATTTATTCTATACAGTCCGGTCTAATGTTCTGAATACTCGCTCATTCTGATTAAATTGATATATATCGTCATTCAACCAATAGGTTTCATCTATGCCAGTTTTCCGGTTTAAAGGTTTGAGTCCCCAGGGCAAGATCGTCACAAACGAGTTTGAAGCAGATAGTAAAAAGGCAGCGAAGACTCGGGTAGAGAAATTTGCCCAAATGAAGGGTGTCCGGGTCCAGTCCATCGAGCAGAAACAAACGTTCCTGTACAAGGTCGAAAAAGATGGCAAGTCCATGACCGGCGAGCAGGAGGCTTATAGTAAGGAAGAGCTCGAGCGTGTTCTTGTTAAACTTGGATACAAGGTCAAATCGATCCAAAAGCAGCTGTTTGATCTCAAAGGCGGTGTCCCTACTGACGATATCGTAAATTTTATCCGACTCTCGGCCGACCTCCTTAAACAAAAACTGAGCTACGACGAAATCCTGTCCCTGCTGTACGAGGACACCTCCAACAAGCGGATGAAGGATATCATCAAAACCATCCAAAAGGACCTCAAGGACGGTAAGGAAGGCTCCGAGGTGTATGGTAAGCACGAAGCAGTGTTCGGGAAATTTGCCTGCTATATGCTCAGTGTCGCTTCAACTTCCGGTAATATGGCGCTGGTGTTCGAAAGTACTGCCAAATTTTTGGAACGTGATGCCGATTTCAAGAAAAATATGCGCCGTTCACTCTTGATGCCGGCGGTTACGGTCATTGCAGTAATCGGGGTTATTCTTTTTTACGTGGGATATATCTTCCCTGAAACCGCTGAAATGTTTTTGAATCTTGGGGTCGATCTCCCACCGATGACCGCTGCCACTCTTGATATGAGTTATTGGTTAGCTGATAACTGGATTTTGTTATTAGCTTCATTTATTGTTCCGCTCGGGGCCATGATCATGTACGTCAAGACACCCAAAGGACGATTGATGTTCGACAAATACCTCATCAGAATGCCGGTAATGGGTGATCTTCTTCACAAAACCAGTATTGAAATTTTTTCGCGTGTGTTTTATACCCTGTACAGCGGATCCGGACAAAATGTGGAGGTGATCAAGGTTGCAGCTGAAGCATGTAGAAACACATATATGGAGAAGCAGATCAAGGATATCGCTATTAAAGGGATGCTTCAGGATGGAAAAGGTCTCATGGAAGGACTCGAAGCTACCGGCGTTTTTACAAAAACTGCCTTGAGTAGGTTCAGACTCGGTGCTGAGTCCGGCGCCTTACGCGACAATGCCAAACAGCTGGCTGAGTATTACGAAATCCAGACAACCTATAAAATGGAATCCGTGATCAATGTGATCAGTTTGTTCGTGAACCTGTTTATATTGATCGCCCTTGTTGCTATTACAGTCGTGTCATCCGAAACTGCAGTTATTCAACCTAAGAGTCGTTTTTAAGTACAATGCAAAACAGGATCAACCTGAGAAAAAGAGTCGGAGACATTCTGGTCGCCAAAGAGATTATCTCTTATGAGCAACTTGAAAAAGCTACGGCTATTCAACAGGCTGAACCTGAAGCAATCAGGCGCAGATTAGCATCCATCTTGATCGATGATCTCAAGGCTAATCGCCATGATGTGATGAAAACTGTATCCGCGTTCTATGCTTTCCGCGAGATAGAGGTACCGAACGATAACGTAAGTGCCGAACGCATTCAGGCCATAAAAAAACTGACCAGTGACTTGTCCACGGAATTGCTGGATGAACTGGTCCACCGAAAAGTCATCCCGTTTAAACTCGAGAAGAACGGCTTGATAATTGCCGCTGCCGATCCGACCGATCCGAACGTGTTGTCACTGGCCGGACAACTGAACACAAAGAACTTCGAGATCGCTTACTGCAAGCAAGAGACAATAGATTCGATCATTAACAGGGTCTATGAAAAGAAAAATGAGTTTCTGGATCTGCTCGAAGAGATAGAATACGATGAGGACTCCTTCAAGGAAACCGAAATCGATGAAGCCGAGATCGATGCCGAGATCAATCAGAGTATGCTCAATTCTCTGGTGGAGGGGATGTTGGTGGAGGCGGTCCGCATGGGAGTGAGTGACATTCACGTCATTCCCGGTATCGGCAACACAACCGATATCCACTTTCGACTCGATGGTAAGCTATTTCTATGGTACACTCAGACCGGTGTGAAGCCTGAAGCGCTCTCAGCGGTGGTCAAAGATAAGACCCGTAATGTGGATAGATTTGAACGGGATGCTTCACAGGATGGATTCATCCAGCGTCGAATCGATAATCATAATCTTCGTTTTCGGGTATCGATCATGCCCATTGTTGGAGCTGAATTCGAACGAAAATTCGAATCCATCGTCATCCGGATCCTGGATGACCGAAAGGTGATCACCGATTTGAACCTGTTGGGACTTCAAAAACAGGCTCATGCCGATTTCGTGAAATCAATCAAAAAACCATCTGGTATTGTGATCATAACGGGTCCGACGGGTAGTGGTAAGTCAACCACATTGGTTGCGGCTTTGTATTCAGTGATCGATCCCAGTGTGAACGTACTTACCGTCGAAGAGCCGGTCGAGTACCTGATAAAAGGGGCCCGACAGCTGAAGATCAGCGACCACATGACGTTCGATATGGCCATCAGAGGGATACTGCGGCATGACCCTGATATTGTACTCGTTGGTGAGATCCGGGACCTGAAAACCGCTGAAATCGCTATCAAACTGGCGAACACTGGTCACCTTACCTTTTCAACTTTGCACACCAACGATGCGCCCAGCGCCGTCGCCCGTCTGTTTAAAATGGGTGTAGAACCATTTCTGATCGGAAGCGCCGTGAATTTGGTCATGGCCCAGCGTCTGGTACGTAAGCTATGTGAAAATTGTAAACAACCCATCACAGAACTGGTAGATGAGCTGGCAAAAGCCGTCGGATTCACCGATGAGGAAATCAAAACGACAACATTTTATCGGAATGTGGGTTGTGACAAGTGCAGAAACGGGTATAAGGGACGAGTGGCAATCCATGAGGCACTTTACTTTAGTAAAGAGATAAAAAGAATCATCTTCAACTCGGGTGAAGACATCGATGAGGATATGATTCGGGACCAGGCAGTGAGCGAGGGAATGCTTACCATGCGAGCGAGTGGGCGTGAACGTATCAAAGCTGGTGTCACGACCATAGAAGAAATCATTGCGATAACCGTGGAGGATTGATCCGTTAAGGAGGAAATATGAACGACATGTCCGACATTTTATATCTCATGGCAGGAATGGTGCTGTTTTCGCTCCTGGTGAACAACAGTAATATCGCACTTGTGCGCAATTCGACCTTGCAAGCCGAAACTGAAATTGAGTTCAACGCCATTGCCGTTGCACAGTCCATTATTGATGAGGCAAAAACGAAGGCGTTCGACCAGGTAGTTGCCGGGAGTTACGGCACCTTACTTGATCAGAATGTATTGCCAAGCAATCAGATTCCAGGAGCATTCACTGCAGCAAACAGTCTGGGTCCTGATACGGGTGAAGTCTATCCGAATTTCAACGACTTTGACGACTACCACGGACTAAACCTGACCCGCACAACCGGATTTGGTAATTATCAGGTAACTGCTACCGTATTCTACGTGAATCCGAATAATCCCGAGACGAACATCGGGGCGAGGTCGATTAATAAACGATTGATGGTCACTGTAACTCATCCGATGTTGCAGAGTCCGATTTCATTGACATATATCAAAACATACTTTTAGGATGAAACCATGGAAATGAACGCATTTTCCACCCAGCGTGTCCAGGATGGTATCAACAGAATGTTGATGCAGATGCCCATGTTGTTCAGGAATTTTCCACCTGAAGACTTGCGTGACTTCCTCAAAATCGGACTCCCACAGATCTATAAAAAGGACGATCTGATCATTGATGAGTCCGCTGGGGAGGCGAATACGGCCTTTCTGATCATCGAGGGATCGGTGTCGGTGTGGAAAGACGACATCCATTTGGCCACATTGAATGAGGCCGATTTCATCGGTGAGACATTCCTTTTCACAAAGGGTGGTCGTACGGCATCTGTTAGTGCTCATTCGGATGCCATACTTTTGAAATTCAACCGAAGTGATGTTTTGGATTATTTTCGACGAAAGCCTGAAAGGCTGTTCAAGTTATTCATTATGAATATCATAGAGATCCAACAACGCAAGATCTCGGGGATGAATATTAAAATGACCCAAATGCAGAAGAGACTGATCAACAAAGAGTCACAGGAGTAAATTTTGAATTATAGTATCGCCATATCATTTATCATCGGCGGAATGCTGCTGATTGCTTTGATGGCCTGGAATGCCCGGGTCAATCAGCATTCTGGTATGGTGACCATGAATCAGATTACCAAACAACGGATTGAGGCTATCGGACAGATACTCGACTCTGACATGCGGAATATTGGGCAGGGAGTCGCATCGAACCAAATTTCTGTGGCCGACAGCAATCGTATCACTTTTTCATTTTTCAATATTAATAATGAATTTCAGAGCATCACCTGGCATTATGACCATGCAACGGAAATTCCTGAGACTTTCAATCCGAATGACAGAATGTTGACTCGAACAGTTAATGGTGTGACCACTGAAATCAGGTTTGGTGTAGTTCAATTTCGATTGACCTATTTGGATTCCGTCGGAGTATCAACGGCTAACATTCCCTCCATCCGACAGATCCGGGCCGAGGTGCTTGTTGAAAGTGAAGCACCGTATGGGAATGAATATTCAAGGTCTTACTGGGAGACCATTGTAACCCCACGTACATTGCAATTCTAAGGAGGCATTATGGGAAGAGGTATGTTATTTCTGGTTTCTGGTATGTTCGTGATCTTCGGTATCATTCAACTTGCCGTTTTCGATCGACAGGCTACGATTGGTGAAGTCAATGTAGACTTTTTCAGCCAGTCCCAGGCTCGTAATGTCGCGAACAGTGGCATGGAAAGGGCATTTTATCGCCTGGCCACCATGAATAACTGGCGAACCGGTAGTACGACACCACATACATTTACATTTGGGGCAGATCGTGCAGAGGTATTTGTTACAGATATCACGCCAAAAATCGTGGAAATTCGTAGTCAGGGGTTCTTCAACAACACCATGATGGAGGTCAGATCAAGATTGTTTATCGAAGGTGGGTTCCCTCCTACCGATGCCGCCATGGGAATCTTTACTGAAAATCTGGATTTTAATGTAGCCGGATCCGCATTTCTGATCAGTGGAAATGACCAGAATCCGGATGGGACGGTGGGTCCG
>CAZDYD010000025.1:0-31564 GCA_964509715.1 uncultured Chitinophagales bacterium
ACCCAGTTTCGGAAAACCAGTGTTGCTCTACGATTCTATATCAATGGGGTCAAAAAATTATTTGGCATTGGCCAGAGAGTTGATCATCCGCAATAAGGATCAGTTCAAAAACAGTCCGGTTTTTTCGGGAAAAGCTGATAGTAACGATTAATTTTTCAGATAATGGCAAAAAAAGTACTTGGCAGGGGATTAGGTGCATATTTTTCGGACGTTCCAGGGAGCGATACAGCCCAGTACAACGCGGTTTCATCGGTTGAGGATCTGGAGAAACTGGATACGCGTGAAAAAGTAAATATCACACTACACATCCCGGTCAATAGTATTCGTGCGAACCCCTTTCAACCTAGGGTTGATTTCGACGAAATCAAATTGCAGGAACTGGCCGACTCGATCAAAGTACACGGACTCATTCAGCCTATCACAGTGCGCCATGTTGGTGAAAGCCGCTATGAGCTGATTTCTGGTGAGAGACGCTTGCGCGCATGTAAAATGGCAGGTATTCAAACCATTCCGGCCTACATCAGAGAGGTGAATGATGAAGATGTCATTGCCATGGCCCTGGTCGAGAATGTCCAAAGAGAACAGTTAAATCCTATCGAAACAGCGCTTGGATACCAGAGACTGATCGAGGAGTGCGAACTGACACAAGAAGAAGTCGCAAACCGTGTTGGGAAAAACCGAACCACTGTCACCAATATGCTGCGCTTATTGAATCTACCTCCTATGATTCAATCCGCCTTGAAAAGGAACAGCATAAGTATCGGTCATGCAAGAGCACTGATCACTGTAGATAATTATAAAATCCAGGAACAATTGCTCGATAAGATCATCGAGAATGATTGGTCGGTACGTCAGGTTGAACAAGCCGTTAAGCAGTATACACTCAGAGGCAAAAAACCTGGTAAAGTGCTTACAAAAAAAGATCAAAAGGATCTTGAGCTACTCCAACTGTCGAATGTGCTTAAAAACAAATTCAGCACTAAGGTGCAAATCCGCAGAAAAGCCCAAGGTGGCGAAATTAAAATCGAATACTACTCAGATGATGAATTGGATCGCCTTCTGGGAATATTCGACTCCCTCAACTGAAACGAAGGGATTCGAACCTGAATCAATGGTCAGGAAGCGTGATGCTACCTGGTTAGGTAGCTCATATCTACGCACCCTTATGCTATGCATTGGGTTACTTGGAGTCCAGATTCATCTTGCAGCTCAGAATAGTGGTTTTTCCAGTGATAGCCAGTTCATATCAAATGAATTTCAAATCGCAGGATGGTCACAATCACATACATTTGAGTCAGATTTTCTTCGTGTTTCCATTAATGATCCATTGATATCCGTTCAGGACACCGTGCCTGAACCAAAGCATGTGATGCGAAGATCTATGTTCATTCCAGGTTGGGGTCAGGCAACGAATAAACAAATCTGGAAAGTACCGGTCATCTATGGATTATTTGCTGGCATGGCCGCGTACACCATCTATACCAACAACAGATACCAGGGATATCGGGCTGCATACTATAATTCATTCGAACAGAATACTGATCTGCGTTTTGGTCCAACACCGGGCTACATCCTTGCCGGACAACCCCCTGAACTGTATCGCAGTAACAGAAACAACTTTAGGAACCAACGAGATATGTCAATCATTGGACTGGTTCTTATCTATGGGTTGAATGTAGCAGATGCATATATTTTTGCGCAACTAAGAGACTTTGATGTGTCGGACAACCTTTCAGGCAACATCTCTGTTGATACCCAACAAATTGCGGGTCAATCAATACCAAACGTTAAACTTACAATCAATTTATCTAAATGACACCTCCTATTAAAATTCCCGATTCGTACGATAATCAAAGCCAGGCAGATCTTTGGAGTATATTCAAGATCATGGGTGAATTCGTAGATGGATACGACAAAATGTTCAAAGTTGGGCCTTGTATTTCGATTTTTGGATCGGCCAGACTTAAACCGGAAAGCAAGTATTATCAAATGGCCGTCGATTTATCTGCGAAGCTTACAGATATGGGATTTGGTATCATAACCGGTGGGGGTCCCGGTATTATGGAGGCTGCCAACAAAGGGGCAAAAGAAGCCAAGGGTAAATCTGTCGGACTCTGCATAGACCTACCTTTCGAAGAAAAAGCGAATCAGTACGTTGATCCCAAGCATCTGATTACCTTTAATTACTTTTTTGCTCGCAAGGTAATGTTCGTAAAATATGCACAATCCTTTGTCGTATTTCCTGGAGGATTCGGAACATTGGACGAGCTTTTTGAATCGTTGACATTGATTCAGACTCATAAGATTTCGCGTTTCCCGGTCATTTTGGTTGGCAAAGACTTCTGGGGAGGGATGATTGACTGGATACGTGACCAATTGATCGCCAATGGGACAATTAGTGAAAATGACTTGAACCTATTCAAGGTTACAGACGACTTGGATGAAGTTCTTCACATAATTGAAGATTTTTACACTGACCGTGTAATGAGACCAAATTTTTAACTTGTATGTCTATAAATATCTGTTATATTGTCGTGGCAAAACTAATTCGGGGTCACTGGGAGGGCCTGCACACGTATTAACATCTTTATGCAGTGTGTCCGGCGATACTAACTCGGTCTGGTAGCCCGTTTTTTATAACAGTTAAATAAACCAAATACCAATTTCTCAAATTATGAAGAGTTATTCTATCAAAGGACTTGTCCTCGTTTTGGCTGTATCACTGTTTACAGTCACAGAAACGCAAGCTCAATCCTACGAAGATGTAATCAATACCTTTAACGAAGCTACTGAACTTGCCAGAAATGGAAGAAATCAGCAAGCCATCACCTCATTTCAGCGTGTTATCGAAATCAGTAACAGGGTGAGTGATGACCGAGTAGCTGACATCAGGACCCGTGCGCAGAACCAGATTCCACAGCTTTATTTTGCTATTGCTCGTGATCTGTATAACGGACAAAAACTACCTGAAGCCGCTGAGGCGTTTAATACTGCTGCAGAACAGGCTCAACGATTTGGAAATCAGCAGATCGCTCAACGTTCACGTGCTGCTATTCCACAGATTCATCTGGCTCATGGTAATAACCTTCTTCGTGATGGCAACCAGCAAGGAGCACTTCAGGCCTATGACCGTGCACTCGCTGCACGTCCTGCCTATGCTGCAGCATTCTATCAAAAAGGACTCGTATATCGTCAGATGGAAAACATGGACGAAGCGTTGTCTTACTTTGACAGGGCGATTCAGGTTGGAGAAAGCTCTAATGAAGCGAATATTGTAGAGAATGCAACAGCTGCTGCCCGTAACTTCTTGTTACTTACTGGTGTTACAAGAATGGAAAATCGTCAGTACCGTCAGTCTACTGAGCTACTCCGCCAGGCTCTGCAATATGATGATACCAATGCAGACGTTCACTACCGACTCGCTGAGGTTTTCAACAAGCAAGCCCTTTGGAATGACGCTATTACTCATGCCAACCGTGCTCTTGAACTCGAACGAGGTGGACGCGCAGATCGTGCTAAAATCTATTTTGAGTTGGGATATGCACAAAAGAACTCAGGTAATTTCAATTCAGCATGTGAGTCATTCGCTCAAGCGGCATTCGGAAATTTCCGTGCAGCGGCTGAGCACGCAATGGAACATGAGTTGAAATGCGGTCAACCAAACCGTTAATCCATTGCTAACGATTATTAAGCCATTCGCTCTTACAGCGGATGGCTTTTTTTTTGTCAAAAAGTCCCAAATGTTAACAACATATTCGATTGTATTTCCCATTCTACTCGTCGGGTCGTATCTTTGGGGGTCTCTTAAACGATTAAATACCACTATACTATCATTAGAATGAGCTCAATAGAACAAAAATGTGTAAATACGATCCGCACCCTTGCTATGGATGCGGTTCAGAAGGCTAACTCGGGTCACCCGGGCATGCCAATGGGGATGGCAGATGTTGCATATGTGTTGTGGAATGACTTTTTAAAGCATAATCCCAAGAACCCCGGGTGGGTTAACAGAGATCGGTTTGTCCTCTCTGCCGGGCATGGATCCATGCTCCTGTACAGCTTGCTACATTTGTATGGGTATGACCTTTCATTGGATGAAATCAAGAATTTCAGACAATGGGGAAGTAAAACACCTGGACATCCGGAATTTGGTCACACACCTGGAGTCGAGACTACAACTGGTCCTCTGGGACAGGGTTTCGCAACCGGTGTTGGTATGGCCATCGCTGAAAAACACCTCGCTGCAAAAGTAAACACTTCTGAGAATAAAGTAATTGATCACACGATCTATGCTATTGTGAGTGATGGTGACCTTATGGAAGGGATCAGTCATGAAGCGGCTTCATTAGCCGGACATCTAAAATTAGGTAACCTTGTGTACCTATATGATGATAACAAAATCACGATTGATGGTTCAACAGATCTTGCTTTCACAGAAGATGTATGCAAGCGATTTGAAGCATATGGCTGGCATACATTGAAAATTGATGGACATAACAGAGATCAGATCAGAGCAGCTATCAAAGAGGCAAATTCAGTTAACGATAAACCGACTCTTATAGCATGTAGGACCCATATTGGATTTGGCAGTCCAAACAAGCAGGACACTGCGTCCTCACATGGCTCACCTCTTGGACCAGAAGAGATCCGAAAAACCAAAGAAGTGCTTGGTATGGATCCTGATAAGCATTTTCATATCGATGAAGATGTTCTTGCCCATTTCAGAAAAGCAGTGGTCGCCGGAAGCGAACTTGAAAAAGAGTGGAACTCAAAACTTGAAGCTCTCAGGCAAAACAGTCCAGATCATTTCGCTACACTTGAATCTTGTCTGACAAGAGCATTGCCAGCAAATTTTGATGAAATGCTCCCATTCTTTGAAGAAAATGAAAAAGGAATAGCTACAAGAAAGGCATCAGGTTTGGTACTGGATGCCATTGCAGCTAAAATTCCCGGTGTTGTTGGAGGATCAGCCGACCTTGGCGGAAGTAACCTTACCGAGTTTAAGGGACATGTTGCCTATTCAAGTGATAATCCCGCAGGGAATTATATTCATTATGGTGTCCGTGAGCATGCAATGGGCGCTATCATGAATGGAATGGCATTACATGGGACCGTCAGACCCTTCGGTGGGACATTCCTGGTATTTGCAGATTATTGTAAGCCAGCTATTCGTCTGGCTGCTTTGATGAAGCAACCAGTAATTTATGTTTTCACGCATGATAGTATTGGATTAGGCGAAGATGGCCCAACTCACCAACCCGTTGAACACCTTGCATCACTTCGATCCATTCCCAATGTAGCTGTTTTCAGACCGGCAGATGCCAATGAAACGGCAATGTGCTGGAAGGCAGCAATGGAGCGCATGGATGGTCCCTCAGTTCTGGTTTTAACCCGTCAGAACCTCCCTGAAATTTCCCGTGCAGGATATAACACTCGAGACCATGCGTTGAAAGGGGCTTACATTTTTGCTGAAGCCCCAAATGGCAAACCGGATGCGATCATCATGGCGACAGGTTCGGAAGTGAGTATCGCCCACGATGCCTGGAAGGTATTGACTTCCAAAGGTAAACAGGTGCGGTTGGTAAGTATGCCAAGCTGGGAATTGTTCAAGAAACAACCACTGGCATACCAAAAAGAAATATTACCAGATTCTGTTACCAAACGTGTCGCAATGGAAGCGGCAACCTCCTTTGGTTGGCATCAGTTTACCGGTTCAAATGGATCTGTGATTTCACTCGATCGATTTGGGGAATCGGCTCCGTTTGAAATACTCTACAAGGAATTCGGTTTGACCTCCGATAGAATCGTAGAAGCATTAAGCTAATTACTCAACCCATTTAATGCGTGTTGAATCAACGGTGGCATGTTAACATGTCACCGTTTTTTTATGCAACTATATGTAATATCGTCCATCGGTTTCGCGGAGCCAATGAAGTCTTCAAGACTATTTTGCATCTTTTTGACCATCGTTCGGGGTTCCAATGCGCCGTAAATCTCAAACATTGCTCTGACTCTGCTGTCGCCAAATTCTTCGTTCATTTCATTACGAGCTTCATTTAGTCCATCGGTATACAGCAATAAGGCATCTCCTTTGGTGAAATTGATTTTGGCTTCTTTCATGAAAAGTTTCAATCGCTGGGTCGATGTCATTCCAAGTGCGAATCCCGTTGTTTTCAGGTCGAGAACCACATCTTTATCGGCTTTATATAGTAGTGGAGCATTGTGGCCGGCACGTACAATTGTGAAATAATTTTCACCTTTTGGCATGAATACGACACTTGCCGTAACAAATGTTTTGTCAGATCGACCGGATTTGATGTATTCATTCAACTCCAGACATAATTCTTTTGGTGTGGGTTGGAACTTGTTGATGATCAAATGGACCAAAGCCTGCATTCTGACCATGTACAATGCTGCTGATAACCCCTTACCCGACACATCGGCAATAATATAATATGTTCCACTTTCAGTTTGAATCACATCCACATAGTCACCTCCGACTTCGCTTGCGGTGTTGGCAAATGATACGATCTGGTACTCTGTGGTTTCAATATTGGCAGATGGTAAAAGACTCAACTGGATCTCTCTGGCCAGATCGATTTCTTTTTTTACGTCCAGCTTTTCAAGTAACTCGATGAGCAAGAGCATTACAAGTCCAGTGAATGCAGCGGGGAAGGCCAAAGTCGAGATAAACCCGAATGCAAAATAATGAGCAAAGAAAAGTAAGAATGTTCCGGCAAAAATCAGACGTCGAACCGGGCTCATCCTCAAACTCAATGCCTTTGCCAAACGCTCCATACGTGTCATAGCACCTACTGGTTCGCCTGTTGCCTCGTCAATCTCACTGCCAATGGCTTCTTTATATAGTTCTTTTAGCCTGGTAGAGTCAGCATGGAATTCCCGTCCAAGTTGTTCCCGGGTCATACCCCTTGTATATTCCTTGTAGAAGGACCGTGTACTTTGGTATGCTTGATTTGCTTCGTTTTTCAAACTCATGATTTCAATCTTTAACGGTATTCCTTCTCTTATTCGATTATATTCAGAAAAAGTTTAACAATTTCCGGATAAAAAGACACATTTCATTTATTTATGGGATATGTGTCAAACAACATAGATTTTCATGAGCAGCAATATATTACTTTTATTAGATGGAACCGCACTTGCGTACCGTTCATACTTTGCATTTTTGAACTCTAACCTGAGAAATGCCGATGGAATGGCTACAGGTGCAATTTATGGGTTTGCAAATGCCATAGTGAGATTACTGGAGACTCACAAACCTACACATATTGCTGTTGCGTGGGATACTCATGCGCCTACATTCAGACACGAGATGGATGTCGAGTATAAGGCCCATCGTCCACCTCAACCTGATGAACTTCGTGAGGCTATTCCATTTATTAAGGAAATGCTCGGATATTTCAAGATATCCAGTCTTGAACGAGATGGTATCGAAGCCGATGATATTGTTGGTTCGTTGGCCGAATCGGCTCGGAGCAAGGATGTCAAGGTGTTCATGGTCACACCCGACAAAGACTACATGCAGTTGGTTCATGATAATATTTTTATGATGAAACCTCTTAACAATGGGGATGGGTTCGAAATCATTGACCGTGCCGGGGTTGAAGTATTTTTTGGAGTCCCACCAGAGCAGGTGGTCGACGTTCTTACCTTGATTGGTGATAGCTCCGATAATATTCCCGGTGTAGCAGGTGTAGGTAAGAAAACAGCACCCGAACTTATCAAGGAATACGGGAATATCGAGAATCTGATTGCAGCTGCTCCGGAGATTTCATCTAAAAGAGTTAGGGAAGGGATTGTAGGTAACGAAGATCGCATACGCTTGTCTCGGGAGATGATTACCATCAAAACGGATTGCGTTGATTTTACCAATTGGGAAGATTTCAGATGGCATGGTCCCGACAGACCCTCGCTTGGTGTGTTCTTTAAACGTATGCAATTTCGTTCACTCACCAACAAATTCTCTGGTAATCCTGTCGGAACTGAAATATCGGCGCCCACGGATGCATCACAGGTAGATCTTTTCGCCACATCGAGCAACCCATCAGGTGCCGCTGTAGCCGACGACTATCTGAGGTTGGACCACCAACATACGGATTATAAGTTAGTTACCACCGAGGAGTCACTCATACAGATTTTACCAGAACTCCGTGAAGTAGACGTGCTTTGTTTTGATACGGAAACTACTGGTGTCGACGCCATGAGCGCTCAACTTCTTGGAATTTCATTGAGCCACAAAGAGACAGCTGGTTATTACATCGCAGTAAACAAGGATCTGAAAGTCGAGCGACTTTGTGAATTGATTGGTCCATTGTTTCAGAATGAAAACGTTACCTTTGTCGCACATAATTACAAGTACGACTATATGATGTTGTCTCGATATGGAATCGAAGTTAAAGGTAAAGTGTTCGATACCATGATTGCTGCATATCTGATCGATTCCGCCCAACCTCTGAAAATGGATGCTCTGGCAATGCGATATCTGAATTATGCGCCTATTCCTATCGAAGATCTCATTGGATCAGGAAGAAAACAGTTGAACATGCAGGATGTCGAACTTGCCAAAGTTGCTGAGTATGCAGCCGAGGACTCTGACATCACATTGAGGTTATATCACATTTTATCGAACAAACTACAGGCTGACAACCTTGTTGGCGTCGCAAATGATATTGATTTTCCATTGGTCAGAGTTTTGTCTCATATGGAAATGTCCGGAATCACGATCGATCGGAATATGCTCTCCGAATTCTCGGTCATTTTGGGAAATGAGCTGATGGATCTTGAAAAGGAGATCTATGCCATGGCTGGAATCGAATTTAACATAAATTCACCTCAGCAGTTGGGTGAAGTGTTGTTCAAACGCATGAAACTTCCATCAGGTAAGAAAACTGCAACCGGGAAATATTCGACTTCCGAGTCTGTTTTATCTGACCTGGCATTGCGATATGAATTTCCATCAAAAATCCTGGAGTATCGGTCCCTGGCTAAACTACGTTCAACATACGTAGATGCACTTCCGCCATTGATCCAACCTGATACGGGACGGATCCACACGAATTTCAATCAAAGTGTAGCTGCAACAGGCAGATTATCCTCATCAAATCCGAACCTCCAGAATATTCCGATCAGAACCGATAGAGGGAGAGAGATTCGTAAAGCGTTTGTACCAGCACCTGGATTTCAGCTATTATCGGCCGACTATTCACAGATCGAGTTGCGGGTCATTGCTTCAATTTCCGGTGATGAGGCGATGATTCAAGCGTTTCAAAGTGGAGAGGATATTCACGCTAGGACTGCAAAAGAACTTTTCGGACTTGCCCCAGATGCCGAAGTGGATCGTGAACAGCGTAGAAAAGCTAAAGAAGTGAATTTTGGGATTCCATATGGTGTCAGTGCATTTGGTCTGGCTCAAAGATTAGGTATCGGGAACAATGAGGCGAAGGAGATAATCGATCAGTATTTTGAGCGATTTCCGGGGATCAAAAGATACATTGAGGATACGATACAATTTGCCAGGGAAAATGGGTTCGTCCAGACCCTGGCTGGCAGACGTAGATACATTCCGGATATCAATGCATCCAATTTCAATATCAGAAGTTTTGCTGAGCGCACAGCTATAAATATGCCGATACAGGGAACAGCAGCTGATCTGATCAAATTAGCGATGATTCGCATCCATGATGCGTTCACAGTAAAGAATGTGAAAAGTCGTATGTTGCTTCAGGTACATGACGAATTAGTGATTGAAGTACATGAATCTGAAATTGATGATGTAAAGGAAATCGTTAGAGTCTGTATGGAGGGTGCTATGGAAATGTCCGCTCCATTAAAAGTTGAAATGGGAGTGGCAGGGAATTGGCTGGAGGCACACTAAATCAGCTTGCGTTATTTCTATTTTAACGACTCAAATATCTGAAGATAAGATAGGTATCGACTTGGTTGAATTAGTCCAGCCTCGTAGGCTTTCATGACGGCGCAATCGGGCTCATGGATGTGAGTACAATTATAATATTTGCACTCCGTTCTGAGCTCACGCATTTCGACATAGAAATTGGATAAATCTGCTGCATCAATATCTACAAGTCCGAATTCTCTGATACCGGGTGTATCGACCACATAGGTATCTGCTTCGATTGTCAGCAGTTCCGCAAAGGTTGTGGTATGCTTGCCTTTGTTAGAGAAGTTGGAAACTTCACCGGTCGATAATTTTAACTCCGGGTTCAACGCGTTAAGAATACTGGTCTTGCCAGTTCCGGAGGGACCCATCAATGTCACAGTTTTTCCAGCGATCAACTTTCGAAATGTAAGTAGATCAGATGAATCGAGAGCTGAGAAATAAATTAATCGGTATCCAAGCGCATCATACATCAACTGGAGATCTTTGATTTCAGCAAGGGACTGATCATTTGCCAGATCCATTTTGTTGATGATAATCAGTGGTTCTACATTGTTCGCTTCACAGGTAATCAGAAATCTGTCGATAAAACCTGTTTTGAACTCAGGTCGTTTCACAGACTGTACCAAGATACCCAGATCGATATTAGCGGCCATGATCTGCTGTCCCCGGCGACCATGGGTGGCCTGACGTGTGATCATATTTACCCTGGGTTCAATATGCTTTATAATACCGCTGCCATCAGATTGTAGTTCAATATCAACTCGATCACCAACGGCAACTGGATTGGTTTGATCCAGTTCCTCAAGTCGAAGTTTTCCGGGTAAACGGCATGGTACAACGTCACCCGATGTGGTAACGACGTTATACCAGCTGCCCGTTGATTTTATGATCCTACCTTTATTCAAAACTCAATGATGTGTACAAATTGACTCGAATCTACATAAAATATCAGTTGTTTTCATTTTTTGTTGATTTGAATCGTATCGCAGGATCCATTTCAATTTCTTTACCCAGAACCAGATCAAATAATTGATCCATTCGATCCAGATAGCTGAATGTAAGTCCATTTATCACGTCAGATTCAATTTCCAGGACATCTTTTTCGTTCTTTTTCGGTAACAGGACATGTTTGATACCGGCTCTACGTGCTGCCAGAACTTTTTCTTTGATGCCACCGACCGGTAACACAGCACCTCTAAGAGTAATCTCACCGGTCAATGCTACCGAGCTTTTGACTTTTCTTTGTGTAAAGATTGAAGTCATGGCAGAAAGAATGGATACCCCGGCCGATGGTCCATCTTTTGGAACGGAACCCGCCGGCACGTGAAGATGTAAATCATAATCGGTGAATGCTGTCCTTGGTATCCCAAGTGTATCAGCATGGCTTTTCAAATAGGATTGGGCCAGTACTGCAGATTCTTTCATTACGTCACCAAGTTGCCCTGTAATCGTCAGTTTTCCGGATCCGGGTGAAGTACTCGCTTCAATAAATAGGATATCGCCACCATAAGGGGTCCAGGCAAGACCTGTAGCCACTCCCGGGACCGTTGTGCGTTCGGCTACATCCGAAAAGAACTTCCTCATTCCAAGAAACGATTCAACTTCCTTGATGCCAACAGTCTCAGATTCGATTTCATCGGATGCAATTTTAGTAGCAACACCTCGAATGACGGAGCCTATCTCACGGTTTAGATTTCGTACCCCGGACTCCCTGGTGTATCCGTCAATGATCGTTTTTATGCCTGCATCCGAAATCTTGAACTGTTTCTTGTTTAGACCGTTTTCACTGATTTGATTAGGTACCAGATATTTTTTTGCGATCTCAAGCTTTTCTTCTAATGTATAACCAGAGATGTGAATGATCTCCATTCTATCTCGCAAAGGTGCTGGTATAGTATCTAAGCTATTGGCCGTGGCAATAAAAAGTACGCGTGAAAGATCGTACTCAAGTTCCAGGTAGTTATCATAGAATGAATTGTTCTGTTCGGGATCGAGTACTTCAAGCAGCGCTGAGGTCGGATCTCCTCTGTAGGAGAGACCTACTTTATCGATCTCATCAAGCATCATCACCGGGTTACTGGTACCCGTTTTTTTCAGGTTCTGAACAATTCTACCTGGCAGGGCTCCAATATATGTTCTTCGGTGACCTCTGATTTCGGCTTCATCTTGTAGTCCGCCGAGGCTCAATCGGGCGAATTCTCTGTTCAAAGAGCGGGCTATGGATTTACCGAGGGAGGTTTTTCCAACACCAGGTGGTCCATAAAAGCACAAAATAGGTGCTTTCATGTCGTTTTTAAGTTTCAAAACGGACAAATACTCGATGATTCTTTTTTTGACTTTTTCCAGGCCATAATGGTCCTCATCAAGTACTTTCCTGGCGAATTTCAGATCAATTTTATCCTTAGAGAAATGTGACCAGGGCAGATCCAGAATCCACTCGACATAATTATAGATTACACCATAATTGGGCGCTGATGAAGGCGTTCTTTCCAATCTCTGTAATTCCTTGTCCAATACTTTCTTTACATGATCGGGGAATTCTTTCCCTTTGGCCTTATCACGCAATTTAAGCACTTCTTCTTGTTCACTGTCTTCCCCCAATGCTTCCTGAATAGCCTTCAATTGGTGACGAAGGTAATAATCACGTTGTTGTTGATCGATATCGGTCTTTACTTTTGATCTGATTTCCTGACTCAGATTTAGTACCTGAAGCTCTTTATTCAGATAGGTCATTACCTTGTCGAGACGAGCTGAAAAACTCTGAAGCTCCAGAATACTCTGCTTGTCCTCAATCGAAATGTTCAGATTCGATGAGATAAAATTCAACAGGAAGGTCGGACTATTGATATTATTCAACGCCAAGGCAGCTTCTGATGGCAGGTTTGGCGATAAATTCACGATCTGGATAGAAGTTTCCTTGATTGATCGCATTGCAGCGTCTAATTCAAGTCCCTGTAGATCTTGTATGTTCTTAAACTGCTCAACTTCGGCCAGGAAATAGGGATCTGTCTGTACGTACTTATTAACCTTGAACACACTCTTCCCCTGGATCACGATGGATTTACTTCCATCGGGCATTTTGATCAGCTTGAGAATCTGTGCTACGGTACCAATTTCATAGAGATCTCCCGGCTCAGGATCTTCCTGATCTTTATTTCGTTGGGTGATTATTCCGATTGTTCGATGAGTTTCATAGGCTTGCTTGACCAAGGCCAGGGACCGGTCACGACCAACAGTGATCGGAATTACCACTCCCGGGAACAACACCGTGTTTTTTAGTGGGAGAATAGGTAAGTGTTCAGGGATATCCGATTCACTAAGTCTACGTTCTTCTTCCTCAGATAATAATGGAATAGCTTGTTCAAAATCCTGAAAATCTTCTTCTGAAAGATCGAATAATTCGGTTCCGTTATTGAATAATTTCATTTAGTATCGAGTTTAATAAATTGTGTATTGAGCAATACCATACAAAATCAGTTCCAAAAAGTATCATTGGTACATATAGTCAGGACAACAAAGATCTCTATGGCATAATTTCATAATTGCCGGTCATATCTGACAAAACGGCATTATTTTCAAAATCGGACGGATACTGATCCAACGTTCAAAAGGACCGGTCGGAACACTTCACCAGCTGATGCCTGGCGTGCATAAGTTCCGGCAGAAAGGGAGAATAAATTCGTATCGATTCCGATTCCAGCTGTATATGTAATGGCCTCCGACGACTGGAATATGACTCCGCTTCTCACAGATAACAATGAAAGAAAACGGATCTCATTACCTACATGTATCGAATGCTGTTCAGGTTTTCCTGATGTATTACTATGTTGCTGATACTCCAATGCAAGGTGGATCTGATTTAATTGTAATCCGACCCCTGCAAGTACTGTCGATGAAAGTGCTAACGTTTCTGAATCTGTATTTTCGGATAATCGTTGCTGGAAATTATTGATTTCGGTGGACATGAATTCAGCGAACTGATCTGGTGATCCGCTGTATTCAGGTTTTGGAGAAAAACCAACAAATGACTGTGATTCTACCTCTTCTGCAATTTCCAGCTTTCTAAACCCACTTGCTAACCCCATGAACCCAATATCCTGGAATGCCAAAGAAAAGGTTAGGTGATAATCAGACCAGGGGGTAAAATGTTTGTTATACCTGATTTGATCAGATAGCATGATCCTCCACGACACACCAGCATCAAATCCAAGTCCAATCCCATTGAAATCTTTAAGCCCTGGATTCGGAGGATTCAAGTATGAGTTATTAAATACGCTTTTCAAGTACTCTGTATTCTTATCTGATATGAACCCACTATATGATGTGAGATGTTGGATCTGTTCACTATTTTGCTCAACCCATGCATATTTCGA
The DNA here is from genome assembly GCA_964509715.1 of uncultured Chitinophagales bacterium. Classification (GTDB taxonomy): domain Bacteria; phylum Bacteroidota; class Rhodothermia; order Balneolales; family HLUCCA01; genus UBA11400. Next base: position 14,293 of record CAZDYD010000025.1, read on the forward strand.
CTCTAGATTCTGCTTGGAATGATATATCGGTAATAAGATTTTTGGATTAATTCCTACGGAAACAATGTTTCGGTTTCCAAGTAGTCCACTGATAAGTTTCTGTTCCCAAGCTACTCCAATTGCAACCTCATGCCACATAGTTGTGGTTTGTTTCAAGGACCTGTCCAACATATAAATTCCATCCACATTCCGGAATGCGATATCATACCATCCACGACCGATTCCTGTTTGGGAATCACCTCGCAGTCTGTGGTTTATAGCAAGTGCGAAATCTGGCGACTGATATGAAAGACCGAAAGAATGCACGTCAATGCTATTTTTGAACTCAGATGTTTGGCCTTGTTCGCCATACCAGTTGTTGATCAATCTTGTTAGATCTATTTCAGTTTGATAGTCACTATCGGGGGAAAAAGGTAAAAAAGGCTGTACATAGGCGTTGAGCGAATTTGTGATCGATCTTCTATAACCGTTTGAGTAATAGATTCCTGCGTTTCCCAGGGTGATGTTCCAACTCGAGTTTTCATGACCAAGCATCAGGTTGGCCGGGTTGATGAATGCAGCTGTGGCATCGCTGGAATGAGTGATCGATGTTCCGCCCATTCCGGTTGACCGGGCATCAAAGCGTACTTGTCCGACAGCAATTTCACATGCACAAGTCAAAATCAGCATCAAAACTATTGGAAGTACGTAATTGGACATGGAAATGATATCAGTCAGATTACCACAGAAACGTTAAAAACAATATACAACTCATATTTCAGATAACGCTAACTTAGAACTCGCAGTTTCGCGAATTTTAGAGCCAACTTCTTCTGTCCGTGATTTTGGAAAAAAATCACAACCCTGGTATCTGATCCTTGTCCTTCTTTGTTGATGATTTTACCCTGGCCGAACTTTTCATGTTCAACAAACATTCCGACCGCAAGTTCTGAGTTATCAGCATCATAGACAACATGTTGGTGTTTAGGGTTATTTGGGGACGATTTCTGAACAGGACGTTGTTGGGGTTTGTTTTCATTTCGTGCCGGATAACCGGAACTCACTGGTTTTTTGTAATCGTACTCAATAAATGTACCAGATCTGGAATCTGAGAGCCCATCCTGCTTTTGACGTATCGTAGAGCCATTTTCATTTCGAACAACAGCCGGATCTACTTCGTCCAAAAATCTGGATCTTATACCCGGTTTCTCATCTCCGAACTTATATCGGCTACGGGCAAAGCTAAAAAACAATTCTTTTTGGGCTCTGGTAATTGCTACATAGAACAATCGACGTTCTTCCTCGATATCGGCATCTTCCCCGTTTCTACCCCCAATTGGAAACAATTCCTCTTCGAGTCCGGCGATGAAGACTACCGGGAATTCAAGTCCTTTAGACGCATGAACGGTCATGAGGGTTACAGCAGGTACATTTTCTTCCAGATTATCGACATCCGATACAAGGCTGACTTCTTGTAAAAAAGCACTTAATGAGGCATTTTCTCGGGACTTTTCGAAATACGATATCGCATTGAGCAATTCCATTACGTTCTCTCGTCGTCCGAGGGACTCCTGTGAATTTTCTTCAATAAACTGCTTAACATAACCAGTCTTTTCAAGCAATTGTCGTGTTGTTTCTACTATGGTGTCCGTTTCGAGCATTTTCGTACACTCACTCATGATAGACACAAACTCTGCAATCCGTGCCTGTGCCGGTTTATATACATCGGTAAGATTGTGCTCAGACTGAATGTAGTTCCAGAGCGATATATTGTTAGCTCTGGCACCTGATATCATGGTTTCGAGAGATTTCTGACCAATACCTCTTGCCGGCTCATTGATGACCCTGAGCAAGGCTTCCTGATCGGCCGGATTCACCAATAATCTCAGATAACCAATAACATCTTTCACCTCTTTTCTCTGGTAGAAGGATACACCACCTACGAGCTGATAAGCTATATCTTTTCTGCGTAATGCCTCCTCAAACACCCTACTCTGATAGTTTGTTCGGTACAGAATGGCAAACTCATTAAATTTATATCCTTCTCTGAACCTGAGGTTTTGAATATGTGTGGCAATTCGGTTGGCTTCTTCCCGCTCATTGAAATTGTCGAGAAGTGTGATCGGATTACCTTTGTTGTTTTCGGTCCAAAGTGTTTTTTCAAGTTGTTTCTTGTTGTTCTTTATAACAGAATCGGCACACTTTAGAATGGTCTTGGTACTTCTATAGTTCTGTTCGAGTGCAATTTCAGTCGAACAGGGATAATCTTCTTTGAAATTCAGGATATTGGAGATATCGGCACCCCTGAAGGAATAGATACTTTGAGCATCGTCACCTACTACACAAATATTTGTATGTTTAGAAGCCAGCATTTTCGTAACCGTGTACTGTGCACGGTTGGTATCCTGATACTCATCGATCAGTATATACTTGAATCGGTCCTGATAGCGCTCCAATAAGTCAGGGTTCTCCTCAAAAAGTTGGATGGGCTTGATTAGCAGGTCGTCGAAGTCCATCGCGTTGCTGTTGAAAAGCCTGTTATTATAGATTTTATACACTTGAGCTGCGATATCGTCAAGCGTGCTTTGGACAAATTTGTTTGCATATTCATCCGCTGATATCAACTGATTTTTTGCCCCACTGATTCTGAATCTGACTTGATTGGGTTTGATCTCCTTTGGATCGATGCGCAATTCCTGTAAAATCCCCTTGATGACTCTGTCGGAATCATCAGAATCATAGATACTGAAATCGGTCTTATAACCGATAAGATCGGCTTCGAATCGGAGGATCTTGGTGAAAATTGAATGAAATGTACCCATCCATAGCCTACTTGCTTCCGGACCGATCACTTTTTCGATACGTTCACGCATTTCCCTTGCTGCTTTGTTCGTGAACGTCAGAGCGAGTATTTGACTCGCGTATGCGTTTTGGGATGCTATCAGCTGAGCAATACGATAGGTCAATACGCGGGTTTTACCGCTGCCGGCACCTGCAATAATAAGTAATGGGCCATTGCTGTGAAGCACAGCCTCAGCCTGACGATCGTTCAGTTCGGCCAGTAGTGATGACATTTCAGCCAACCCAAAAAGGTCCGGATTCTGGTTTGTTGATATACTCATAAAAGGTCAATAGTTTCCGAATAATTCGGAACCCCAAGTATTAGTTCAATTCAGCGAGTTGAGCCATCAGTTTCTTGATGTTCTCAGCTGCATCCAATGACTTTTTCTTTTCGTTTTCAACGACTTCTGCCGGTGCACGTGAAACAAAATTCTCGTTGGAAAGCTTGGTGTCGATCCCTTTTTTGAATCCTTCCAACCTTGAGATTTCTTTTGAAATTCTTTCACGTTCTTTATCGAGATCTATAAGTCCGGCTAATGGGACAAACAACTCGTTACCCATAACCATGGCCGATGCGCATAATCCAGATTTTTGTGCATCATTACTGACCGTGATAGATGATAACCTTTGAAGCTTGGATATGATCCAGGCATTGTTATTCAAAATGGAGTCAGATGTGTTATCTTTTGTTCGGATGATCACGCTTAATTCGGTTACTGGCGACAAGTTTGCTTCAGCTCGGATATTTCTGATCGCAGAAACTACCTGTTTTATGAGTTCGAATCGCGCTTCAATATCGGAGTCAAGAAAATTCGGATCCACCTTTGGCCAAGGTGTTACAACGAGGGCATTTTCAGATGATCGTTCTTCTATATACTGCCACACCTCTTCTGATATGAATGGCATGAATGGATGTAGAAGTTTCATCAGTTCTGCAAAGATCCCGAGCGCATACTCGAGTTTTTGCTTTGGAACTTTCTCGCCCGGGATATCAGCCTTGCAGAGTTCGATATACCAATCACAAAAATCGTCCCAAATAAGGGCGTAGATTTTTTGAAGGGCCTCATTCAGTCTGAACTCATCAAAATCTGAGTTCATCTCGGAGATGGTTAGGTTCAGACGGGTGAGCATCCACTTGTCGACGATGGAATCCGACTCTGTTGGCAGGGTAGGAGTATATGCTTCTCCCTGCTGCATGTTCATAGTCAGGAACCGAAATGCGTTCCAGATTTTATTTGAAAAATTTCTGCCTTGTTCACATAGAGCTTCATCAAACAGCAAATCATTTCCAGCCGGAGCCGAAAACAACATGCCGACCCGGGTTCCGTCTGCTCCAAATTGTGCGATCAGATCCAGAGGATCCGGGGAATTTCCCAATGATTTTGACATCTTTCGACGCTGTTTATCGCGGACAATTCCGTGATAGTACACATTCGAAAATGGTTTTTCCCCCGTGAACTCATAACCAGCCATAATCATACGAGCGACCCAGAAAAACATAATTTCTGGTGCTGTGACCAGGTCTTGTGTCGGATAATAGTATTTGAAGTCTTTGTTATCAGGATCCTTCAATCCATTGAATACCGACATAGGCCATAACCAGGAAGAAAACCAGGTGTCGAGTACATCTTCATCCTGTTTTACATCGTCAATGGTCAAATTGGAATTACCTGATTTGACTTTTGCTTTTTCAATAGCTTCATCACGTGATTTGGCTATTACAAACTCATCATCAGCTTTCCCATAGTACCATGCAGGAATCTGGTGACCCCACCAGAGTTGTCTGGAAATACACCAATCCTGAATGTTTTCCATCCAGTTTCTGTATGAGTTCTTGAATTTTGAAGGATGGAATTTGATATCGTCGTTTTCAACATGCTCCAACGCCGGACGTGATATGGCTTTCATATCCATAAACCATTGAAGAGAGAGTCTCGGCTCTATAACCGCATCGGTACGTTCTGAATATCCGAGCTTGTTGTTCATTTCTTCGATTTTGTCAATGATCCCAAGCGCTTCTAAGTCCTTAGCAGCAGCTTTTCGGGCCTCAAAACGATCCATCCCGGTGTAGGGAGCACCGTTTTGATTGACTACCCCGTTTTCATCAAGCATATTGATGATTTCGAGTCCGTGTTTTTGGCCGATTTCATAATCGTTTTTATCGTGTGCCGGCGTGATTTTCAAGCATCCCGTACCAAAATCAGCTTCAACGTAGTCGTCGGCAATTACCGGGACGACTCGGTTAACGATAGGTACAATTACATTTTTGCCTATCATCGAAGCGTAACGCTCATCATTTGGATTTACACAAACAGCGGTATCAGCAAGTATGGTTTCTGGGCGGGTTGTAGCAATTGTCAAATAACCCGAACCATCTTCGAGCGCGTATTTTACGTAATAGAAACGTGACCGGACTTCCTTAAATATTACTTCCTCATCAGAAAGAGCGGTCTTTGCTTCAGGATCCCAGTTAACCATGCGCATTCCACGATAAATATATCCACGCTCATACAGGCTAATGAAACTATCGATTACTGCATCATATAAATCCGGTTCCAAAGTAAATCGGGTACGGTCCCAATCGCATGATGCGCCTAATTTCTTTAGCTGTTCGAGAATAATTCCGCCATGTTCATGTGTCCATTCCCAGGCATGATCCAGAAATTCCTGGCGAGACATATCCGATTTCTTTAGGCCCTTTTTGCGGAGTCTTTGAACTACCTTGGCTTCGGTAGCGATTGAAGCGTGATCAGTTCCTGGCACCCAGCATGCGTTTTTTCCAAGCATTCGAGCACGTCGGACAAGAACATCCTGAATGGTGTTGTTAAGCATATGTCCCATGTGCAATACACCAGTAACATTGGGAGGTGGTATTACAACGGTATAGGGTACCCGGTCGTCCGGTGTGGAATTAAAGTATTTGTTCTGTATCCAGTACGCATACCATTTGTTCTCGGTCCCGGATGGATCGTATTGTTTTGGTAAATCGCTTAATCTTGAAAAATCGCCAGACATTGCTATGAATTATGATGATATATACTAATGAGTCAGGAAATCCCGAATCCTTACAAAAATAAATAGAAAAGCCTTCTTTGGGGAAGGCTTTTCGAAGTGATACAAAACTTAGTGTATCCGTTTGAGTAATACGCCAAAGTGCCCGTCACAGTGATGCTTGTGAGGATAGGTTTGATAAGACAATCCGTCCTCTGAAAGTACTTCCTCGGGCAGGTAATCATCCAGTGGTTGAAGCTCAAAATTATCGTATTCTTTCAGGAAGTTATGAATCTGTTCCATATTCTCTTCGGGTTCAATTGAACACGTAGAGTAGACCAGTCGACCTCCCTTTGATACCATGTTTGCAGCTGCATCAAGTAATTCAGCCTGCTTTTTAATGATATCGGCCAGTTCTTGTGGAGTGCGCTTCCAGCGTAAATCGGCACGTTTACTCAGTACACCTGTTCCAGTACACGGAGCGTCGAGCAAGACGGCATCGGCCAGTTTGAAACGCTCTTCGATGATGTCGGCGCGTTGAATCTTGACGTTGTCGGCGCCGTATTTCTCGCAGTTTTCAGCGATTTTTGCAATTCTGCTTGCACTTATATCCACACTGACGATCGTACCTTCATTCTGCATCAAACCGGATAGAACGATGGTTTTAGTTCCAGGTGCGGCACACAGGTCGTAAACAAATTCACCTGGTTTAGGATCCAGAATGGTAGGTGCGAATCCAGCTGCAATGTCCTGTACCTGGCAGAGACCTTTTTCGAACCACCCTTTGGTCCTTGCTTCAACAACACTATGGACCTTGTAATATCCTGGCAACCAATCGCTTTCTTCGAATTCGACACCGCTTTTTTCGAGGCGTAACTTGAAGTTTTCAGGTTTGGTACGCAGTTCATTCACTCTCAAAAAGTAATCTGGTCGGTGGTTATTTGCCTGCATCAACTGAAATGCTTCACGCTCACCGAAACGGCTAACGTATCGTTCAACCATCCACTCAGGGTGGGAAAAGGTTGTTGCAATGAGTTTGGTTCTGTCCTTCATGGCCGGTTTTGGTAACGTTGCCATTTCCCTTTGAACACGTCTGAGAATGGCGTTTGCCATGTCGCCCGATCGTTGACCAATTCTGTTCTTGGCGATTTCAACGGGTTCGTTGATCGCTGCGTGATCTGGAGTTCCATCCATGAACAACAGGTCGTACATACCAAGTCGAATAATGTTTTTGAACATAAGTTCGAGTTCTTCAACAGGAACGGAGCTGAACTCACCGATGAGAAAATCAAGATAGGAGCGACGGCGTAGAATCCCTTGGACATATTCGGTAGCCTGATGGCGTTCGCGACCGTCTAGTTCGTCGAGGGTAGAGTTGTCCAGATACTGTTCTTTATCGAACTTTGTGAGCATTTGGACTGCTGCAATACGTGCTGTTAATGTGGTATCCAATGTAAATCGGGTTATAAGTTCATACGGATGTAGCATGCGACAAAATCAAAAACGATGCATGCAAACATATTATTTCTAATTAATCAGGAAATTTACGCAAATCGTGGGATTGATTACAGTCAAATTTATATCAATTTGAAATCAATTTATGAATATCCCTTTTGCATTTAGGGTAGATTATGGCTAAATTTCTCGACTGTATTTATTAGTATTATTTGGCTTAACAGTTAGCTAAAAACAGACATAATTCACAAAATTGTACCTAATGAACAAAGGAACCGTAGCTCAAGTAATCGGACCTGTAGTTGACGTTGATTTCTCTGAAGGCGAACTACCACAGATCCTGAACTCACTTTTCATTCAATTTGAAGACGGGCGCAAGCTTGTTCTTGAAGTTGCACAACATCTCGGAGAGAACCGGGTTCGTACTATTGCGATGGACTCAACCGACGGATTGGTCCGTAATATGGAAGTTGTTGACAGTGGATCTCCCATTTCAATGCCCATCGGTGAAGACGTCCGAGGTAGGTTATTTAACGTAGTTGGTGAAGCAATAGATGGTATCCAGTCACCCAAAGGCGACAGATCCTATCCAATTCACCGTCCGGCTCCCGACTTCAAAGATTTGTCATCTGCCACTGAAATGCTCGAAACGGGTATCAAAGTAGTAGATTTGCTTTGTCCGTATGCCAAAGGTGGTAAAATTGGTTTGTTTGGTGGTGCCGGAGTAGGAAAGACAGTACTTATCCAGGAACTTATCAACAACATCGCTAAAGAACACGGTGGACTTTCAGTGTTTGCCGGTGTTGGTGAGCGTACACGTGAGGGTAACGACTTGTTGCGTGAGTTCATCGAATCTGGTGTTATAAATTACGGTGACAAATTCAAGGAGCACCTTGAAGAAACCGGCGACTGGGATATCAGCCTTGTTGATGAGGAAGCTCTCAAGACATCACAAGCAACACTGGTATTTGGTCAGATGAACGAACCACCAGGAGCTCGTGCACGTGTTGCCCTCTCTGGTCTTACAATGGCAGAATATTTCAGAGATGAAGTATCACGTGATATTCTTTTGTTCGTAGATAACATCTTCCGATTTACCCAGGCTGGTTCTGAGGTATCTGCTCTTCTCGGACGTATGCCATCAGCGGTAGGTTATCAACCTACACTGGCATCAGAAATGGGAGACCTTCAGGAACGTATTACATCGACCAAAAACGGTTCTATCACATCTGTTCAGGCCATTTATGTTCCTGCCGATGACTTGACGGATCCGGCTCCTGCAACAACCTTCTCTCACCTTGATGCAACTACAGTATTGTCACGTCAGATCGCATCTTTGGGTATCTATCCAGCGGTAGATCCATTGGATTCCAGTTCAAGAATTCTTGATCCTCTGGTACTTGGAAACGCACACTATGATGCAGCTCAATCTGTTAAGCAGTTGTTACAGCGTTACAAAGATCTCCAGGATATCATTGCTATCCTGGGTATGGATGAGCTTTCTGACGAGGACAAACTTACTGTATCACGAGCACGTCGTGTGCAGCGTTTCTTGTCACAGCCATTCCACGTTGCCGAGCAGTTTACCAACTTCCCTGGTAAGTATGTGAAGATTGAAGACACCATCAAAGGATTCAACATGATCGTTAATGGTGAACTTGATCATCTTCCTGAGAACGCTTTCTACATGGTTGGAACCATTGAGGAAGCAATTGCAAAAGGCGAGAAACTCTTACAAGAAGCTTAATCCAATACAATGAAACCATTCGAAGTCAAGATACTTGAACCCGATGGTCCGGTTTTCAACGGTACAGTCACAGGAATAAAGCTTCCTGGAACTGAAGGTAATTTCGAAGTACTCTACAATCATGCAAGTTTGATGAGTGCTCTTGAAATTGGCGTTATTACTGTGAAAAACGACAGCAAAGAAGATTTCTATGCTGTGTCCAACGGATTTGTGGAGGTGCATGACAACAAGGTTACAGTTCTTGTTGAATCGGCCGAACACAAAGACGAGATCGATCTCAGTCGCGCACTGGAGTCAAAGCGTCGCGCAGAAGAGCGATTGGGTGCAAGCAAAGATACAATCGATCTGGCAAGGGCAGAAGCAGCACTGAAAAGAGCTTTGAATCGAATCAAACTCGCTCAGAACTGATCTTCTCTCAATTAATTATACTAAATAGGCAGCATTGGTTTCCCGATGTTGCCTTTTTTGTATTTATCAAATGTGTTGTTTTGGAGCGAGCTGACAAATAAGAGGACTGATTTTACCAACCTGTTCTTCTCGGATTCCGTTGATTCTGGGACTCGATCATGAATTCAGCTTCAGCAGGATCTGGAATGTAGCCCGCAGGTTGTTCGAATCCATCAAAACTCCAATTGGCCCTGTTAGTTCGAATGTTTTCCAGAATAAAACTTGCGACAATCGGTAGTGCTGTTCTGGCACCCTGTCCAATAACCGTATTTTGAGGAAACCTGATACGTCTGTCTTCTCCACCGACCCATGATCCCATAACTACATGTGGCATCACTCCGATAAACCAGTTATCGGCACTATTTTGAGTTGTTCCGGTTTTACCTCCTACATCCTGGGTCACCCCCATGCCTCGTAAACGAACTCCGGTACCAATGCCCCAATCCCCACCTCTGATCACACCTCGCATCATATCGATCATAACGTAGGCTGTCTCGGGACTAATTACTTCTTTGCGTTGTTGTGGTATATTTTCAAGTAGGACATTGCCCGCTTTATCCTCGACTCGTACGATCGCAATTGGCTCAATGTAAACACCCATATTGGCAAATGTCGCATATGCACTTGTCATTTCGAGCAGGGTAACGTCAGCAGTCCCCAACGCAATTGAGGGTAAGTTGTGTAGTGGCGACTTGTTAACACCAAGGTTTCTTGCCATTTCAGAGATTTTTCGTCCAGCAGGTATCAGATCCTCTAATCGATTGGTACCCGGCGTACCGGCCAACTCCGGTAATAACCTTACAGTTACGTTGTTCAAACTTCGCGCAAACCCTTCTCGCATCGTAACCATCTCCGGACCAGAAATCGTAGTTTGGTCCTTGGGTTCCCAAGGTCTGTTTTGCCGGTCAATAAAACTTATCGGATATCTCGAGAACCTATGATATGGTTTGTAGCCATTATCGATGGCAACAGCATATACAAACGGTTTGAATGTTGACCCTGCCTGGCGACGTGACATGAAAACATGGTCAAATTGAAATCTACTATAGTCCGTTCCTCCGACCCAGGATAGAATATGGCCGTTTCTTGGGTCGATGGCAACAAAACTACCTTCAAGTCGCGTACGGGTACGTTTTACCCTATCTACGAATTCTGTATCGCGTTTAAGTGAATCCAAAACCTGGACACGTGTTTTTCCTCCACCAAACCCATTCTTGTATTCGTCGGTCTCTTCAATGAAACTATCTAGAAATCCAGGATATTGAGTCCATAGCCGATCCATGTATGCACCACCAGGACTTGTCCATTCCCTCTGGAACACCCTCTGCAAGCTATCGATTTGACTCGATACAACACGCTCGGCAATTCGCTGCATCCTGGAATCGATCGTAGTATATATGACCAATCCGTCGCGATACAGGTCATATCCGTTATCTTCAGCCCAGCCTTGTATCTGCAAACGAATGTACTCACCGAAATAACGGCTAGTCCGACGTGCTGTAAATGGCGGATGATAATCCAGTACTATTTCCTGTTCAAGATTTGCCTGCAATTCATCTTGGGTGATGAATCCACGTCGTGCCATTTGAGAAAGTACAATGTTTCTTCTTCGTGTAGAGCGTTCTTTATTGGTACGTGGATTATACGCTGTCACAGCATTTAAGGATCCCACAAGGGTAGCTGCTTCGTTTATATTGAGCTCTAATGCTGTTTTGCCATAGTGTGTAAATGCAGCCGCCTCAATACCAAAAGAACTGTTGGAATACTCTACTGTGTTCAGATACATTTCCAAGATTTCTCTCTTGGTGTAGTTTCGTTCAATCTGAATCGCCGTGATCATTTCCCGAAGCTTTCGGGTCACAGTTACCCTCCGACCAATCTTACGGTAAAGGTTTCTTGCCAGCTGTTGTGTAATGGTTGACCCACCCTGCATGTTCCCTCGCATGAGGTGATAGGGTACGGCGAGTGTTCGGACAATATCTATACCCCAATGCTGATGAAACCGATGATCTTCAACCGCAATCAATGCATCGATGACATGGGGAGAGATACTTTCATACGATACATAGGTCCGGTTTTCTGTGAAATATTTATCCAAAACTTCACCATCACGGCTCATCACAAAAGAAGCGACATCTGTTTTTGGATTCTCCAGTTCTTCGATGGATGGTAGTCCCAGAGAAAGGTAAAAGATAAATGCTACTGTAAATACGAGTAGAAGTCCAGCCGCTGTGAAAAACCATTTCATCGGAATCGGACTATTTCCAGCACCATTTTTGATGATTCTCGGAGGTTTTCGACCAGATCCACCATTACCAGCATTTTTTTTCTCTGATAGTTTTTTTCTTCTGTATTCAGGATCGGTCAAGTATCTGTCAATTTCGTTATTGTCGTTTTTATCTGCCATAAATGGGTTATGGATTCCGAAAATCAATTATTTGAATGTCTTTTGAAGTACTGTTCCATTTAACGAGTTGGAACCCTTCGTTATTATGGATTGCTAAAGTCTGGTCACGATAGAAACACCCAGTGTTAATATACAAACCTGTTTGTTCGCAAACATACCTGATATTGTGATGATGTCCGCTAATGACCACATCAGCTAAACCCATTTTTAGCATTCCCATGGCCCATAAATCGACCCGTTTTGTCTCAGATGGAATATTGTTGGAGTTATGTCTACTGAATCTGGAAAAAAGTCGCATGATCTCATTTCCCATTTTTGGTGTTGTCAACGATTTGAATAACCTGACAAAGTGTCGGTTTCTAAGAAGTCGATGAAACAAGGGTCTTGGGAAATAATATTTTGGATCGGTCAATCCATCCCCATGGGCAATCAATACTTTCTGATCGTTGATCTCAAGAGAATAGGTTTCGTGTGATACATCACATCCAACAGATTCAAAATAACCATCATCCCAATTGTCATGGTTTCCCGTGACGATGATGGCAGGACGATGTGATTTTTTGTTGAAACTGTGTAGCGCTTCCATGGGGCGACGAGCGATTTCCGGGATGAAATCACCGTATTGCATATAATAGTCGAAAAGGTCACCCAAAATCACCGGGGTGATGGAGTTTAACCGGGCATACTCCATTAAATCGATAAAAGATTGCTCAAGCGCATTATTCTTCGCATCGCCAAATCCACCCAAATGCAAATCACTTACAAACAGAAAATCAGATTGATCTTGCATACGGATCAGGGATAATTATTTTTTTCTGGAGATCACAAAGTGAAGCAGGTCATCAAGATTGTATCTATCGTCAGATTCCGGGAATACATTCAGGTTCAATATCGCTTTTTCTGCAAATTCATGCATTTTCAGGTTGGCATATTCAACGCCGCCTTTTTCGTGGACAAACGCAATGATCTGATCGATCTCTTCGGACGTTTTATTGTGTTTTCTGTAAAGACTGCGGTAGCGACGTCGTTCTACAAAGCCACATTGTGACAATGCGAAGATCATTGGCAGTGTCATCTTCCGTTCGATAATATCATTTGCTGTGGTTTTGCCAGCATTGTCTGTCCCATAATCGAACAGATCGTCCCTAATTTGAAAAGCGATACCTATGTTCAGACCGAAATCACGCATTGCTTCTCTGTGTGCCGTGCTACAATTGGTGCTAATGGCACCACATTCGCAACATGCAGAAATCAAGCTGGCCGTCTTCTCTGAAATGACCTTGAAATATCTTTCTTCCGTCATGTTTTGCAGTTTACTTGCCTTAAGCTGTCGAAGTTCGCCTTCACTCATTCTTTTGACGGCATTAGAAAGTACTTTTAATAATTCAAATTCGTCGTTATCGAGGGCTACCAGAAGTCCTTTGGCAAGTAAATAGTCTCCGAGCAGGACACTGGCTTTGTTTTTCCAGATCTTATTGATACTCATGAATCCACGACGTTCATCTGCTTCATCTACAACATCATCATGTATCAGTGTAGCCGAATGCAGCAACTCAATCATCGTGGCGGCCACATAGGTTCTTTCGTTTACTGTTCCACAGAGCCTGGCCGATAGGAATACCAAAGCGGGTCGAAGCTCTTTACCCTTGGTTTTGAGCAAATACTTTACGATCTGGTCCAGTAGAAAAACTTCTGATTTTACTGCCTTCCGAAAAAAAGTCCGAAATTGATCCAAATTGCCTGAAATAGGCCGTTGGATGTCAGCCAGATCCACTTTTCGGATTCTTAGTCCCTGTGCTGAAATACTATTATTGGGGGCGATATCCGACATTTTACGATTTTTTAAAAAATTAATACCGTTTAAGCTGAAATATGCAGATTTTATGGGGTGTCTGAATTTGGTTTGTTGCACCTCCGTTTTAGTGTGCTTAAGTTCAGAAATCTATCATTAAAAACATAACACAGATTACATTGAAAACGATTAAAAGAATCGGAGTATTCACCAGTGGTGGAGACTCTCCGGGGATGAACGCTGCTGTCAGGGCCGTAGTTAGGACCGCCCGGGCAAACGATATAGAGGTAGTTGGTATCCGGTACGGATATCAGGGGATGATCAAGGGCGATTTTGTGGATATGGACAGTACATCCGTTTCGAATATTATCCAACAGGGTGGAACTATTCTGAAATCAGCCAGATCAGATGAATTCAGAACCAAAGAAGGGCGTGATAAAGCGTTCGAGAATATTCGAGCGTATAACATTGATGCTTTGGTAGCCATTGGCGGCGACGGGACCTTTCAGGGATCAACCAAATTCAATGAGGAGTTCGGAGTCCCTGTGGTAGGAGTTCCCGGAACGATCGATAACGACCTCGCAGGCACCGATGAAACTATAGGTTACGATACGGCCCTCAACACCGCCATGGAAGCCATTGATAAGATTCGTGACACAGCTGATGCGCACGAAAGATTGTTTCTGGTTGAGGTAATGGGTCGTGAAGCTGGGTTCATTGCTTTAGAGACAGGGATAGCCGGTGGTGCTGAATTGATTCTACTTCCTGAAACACTTACAGAGGTGTCTGATATCAAGGCGTCATTGAATGAAGTCTTCCGGGCGCAAAGAAGAAGTAGCCTTGTGGTTGTAGCCGAGGGTGACGAAACCGGGGGAGCGTATAAACTCAGTGAAAATCTCAAAGATGATTTTTCGAAATATGAAATGCGGGTGTGTATTTTAGGTCACATCCAAAGGGGTGGTTCGCCTACAGCTCGCGACAGAGTATTAGCCAGTCGGTTAGGTGCCGCTGCCGTGCAGACTCTCCTTGATGGGCATAACAACGCCATGGTCGGCGTGGTAAACAACGAGATCAAGGTCACACCGATGAAAAATACATGGTCCAAGAAGAAGAGCATCAATTATGAGTTGCTCGAACTGGCCAAAATTTTAAGTTAATTACAATGATCAGTGTAGATATATCCGGTGCCACATCCTTTTTGGATGGGGACAAATTATCTGAAGTATTGGAGCAGTCACAAAAGTCACTTTCATCGGTTTATACAAAAACCGGTAAGGGTCCTGAGTGGACGGGATGGATCGATATCCTGGCGAATCCAAATGATGCTTTGTTAAATGAGATCGCCACGACCGGTGATCGGATCCGTCGTGATGCTGATGTTTTCATTGTTTGTGGCATCGGGGGTTCATATCTCGGTGCTAAAGCCGTGATAGATGCATTGGCTCCCTTCTTCGGTAGTGAGGGCCCGGAAGTGCTGTATGCCGGACATCATATGAGTGGCAGGTATCTTAAAGAACTTTTGGGATATTTGTCTCAGCCAAAATCAGATGGCACCGCAAAAAGTGTTTACCTGAACGTGATTTCAAAATCGGGAACAACTACAGAGACGGCTATTGCATTTAGATTACTTCGGGATTGGATGCATCAAAAATATGGTGATGGTGCTCGCGACCGAATTATTTGTACCACAAGTGCCTCTGGAGGAGCCTTAAACAAGATCATAGATGCCTCAGGTTACAAGAAATATGTCCTGCCAGATGATATTGGTGGACGTTTCTCTGTCCTAACGCCGGTCGGATTATTACCGATTGCCGTTGCTGGTCACGATATCAGATCGCTGTTTTATGGGGCTGTAGCTGAGTACGAAAGACTCAAAAAAGATGCTTCATCCTTGCTAAACTATGTTTCGTTAAGGACAGCTTTGTACAATGCCGGATATGCGATCGACGTCATAGCATCTTTTGAACCAGAACTGAAATCAATGGGTGGATGGATGCAACAGCTGATGGGCGAGAGCGAAGGGAAGAACCACAAAGGATTGTATCCGGCAGTACATGCATATTCTACTGATTTGCATAGTTTGGGGCAAATGGTGCAGGATGGACAGAGGAACATGATCGAAACCTTCTTAATTGTGGATGGAGATGCAACGAATCTGGTGATGGGCGAGGATAATCATGATTATGATGGCTTGAATTATCTATCCGGTAAATCTCTTCACTACATTAACGGCAAAGCGCTTCAGGGAACTACTCAGGCTCACATTGATGGAGGGGTGCCTGTTATTGGAATCCATATCGACAAAGTGAATGAGTCGACGGTTGGTGCGATGATATACTTTTTCGAGTTGGCTACAGCCGTTTATGTGTATAATCTGGATGAGAATCCATTTGATCAGCCTGGTGTCGAAGATTATAAGAAAGCTATGTTCAAGTTATTGGGGAAACCTTAAAGATAATGACCAAAGAAAAAGAAAAGTCAGATTTCAGATACATCGCTCTTGCAGGTAATATCGGAGCAGGAAAGTCATCGCTCACCGGATTGTTATCGAAACATTTCGGATGGGAAGCATATTATGAATCAGTTGATAATAATCCATATCTTGTAGATTTTTATGAAGATATGAGGAGATGGAGTTTCAACCTTCAGATCTTCTTTTTGTCGGCACGATTCAGGAGCCAAAAGCAGATGCTTGGAGAAAGATCCAGTTTTATACAAGACCGGACGATCTATGAAGATGTTGAAATATTTGCTAAAAACTTATATGAAATGGGTCTAATGAGCGAGCGTGACTATGCGAACTACAGAGATCTGTTCCATGAAATGAGTGACTATTTGCGTCCTCCCGATCTGCTGGTCTACCTTCGCGCTAAAGTCCCAACGTTGGTAAAACAAATTCAGCAAAGGGGTCGGGATTATGAGAACTCCATTCGTATTGATTATCTGGAACGCCTGAACGGATTGTATGAGAACTGGATTGATCGTTATCCTTATGATAAGCTCATCATTGACACCGACGATATCGATTTCGTGAACAATAAAGAAGATCTTGGTAAGGTTATTTCATTAATTGAGCAAAGAATGTTCGGATTGTTTTCAAATTCTTGAGTTTGAGCAACGATTGTCGTATTTTAGCAGGCTTTAGATCATACGATTATGCTTGTATTCAAAATTAACGAAATACCCAAAGGGAAATCTGTCGAGCACCTGAGCGTGCCTGACCAGATATTGGACTTAAGTGGCATTCCATATCGTGGACTCCGACTTGACATTACGTTTGAGCGTCGGGAGATGGCGATAATCATGACGTTCAATTTTGAAACTGAAGTTCAGCTTGTTTGCGATCGTTCGCTCGACGAATACTGGCATTCACTCAGCGGAACGTATGCAATATTATATAAAGAAGGTGCTGAAGAGGAGAGTGATGATGCTCAAATGTCAGTACGGCGTTTAGATATCTCCGGAAATATCATTAACATTGAGCAGGAAGTACGCGATACGATTTTGCTTGCGATCCCTCTCAGGAAGATACATCCAAGATATTTTGACGAAAACGGAGACTTGATCGAGCTTGAAATTCAGGAAGACGAGACTCAAGAGGCTGATCCCCGAT
>CAZDYD010000026.1:0-31048 GCA_964509715.1 uncultured Chitinophagales bacterium
CTCTATGCCATGTACGACAACAGAATTTCTGTATCTCACGGAGTAGCTTTTGGAACATCTGCTTACACACAACGTACATATATTTCAACCGTCTTCTTCGATTCGCTTCCTGTTGGATTTTGGATGCATATGTCAAGCAACCTGATCAACCAGGATTACCAACTGAGACTCATGTATGACCCTGCGCTTTATGACAGAACGTACAATTTGCTTATGTTGTCTGAATCGGACGGAAATCAAACAGAAACGATTAATGAGGAGTAAATGTTATGAGAAATTCAACTAAAGCAGCAGGTGGTGGAATCACATTAGGAACTCTGATTGCCGTTCTGGTATCATGGTCTGCAAACAAATCCATCCTTTGGGCGATCATCCATGGATTTTTCGGATGGTTCTATGTAATCTATTATCTAATCGTATACTGAAATGTTTTTTCGCATCCTGAAATGGGCCATTTGGCTGTTACCACTGTATCTCACCTATCAATTGGGTTATCAGGTCAATGTATTTCTGAGTATGCAGGACACCTATAATAATGGGGTGAACATTATAGCAGACGTGACCGATTTCAGGATCAAACATATAGCATCTCAGACAAATGGATATGTGGATTTACAGTTCACTACACCGGACGGAAAGCTGGTCGAACAACGATTATCCCTACCGGTGCAATTAGCTGCACCTATTCAGAACAGTGCCAAAATCAATATCAAATACCTGGCTACCAGTTCGCAGGATATTGTCATGACTCCAACGTATGATTTTCACAAAAACATGGTGATCGTGAATATTGGAGTGCTGGCGCTCAGTGTGTTCATCACTTTTTTGGTCTCTCTATGGGGAATGAAAGTAGCAAATCGTCGAATTACAGAGCCTGAATTACCAAATTTTATCAGAACGGATCAATAAGGAGTCTCATTGCCCGGAGTACTATATCTCATCCCAAATCTTCTCGGCAATCATGCCCCTGAGTGGTCTCACGCGCCCGAGACCATCAAAGTGATCCATTCAATTCGGTATTTTGCTGTAGAAAAGTTGCATCCTGCTGTTCATTTTCTGAAACGTATTGGTCATCCGGACCCTGAATTCAAGTTGGAGTTTTATCCTCTTGATAAGCGGGTCACTGCCGAGCAATTAACAGATATTGTGAACATACTTCAGCGAGGAGATGATGTTGGAGTGGTATCTGAGGCAGGTTGTCCGGGTATCGCTGATCCAGGTGCTGATCTTGTGTGGATGTGTCATCTTCGGGGGATTTCGGTAAAAGTGTTGGTCGGTCCATCTGCCATATTATTATCGGTAATGGCTGCTGGATTAAATGGACAGTCATTCGCATTCAACGGATATTTACCTGTGAAAGCGGAAGAGCGTGACCTACGAATCCGTGAACTTCAGAATCGATCAGCCAGAGAACAACAGACACAGGTCTTTATTGAGGCACCGCACAGAAATGAGGAGTTATTAAACGCTCTCAAACAGCATTTAAATACGGAAACCAAACTTGCAGTCTGTTGGAATTTAATGGCAGAAGATGAGTGGATATTTAGCAGGCCTGTTGAACGGTGGAGCTCGGCCACACTACCAGACGATTTTATAAAAAAACCGGCGATGTTCTTGTTTCAAGCCTCAAATATGGGTTCGGATTCGGGACGTGAAGCTGGTCGAGTCGCTGCCGATCAGAAGAGAAACAATATGGGTGGAAACAAAAAGAAAAGGCGGACCGACAGATCGGCCCGCCATTAGTATTGTGGGCTGCGTAAAAATCAGACAGCAGCCGTATAATTTTCAACCAGTTTTATAATATCGGTGTAATTATTGGATTTGGCATGGTCGACAGCGGTCCATCCCCTGTCATCATGTAAAGTAAAGTCTGCTCCGGCATCAAGCAGCATTTTTGTGATATCGACGTTTCCAACAGATATCGCCCAATAAATAGCGTTAGTCCCTCTGTTATCGAGTGCGTGAATATCTGCACCTTTTTCAAGTAGTAATTTTACGATGTTGCTATTTTCATGTTTTACCGCTTTGATCAGAGCTGTGCGGTCGTGCTCGTCTTTTGTATCAACCGGAAAACCGTTGTTCAGATAAGATTCAACAACGGCGATGTCGCCATCTTCAGCGGCTGAAAGAAATATTTCTTCCTTCATAGGCCAGCCTCACTTTTTATGAGTTACAATTGCTGTGAAGGGTGAAAACCCATCCTTTGGTCTGTTTGAAATCAGGTGCCGGTATGGTGGTTCACCCTATTGACATTGTAATATATTTAGTCAACGGAAGCAAATGAAATCGGAAAGAAAAGCGGACAAAAATTGCCATTTGTTCAAAGTTTTTTGTGACTGCATATGTTTGATTCGTATTAACTAAGTTTAGGATGATCACGTGTATCTTAGACTCGATTTATCGTCCAATTGTTCGTATCTTGCGTAGATGTGAAAATTCTGAACCGTAGAATTAATTCACTCCTATCCAACCAATCACTTTTAAAAATATTCAGTTTTGAGCGACCAGAAAATTATTTTTTCGATGGTGGGCGTCAGTAAAGTTTACAAGCCCAATAAACAAGTATTAAAAAACATCTATCTATCCTTTTTTTACGGAGCGAAGATTGGGGTTTTGGGTCTGAATGGAGCCGGTAAATCCACTTTGTTACGCATCATTGCCGGACTGGATACGGATTATATCGGAAATATTTCAGCCCAAAAAGGTGTAACATTTGGTTATTTATCACAGGAACCAGAGCTCGATCAGACCAAAACAGTGAAGGAAATCGTGGAAGAAGGTGCTCAGGAGACGGTCGATCTGCTCAAACAATTTGAAGCCATTAATGCACAGTTTGCCGAACCAGATGCCGATTTCGATGCTTTGATCGCAAAACAAGCTAAACTTCAGGAAAAGATTGACCAGTTGGATGCTTGGGATATTGACAGCAAACTTGAAATGGCTATGGATGCCTTGAGATGTCCGGCGGGTGACACACCCGTTAGTGTACTTTCAGGTGGTGAGAGAAGACGTGTGGCACTTTGTCGCTTATTATTGCAAAAGCCTGATGTTTTGCTATTGGATGAACCGACCAACCATCTTGATGCAGATTCAGTAGGTTGGCTCGAGCAACACCTGGCAAGGTATGAAGGAACGGTCATCGCTGTGACTCACGACCGTTATTTTCTTGACAATGTAGCGGGTTGGATTCTTGAACTTGACAGAGGAGAAGGAATTCCTTTTGAAGGAAATTATTCAAGCTGGTTGGAGCAGAAATCTGCACGACTGGCACTTGAAGAAAAACAAGAATCCAAGCGCCAGCGGACTTTGCAGCAGGAGCTTGATTGGATCAGGCAAAATCCTAAAGGTCGTCGGGCTAAAAGTAAAGCCAGGGTCAGTGCTTACGAAGATCTGCTCAGTGAGCAACGGGAAAAACGCCGTGAGGATCTGGAAATATACATTCCACCGGGACCACGTCTCGGGGGCAAAGTGATCAATGCAGAGCATGTTTCCAAAGGATTCAACGATCGCCTGTTATACGATGATCTGAATTTCAGTTTGCCACCGGGTGGTATCGTGGGTGTGATTGGTCCGAACGGAGCTGGTAAGACCACCTTGTTCAGAATGATAACTGGACAGGAAACACCAGATTCAGGAACATTTGAAGTTGGACCAACTGTCAAGTTAGGTTACATCGATCAAAATCGTCCGTTGGATCCAAATAAGACCATTTGGGAAGAAATTTCCGGTGGGCAAGACCTAATTCAGTTGGGAGCCAGGGAAATCAATTCAAGAGCTTATGTTGCAAGATTCAACTTCTCAGGATCTGATCAGCAAAAGAAAGTCACTGAACTTTCAGGAGGTGAACGAAACAGAGTACATCTTGCGAAAATGCTCAAAGAACAAGCAAATGTGTTATTGCTTGATGAGCCAACCAACGACCTCGATGTCAACACGTTAAGAGCATTGGAAGAGGCTTTACTTGATTTTGCAGGTTGCGCGGTTATCATCTCTCACGACAGGTGGTTCCTCGACCGAATTGCAACACATATCCTGGCTTTTGAGGGTAATTCTGAAGTGATTTGGTTTGAAGGTAACTATCAGGAATATGAAGAATATCGCCGCAAAAAACTGGGTATTGCAGACGACCAACCTCATAGAATCCAATATAAGCCAATGACCCGCTAAGTCATTTGCTATGATGCATTCTTTGTGAGGAAGGTGGCGTATTCATAGTAAAAGAGATACCCCTCCATACACATTTTTTTACGAATCAAACTTAGATATTAAAGGTTGTAAACATGGAAACAGGTTTACAACCTTTGGTGTTTTCATGCGTCATACGGTATAGTCAAATACTAAATAACCAACTCGCACCAAATTACTTTTCAATCCAATCAATGAAACAATTTCTTTTCCTTTTAAGCATCTTAACACTTGGATACGCTTCGGTTACAACTGCTCAAAATACGCGGACATATACCATTCGTGGTATTGTAATGGAACAACCATCAGGTGAATTCATGCAACGCATGCAAGGTGGGATGAATCAAGGTGCCATGAACCGTGGTGCGGGACGTGATTCACTACGCAGACCAAACTTCCTGCCGGGGACAAATGTGGTACTTTTTACGACAGCCGATACCCTGAATCAATTCAGAGGTGCCACTGCAGGTCCAGACGGACGTTTTGAAATCACACGAGTACCAAGTGGAGATTACATTCTCAAAGCCAGTTTTGTGGGATACCACACCAGGACATTACCAGTCAAAGTAGAGAATGGTGACTTGGATAGAGTTATGATTTTTATGCAGGAAGATGCACTCACGCTTGATGAGGTTCGTATATCGGGACTTCGACCTGAAGTAGAGGTCAGAGGTGATACAACTGTTTACAATGCTGATGGTATTCGCGTCAATCCAGATGCAACCGCAGAAGAGTTGGTAAGAAGATTACCAGGAATAACCATTGAAGATGGACAGGTCCAGGCACAGGGTCAGCAGGTCAACAGAGTACTCCTTGATGGACAAGAATTTTTTGGTGATGATGCTTTATTGACATTAAGAAACCTACCTGCCGAAATTGTGGGTCAGGTAGAACTCTTTGATGAAATGAGTGACCAGGCGCGATTCACAGGATTTCGAGACGGAAATGAAAATCGAGTTTTGAATATCAGAACCAGACCTGGAATGAATGTAGGGCAATTTGGACGTGCAAATGCAGCCATGGGAACCGACGAGAGATACATGGGAAGTGGTAACTTTAACTATTTCAATGGTCCGAGAAGATTGAGTATACTCGGAATGTCGAACAACATCAATCAACAAAATTTCTCTGGTGAGGATCTGGCCGGAGTGAATCAGGCAAGTCAGCAAGGTGGTGGCCGAGGTGGAATGATGATGGGTGGCGGTGGATTCGGAGGCGGAATGTGGGGTGGCGGTGGTGCTGCCCGAAACTTCCTGGTTGGATCCCAAAGTGGTACCAACACCATCCATTCATTTGGTCTGAATTACATCGATCGTTTTGAAAAGACCAATATCAACTCAAGTTATTTTTTCAACGCAACGAACAACAGCAATATTCAGTCGACCGAGCGTCAATATCTGACAGAAGCCAACTCAGACCAGTTATATAATGAAAACACTGCGTCATCGTCAGAAAATTTCAATCACCGATTCAATGCGAGAATAGAGCACACTTTTAACAATACTACATCATTTATCTGGACACCACGTGTGAATGCCAGAATGAATGACAGAACATCCTCAGACAACAATCAAACGCGATTAGTAACCAATGAATTGCTTAACCGTTCGATTGGTTTGAGTTCAAACAACACATTCAATTATAACCTGAACAGTAACTTATTGCTACGTCATCGTTTTGAGAAACGTGGCCGTACGATGTCAGCGAATATTCGTACCGATTTTGACAGAACGGACGGGGATCAATACCAGAATACCGAAACTCTATTTTATGCTGACGAGATCATACGCAGGCTGACTGATCAGAACACAGATATCAGTACTGGAGGATACAATCTGGGAATTGACATCCAGTACACTGAGCCCATTGGAGAGAGATCACAATTACAGTTCGGCTACAATCCTTCTGTAACTCAAGATCTTTCAGAACGTGATGCATTTCAATTGGATCCCGTAACATTGCAGTATACCATTCTTGATCCGAATCTCACCAGTCGATATGAGAATATTACAACCTCGCACAGGATCAGTTCGGCCTATAGATTCAACAATCAACGATTTGGTGGTAATGTAAACCTTGCTTTTGAGCACTCGTCACTGGATGGTGAACAGACATATCCTGTGGTAGCCCAGACAAATCGTTCATATAGCTATCTGTTACCAAGTGGTAACATTAGATATACCATCGGTCAAGGTAAAAATGTTAACTTGAATTATCGGGCCAGCACCAGAATGCCATCAGCTTCACAATTGCAGGATGTCGTAGACAATACTAATCCAACACAGTTGAGAGGTGGAAACCCCGATCTGCAACCACAGTTTACCCACAATGTTTCAGGTCGCTTGCAACTGGCCAATACTGAGAAAGCACAATTCAATTTTTTGATGATCAATGTAAATTACATCACCGACTACATCGGGAACAATACGATCATTGCTCAGAACACCACTGAAATCCGTCCCGGAATCGTGCTCGGTAGAGGATCCAGATTCACTTCACCAGAGAACCTGGGTGATTCATGGAATATCCGTAGTTTTGTAAACCATACTCGTCCATTCACTTTGATCAAAAGTAACTTGAGTATAAATGGTGGTGTTACATATACGCTTCAGCCAACTTCCGACAACAACATTGTAACCGATGCAAGGACTGTTGGCCTTAACGCCGGTACTTCATTGAACAGTAATATCAGTCCGAATGTAGATTTCAGTGTAAGTTACCGTGCAAATTATTCAATAGTTGAAAATGCTAATAACCTTGGTATCAATAGTAATTACTATACTGGGCGTGCATTCGCAAGAGTCAACCTGCTGCCAAAAGGAAAATGGTTGATTGCATCTGATCTGAACCTGACTCATTACAGTGGGCTTGGCGAGGACTTTGAGAGTCAGATTATTTATTGGAATGCATCCTTTGGATACAAGTTCTTACCAAATAATGCAGCTGAGATCAGAATCACCGTTGTTGATATTCTGGGACAGAACAATAATGTGAACCGTATTATCAATGAAGGATACGTTGAAGACGTAAGATCAAACGTATTAACACGATATGCGCTGATCAATTTCAGCTATAACTTTAGAAACTTCAGAAGTAGAAGTTAATCTGATCTAATCTGCTCTGATCGCCCATATTAAAAAGCCCGGCCGGTAGTTCATACTGGTCGGGCTTTTTTTACACTAATGTGAATATAATTAGCTTATAATGGACTCAATGCAGACGGAGTATTATTTAGCTATATCTCCATCCCATTCCAGCATTCCACGTTTCAGATTCACTATTTGAGTAAATCCGTCTTTCGCCATCAACTTTGATGCTGTGACAGAACGATTTCCCGATCGGCAATACACCAATACAGGTCTATTCTTATCCAATTGTCCCATTATTTTATTAAGATCGCCATTGGTCACATCAGCAAGTATGGCACCCGGAATGTGTCCCTGTCTGAATTCCGACTCTGTTCGAACATCCACAATTTGGGCATCGTTACTGTTCATGAATTCCTTGAAAGATTCGGCGTTAACACTGATAAAGCCCGAGTTATCTTTGCCCCCTCCTACGTATTTACTTATTTCGGAAAACACAAGAAAGCCAATCAGTCCGCCGAAAAGTGTTGACAGCCATGGATTGGTCTGAATTGGGCATGTTCCGGAAATACATCCGATGTAATAATAATATGCGAATCCGGCGATTCCGCCGGCCATGGTACCGAGTATTGTAATGGTCATATACGTTTTGATTTATCAATAATGTAGATTACGGACATTTTCCGCTTTTATTTTGAACCCAAATTAACACTATTGATGATATTGCGCTACAATACAAGTTCGATATGTATGGAAAAGAGTGTAATAGATCTCGATAAAACAAAAAAGGGGTCCGATTGGACCCCTTTTCATTTCCATTAATATGGAAAAGCAGGATTAGTTGATGCTGATCAACTCAACTTCGAATATAAGCGCAGCATTTGGGCCAATTGGTCCACCTTGCGTTCCACGCTCACCATAACCGAGATCTGAAGGAATGAAGAATTCGTACTTCGATCCTTCTGTCATTAATTGAAGACCTTCAGTCCATCCTGGAATAACCTGGTTCAAACCGAAAGTAGCGGGTTCTCCACGGCTATATGAACTATCAAATTCAGTTCCATCGATAAGCGTTCCACGGTAATGGACAGTGACACGATCAGTTGCTGATGGACGGCGTCCAGAGCCTTCCTCAACCACACGATACTGCAAACCGGATTCGGTTGTCATTACACCTTCTTTGGTTGCATTTTCAGCGAGAAATGCCTCGCCGGCTGAAAGATTGTTTGCACTGTCTGTTTCGTACTGTGCTTGTTGACGTCGCATCATTTCCTGTTGGAAGTTATTCAGTGCTTCCATCATTTCATCGGATGTCATTGCACCTTCAGCACCTTTTTGTGCGTCTTCCATCCCCTGAAGCATAATATCGAGGTCCAGATCATCAATTTTTTGGTCACGCAGGCTTGAACCGATGTCAAAACCGATTGCATAACTTGCTTTATCCATATCTGAAACGATGTCTTTTTTTGGTCGTTCCTGGTTGTTACAACCCATAACTACAACAACTGCCAGCGCGGCAATCATTACATTTCTCATTTTTAGCATGTATTTCCTTTTGTTAACTATTGAATTTCTCAATCAGGGGGTACTCTTCTTGAGATTTGTGAATTTACGAAAAATAATAGGCATTAAACAGTATCCATTCAATTGAAACCGCTTAATGGTAGGCCGGAGATACCCCCGGCCTGTCATATTATTCTTCTAATGTTGAAAGGTCACCCAAATCGGTTCCCATTGCTTTAGCCTTGAGTACTCGACGCATGATCTTCCCTGAACGGGTCTTAGGCAATGATTCGACAAATGACACCTTGTCGGGTCTGGCTATCGGACCGATTTCCTTGCCAACGTGTTCTCGTAGATCATCTTCGAGTTCTTTGGATCCGGTTACACCGCTTCTTAAAATCACGTAAACCTGAATGCTATTGCCTTTCACTTCATGTGGGACAGCAATAGCTGCTGCTTCTGCGACTTTGGGATGACTGACCAGCGCGCTTTCGACTTCGGCAGTGCCCAATCGATACCCACTCACTTTGATCACATCATCGATACGGCCGATGACCCATATGTAGCCGTCTTCGTCAATTCGTGCCGAGTCTCCTGCTTTATACCAACCCTTGGCTTTGTACTCCTCCCAATAGGTTTCCTTGTAGCGATCCGGATCCCCATAGATTCCTCTTGCCATTCCGGGCCAAGGGGTCTTGATTACCAGTTTGCCTTCCTCACCTGCAGGTACTTCTTTACCTTCCTCATTCACCACCGTGGCCACGATTCCAAAGAACGGTTTGGTAGCAGATCCTGGTTTTAGTGGCGTGACCGGGAGTGGTGTGATCATATGTCCTCCCGTTTCAGTTTGCCACCATGTATCCATAATCGGGCACCTTCCACCTCCAATAACCTCATGATACCATCTCCAGGCCTCGGGATTAATAGGCTCGCCTACTGATCCGAGTAAACGAAGTGAGCTCAGATCATGTCTCTTAGGCCATTGATCACCGAAACGCATGAGTCCGCGAATAGCCGTTGGGGAGGTATACAGTACGGTAATACCATACTTTTCGATCATTTGCCACCAGCGGTTCGGGTATGGATGATTCGGAGCACCTTCATACATGACGATGGTCGAGCCATTGACCAAGGGACCATATACAAGGTAACTATGACCTGTCACCCACCCTGGATCGGCAGCACACCACCAACGGTCCTCATCTTTGATGTCGAAAACATACCTGTGGGTGGTTGATGTGTATACAGCATATCCGGCGTGTGTGTGCATGAGTCCCTTCGGTTGACCTGTAGTGCCTGAGGTATACAGGATGAAAAGCAGGTCTTCGGCATCCATTACTTCCGTATCACATCTGGGACTAGCAATTGGGAGGTTCATGAGATCATGATACCAGAAATCACGATCGTTCTCCATATGGACCTCATGTCCGGTGCGCTTCACAGTGATACAAACTTCGATGGTCGGAGATCTGTTGATCGCATCATTAGCAATAGCCTTGAGATCGGTGATTTTACCCCTTCTGTATCCACCGTCAGCAGTTAGCAGCACCCGGCTCTTGGCATCTTCGATTCGAGTTGCCAAGGCTTCATGGCTGAATCCACCATAAACTACACTATGAGCGGCGCCGATTTTGGCACACGCAAGCATAGCGATCACCAATTCAGGAATCTGGGGCATATAGATTGTGACGATTTCACCTTTCTTCACACCCATGCTCTTGAGCACATTCGCAAATTTTGATACTTCCCGGTTCAGAGCATGATAAGACATGGTACGGACATCGCCCGGCTCCCCTTCCCAGATTATGGCAAGTTTATTACGTCGCCATGTTTCGAGGTGTCGATCAATGGCATTTTGAATAATATTAAACTTGCCACCAGTGAACCACTTGTAAAATGGTTTGTTCGAATCGTCCAATACTTTAGACCATTTCTTGAACCATTTCAGTTTTTTTGCCTCATCAGCCCAGAATTTTTGGGGATCTTCGATCGAACGCTTATAGACCGCATTATAATCTTTGATATGAGCGTTTTTTATCACCTCTTTGGAAGGGTGAAAAACATCTCTGAAAACGGAATCCTCTGCTTTCTTCTGAGGCATTTGAGTCTCCTAACTTTGTTCGGGTTAATTAGAAATTAGACTCTGATGTTAACGAAACACACGGTTTCATTCAACACAAATCCCATATTTTAGCGTAATAATTCTTAAAATTTCCGCTTTAGTGTGGTAAAAACCGCTTTAACTGCATCATATTCTCGATAGAACCCATGTAAACCGGTGTGGTTTGGTGGATTTGAAGCGGCACCACATCCAAAAGCCGCATTGTACCGGTGGTAGCCATACCCCCGGCTTGTTCCATTATAAATGCGAGCGGACTACACTTGTACATGAGATGTAATTTCCCGTCGGAATGGACTTTATTGGCTGGATAGGTGAAAATTCCACCCTCCATTAGAATCCGGTGTACATCTGAAACCATCGATCCTCCATATCGTTGGGAAAATGGGCCGCCGTTGTCATTATCAGCTGAAACGATAAAATCAAAAAAAGCTTTGTCCTGATCGGACCAAAGTTCATAGAATCCGGCATTGATACTGAAGCAGGGTCGGAAAGCCGGCACTTTGACATCGTACACAGAAAGGAAGAATTCACCAATGGATGGGTCCATGGTAAAGAAACTCACTCCGAGTCCCTCAGCTGTGAAGACCAGCATGATACTTGATCCATAAAGAACATATCCACCGACCACCTGATCATATCCGGGCTGTAACGCTTCCTTACTGTCAACTCTTGTGCCGATTGGACTTCGTCGTCGATATATCGAAAAAGTAGTGGCAATAGCTCCGTTAAACTCGATATTCGGTGTTCCATCAAGTGGATCGATCACAACGATATATTTACCTGAAGTAGCATGTAGGAACTCGGGCGAACTGAATCCGTCGGTAATCATCATGCAGACATTCCCAGACCTGTTCAATGCATAATACATCTGTTCTTTTGCAAATTGTTCTAACCGAGCCATTTTGAAGGATGCAGGTTCAGACAATCTGCTGGATCCGCTGATATCCTTGATCACACTTTTATTGATTTCTCTTGCGATAATCTTGGCTCCCAATGTAATATCGAGCAACAACTGGGTCAGTTCACCCGTTGCCTGAGGAAACTTGGATTGCGCCTGAAGCACAAACTCTTCCAGAGTTATCAAAAAATCGGTTTTTGCCATATCCACTCACTCCATCAATGAATAAACGTACACATTCAATTAATTATACAACATACAATCCCATCGAATGGGGAAATTCTACATACCTCTGAAATAAAACTACGTTATTTCAAATGATTTAAAACTTTTGGTCGCTCTATAACGTCATTAGTACAAAAACATGTAATATGCTATCCAGAAGTCTATCAAATCACTTAAGACAAGCACCTGTTGAGTCATATGACGACGCTCAGTTGGCAGAGTCTTTGCAGGAAGGTAATGAACGTGCGTTTCATTTGCTACTTCAAAGATGGAACGACCCCATATTCAACTTTTGTCTGAGGTTGACCGGGGATGCTGACGATGCTGCTGATTGTACTCAAAAGACGTTTATCAAGGTTTATCAGAAAATCGGTGGACTAAAAAATACCAGCGTTTTCAGTTCATGGATCTATAGGATTGCATTGAATCAGTGCCGGGATGAACTCAAAAGGAAAGAACGGTTCAGACTGTTCAGATTCACTCCCGTATCACATCCATCCGATAACTACGATGAATCTTTAGAACCCGTAGATAATGATATGGATAACAATCCTGAATATACTTTACAGCGAAGTCAACTTAGAGTGATGATCGAATCGGCACTTGACAGAATCCCACCTGAGCAACGGGAAGTTGTAGTTATGAAAGAGCTGCAACAGTTAACATTCCCGGAAATCGCTACCATCCTTCAATTGTCAGAGAGCACTGTAAAATCAAGACTTTACTATGGACTCAAAGCCTTAAGCAAATTACTTACAAACCATAACCTGTACCCATTATGAAACCCAAATACAGTACAGAAGATAAAATAAATTATGTGTACGGACTTTTATCCACTGATGACCGTATGCATTTCGAGCAACTGATGCGGGAAGATCCGTCACTTCATGCAGAAATACAGGAATTGACTTCTGTAATCGGAAAGATCAATGAAGTTACACTTGTTCACGCACCTGAAATCAATCCCGATCAGATTATTAGACGAAGTAAACGTGATTGGACAAAAATCATGTTCAATTCCCTTAGATATGCTGCAATATTTATGATCGTACTAATTGCGGCCGGATCGATATCAAACGTTCAGTTTCGATATGATGATACGGGCATCTCACTTTCGATGTCGATTTGGCCACAGGTTCAACTTATTGATGATAATGTGCTTTCGCCAGATGCAACCGTTACCCCAAACATCGAAACGGATACTGCCTCACTTGCGATGCTTAAGGAGTTTCAGCTGCAGCAGGCTGAACTATTGAACGATATCATCGCACGCGAACGTGAGGATCAACGAAGACAACTTCAGGAAATGTTTACCGATTACGCCACGATGATTGAAAACCGGAGGATAATCGATCTTCAGTTAATTCAGTACGAACTGGATGAACTCGCAAGGACAAATGACCACCGTCTGAACAGAACGGATCTGGTATTGAGTACCCTACTCGAATCAATTTCACTTTCAAATTAACTTGCTATGACTATATCTAAACTGACCCAATATATGATGGTCTGCCTCTTATTGATGGCTGTACCTTTCAAAAGTGTTGATGCACAACAACTTGACACCTCCAGAATGCAACAGGACTTGCGCATAGCTGAGAGTATTTTGACTGAATTGTTGTTTGAAGGACAATCCCGAACTCGATTTATGGGACAAAGAGTATCTGCCAACTATATACCTGGTTATGGTGTACTTTTTGAAGTCACACCGGGAAATTTCTTCTCAGAGATTCGAGTGGGAGAAATGATTGAGATTGAACGTGAGAATGCACAACCTACCTGGACTACAGCCCGTGGCACAACGGTTGACCGGCAAACATCGAGGGAACGATCTGAAGCCTACAAAAATGGGGCAAAAACATTTTTGTCAGATTATGCAGACCTATTATCCCAGGTACCACCTGATGAGGTTATTGCTGTAATCGTCAAACCCCAAGCAGATCAATTTTCAGTACTTACGACGGCCACAATTCGTACGGCTACAGTACCATCGTCCGGCACCGCAACCAGACATGATGATGAAACAAAGCCTGTTTCATTCATCATGAGTGTCAAAAGATCAAACATTCAAGATCTTAAATCAGGACGAATTTCTGAACAACAATTCAATCAGTATGTCCATACATCTGACATCCCGGGTGAATCAAGTACTGAATTGCGCATTTTTGAACGCATACTGAGTACTGGAGTAGAAACATCAGGGAATTCAACATTTAGCCTTGGTCGTAACTTGACCAGCCTTGTCGACGAGCGATTGGGTCTTATTATCCTTGGGTCAATCAGGTCAGGTAGCAGTAATTTTGTGTTTCAAACTGTTGAGGGCTTCCCTACTACTGCGGTTGTATCTGATAGCCTCCCTTTTGTTGGAAGAGTGGTATTAGGCACCAGAAATATCAATTTGGATTCAAATTGGGACAGCCTGCGTGTTGATATCCGGAATGCCAACCAAGAGCTGGTCAGGGCCCGAGAAGAGATCGACAGATCTGTTGTCAGAATTAACAGAGAGCTGGGCGGTGCCGTTCAAATTGAACGCTTAGCATCAAATCAGAAGAGTCCTGAAGAACTGCAGAATGACCTGACGAGTTTCGAATCTACCATAAAGAATTTATTGATCGATTATGGAAGAACCTTGACATCCATTCCGTCGGACCAAAAAATAATGCTGCATTTGTCCATGGACAGAAGAGCGGGTAACAATCTTCCAACAGGGATAATTTTTGCAGTTCCAAAGAGTGTGCTGGAATCATTTGACAGAAGAGGAATATCCAAAGAGGAAGCTATGAACCGAATTCAGATTACAAGATTGAACTGATAGTCGGAATGGCGGTAAGACTAAATAATCAACTGAATGACTGACTAAATGACTGACTGATTGAATGACTGAATGAATGACTGATTGAATGACTGACCTCATGACCAGAATGTTGCAACAGTGTCTCATAGATTGGCGCTGTTGTAGCATTCTTTTTTTATTCACGCAACCTCTCACCCTTGACTACCGGTAACAACCCCACGATTTTTCAACTCACCCATTGCCAGTGTGGTCAAATCGCTTCTCAATTCCTGTTCAAAACGAATGTCTAACACATAGGCTTTTAAACGAATCTTGATGAAGTCCCTGGGACCAATAGTCTGATGGGTTGCATGTACAAAGATGGGTTTATTTAAGTACACATATCTTGAAGTCATGGCCGCTTTACGACAGATTTGAGAAGCTACTTCAATATCTATACCAGAAGGCAGGAATAACTCAGCAACAACCTGGCAGTCCAGAGCACTGGAATTAGAATTAGATACAGCCTTATTCATTATTTCAGAGTTCGGGATCGTAACCACAGAATCGTCTTCTGTCACAATACGAACTGATCGGAGACCGATTTCCAAAACTTCTCCATAATTACTATCTACCTGAATCTTATCACCGACCTGGAACGGCCTGTCCAGGATAATCATTATCCCACCGAATATATTCCGTAGGATATCTTGAGAAGCGAAACCTACGGCGATTCCGATAGAAGCCGAAACTGTAATAATTGTTTCAAGTGGGGGTTGAAGTACCCCTGCAATTACGAAATATAGTCCCAAAGACCAGGACAGAACTTTGAAAACCGGTATGATTCGTTTGATGATAAGACGATAATTCTGAAACCTTTCAGACATATTTGTCAGAACCGATGAAACAAATCTGGTTACGACCCAGACTATCAAGATCACAAACAGTGCGATCAGAATCTTTGAAAAAGAAATAATGTCTTTGATGTGCGGAATACGTGGTGCGGCATCAGCTTCCTTTTCAACTTCGATCTCAGAATCAGAAGGTTTTACCGGGATTTCGGCATCAGTCGTGTCATTAGGAACATCACTGTGTTCATTTCCCTCCACTTGTGGTAGTGCTTGTGGAACTGAAATCTGGCCATCTTGAGTTTCAGTTGAATCCGGAGCCGTAATTTCCAATACTTGTTGAAATGTACCGGATGTATCACTCTCGATGGCATAAGAAATACTCTCGTCAAACGAACTGTAATTCCAGGGATTTACAGCGATTTTGTATGCGTTATTCTTATTAGTCTCCTTAAAATCAGGAGCGGTACCCGCGATTACAGGTGATGCCAACAGAACAAGGAGTAATATGCGTAGAGAGCTCATCATTTCAGTGTATGACATTTTTGTTTTTCAACAGATTGACGATGTGTCTGTACAATAGGTGATTCAAATAAAATCTTTCGCCCCTTGTGACAAGAATGGAGCGAGATGCAAGCTTTGACAACATCAAACGGGCATTGCCTGTTGGAATATTCATCACAAGCGCCAATTGATCGATAGTCAGATCGTCATGTTGTACTAATGCGCCCAGGGTGAAAATATCATCATGCGTGAAGGCGTCTCCCAGTTTTACATTAACATCAGAAAATGGTGAGATTTCGATTGAGTCGACTCCGGAATTTCGAATAGATCTAAGCCAGTATTGCATAGCAATCGCAATATTTCCCTCAGATACAGTACTTAATCCCTTGAAAAACTCCCTTCGTATCAATTTCTGTTGTTCAATGGGATCTGCTTCGAGTTTCTTGTAGGCTCTTGAAGACTTCAATGTTTGGGAAGGTTGAAATAACAGATCATAACCACTTACACGGTGTCTGGCCATTATGATATCTTCGATTGTTTCAGGTGAGACATTATCGATGGTTCGGACATGCGAAAAATATCCACTGGTCTGATAGATCTTATTCAATAACTCCCAGCCATACCTTGAACTGGATAATAACCAGTATATTTTTTTTGATGTTTGTGATACGATCAGTAAGAATGCCTCAAGGGCATCGAATCCATTAATATGGCGAAGATAAATATTCTGAAATCCTTCGAGTGCAATGATTTTTCTTTCAGGAAGATCGAGAATATGTTTTATGAGCTCAAATCTGTCATTAGCCTTGGGGATCCCGATAATATCTGATAACTGATCAAGTAGATCCTGCTCAATCCAGGTTGTATGGGAGATGGATCCCCGGATCATTTGAGATACAGGCATACCAATAAGCTTCGGTACAAGTTCGATACAACTGGTCTTGCCACTCCCCTTCTCCCCAACGATCATAAAATTGGCAAAGTGTCCACGCTGCCAAAGATTAAAAGAATCCTTCATCATAGATTGAACAACTGATCGGCCTTTAAAAAAACGGCTTTCCAACAGTGCTTCTTCAGCAAATAATCGGCGATATATGAGTGGTAACTCAGATAATCTCGACTCCGTATCGGACAAGAATTCAGCGGCTCCGGCCTCAACATAACCTGATGAAGCATCTGACAAAGAAAATCCAAGTAATAACCTTGCCCGGTTATACACACTTCGAAGTAGTTTACCCAGAAAACGTTGCCACAGTAGGATTTGATCCCAGATTTTCAACACGATAGTGGTGACTCGGGTCCTCCAGTCAATGGCTTTAGATACAACCAATGCTTCGCGATTCTTTGATTTTATGTACAGATAATTATCATCGAGCATCGCGTCTTTACAGACTGACAAATAGCTATCGCTTATCTTCCCGACTTCGGAAATAAGTCTCTGAACCAAACCATCCACTTTATTTCCCAATTCAAGAGCTCGCTTAGCAGCACGGTCGAGACCATCGTGGATCAATTCTACTATTTTTTGGTCCTCATCGGCGAAATTGCGTTCATCATCAAGTAGTTCGATAGCCAACTGTAAATTCACAGAAGCGACTTGAATCACATCGTCTATGTCATTTTTCACCGATTCTAAATCTACAGTGAATTGTCCGGGTAATCGCCTGAGTTTCCTGAATAAATCGTTCTTTATGTATGTAGTAAGCTCGGATCGAAAGTTAATTTTCTCAGTCTTGGTACTGGGTTTTACTGGTTCCGGTGCTTTTCTGTCGAAGACTTTTGAACTTTCAGGTAAAATTTCATCATTAAGAATTATTTTTGATAACGCACTCTCTAACCAGTCATCCGATTTTTGGGAATCAATGATATCAATAAGAGGCGCGGCAAAATTCCCGGTAAGTTCCTGTTCAATTTCGGTCCGCACTCCTGTAACTTGCTTGGCGAATTTTTTTGTACGGATTTGGGCCGAATCATATTGTCCGAAGGTATCTGCGAGTGACTGTAGCTTTTCAACTGCATTCTGTATCACAGGAATTGATTTTTCCTTAATTGAGCTTACAATTAGACTCTGATATTCATCAATGATTTCGGTAAATTTTGTGTTGTACCGATTAAGATCTATATCGATCTCAAGTTGAGATAATCTTGTAGCACAGTCTGCGATCCACTCTTGAGTTAAATCATTGAGCTTACGTGTAACCAATTTCTCACGTTGATCCAGTATGTCTGAATTAAAATACCTTCGCGACTCTTGAAAGGTCCCCATAAATGGGAGCTCAGGTTTTATCGCCACAAAAACCTCATCAACCAAATCAGACAGGTCACGTTCAAGATGCTGCTTAACTTGACGGGTATCATTTAGAAAATTCTCAAACCGTCGCACCTCTTGTTCAAGTCGAATTGGATCACTCCCATGGTCACAGATATCATTCAAATGTGACGCAAATACACTTAGCCATCTAAAGTCTTCGAATATCCTATGCGTATAGGACTCGAGCAACTCAACTGAAACTGATTTTGACACCCTCACCCAACGTATTTGATGGGTTGTTACAGGTACAGGCAACAAGTCCTTTTTGAATACTTTTCTGAAAGTATTCCTGATGGTGACTCCGGAATTTTTGGCAGTTCGCCTTGTCCGTTTTACAGCTTTACCAAATGAGATCAGCAAGGAGTCAGTTTCGAGGCTACTGAAGCAAATGTCGTCTTGTCGGTATTCCTGTCTGGTAGGTAACTCATGTTGCCAGTTACCTACAACCTGGTAGAAATCCTGATTAAAATCCAATTCACCACTTTTGATAGCAAAAGCAAGGAGTTGAATCCTGTATTGATCCAAAACATCAAGTAGATTAGGAAAATCTCGCTGTCGACTGATCTGCAGACGTATTTCACGCAGAAATCGATTCCCCAATCTTTCAAGATGGTCATAATAATCGGTTCGGTATGACAGCAAACGGGGAGTAACGTTCGCATCAAACGTTATCCTTACTTTAACAAGATCATCATACACCGGGTTGTCAGACTTTTCCATTCAGAGACTATTATTATGAATAACCGGGAGTAAGCTAATCATTTATTGAACATCAAAAAACTAACTCTGTCACTTGACCGTGTAATTTTCTAAATTTAGGCGCGTTAAAACTTAAACCGACCTGAGCGGATTCTAACATCTGAAACATTGCACAAAAGAGTAGCTAAAAGAATGACGGCAAAATATATAGAGACAAGAATGTTGAGATTCATTCTGCTCGTTGCTTTCATTCAGATATCGATTGTAAGTGCATGGGCTCAAAATATGCTGCCAAGAATCTCTGTTGCTGAACGATCAGATGGTCTCGGTTTCGTTGTTAGATACCATTTTGAGGCCCTTCCCGATTCATTCAAGATATTTCAACCATCCCATGATCTGATCCAACTCGCTGTTTACAAGAATGGGGTAAATGTATCAAACGTCGCCTTACCTCCAATAACAGAAACGTTTAGAGGTTTTGAACTTCATCCTTTTCCCGATGGATTCGGAACCGATATCAAACTGGCTCCAAACCGTTATTATTTGGCTAGAGCATATCCAGATGCTAATCGCCGGCATATATTGATTGGATTGACTCAAATTTCACAGCGGGAATCATCACTTTTAACGGATGGGCAACAAAGGGTTGATTGGACGACTGTTAATACCAGGACCAGAACTATACCAAATCCAACCTTGTCGAGTGAAATCACGGAACAACAACCTATTGATATCATTAATGAGATCAGGGATAGTCCGACCGACACTTTGGAATTAGAAGGCACTTCAGATCCTTCAATCATTGACAGACTCCCAGACTCTTTAAGTACACCTATTCCATCATTTCAGAACAGGATCAATACCGAGTCAAGGCTCCGAACCATTGTAATTGACGCCGGACACGGAGGGAATGACCCGGGTGCCATAGGTGCCTCTCGACAAAACCGTGAAAAGGATATCGCATTAGCCGTTTCCAAGAAATTAGGTGAGTATATCAATGAACATCTCCCCGATGTAAATGTGGTTTACACGAGGACCGACGATAGATTCATTAAACTGGAAGATCGCGGAAGCATTGCCAACCGTGCCAGGGGTGACTTGTTCATTTCCATCCATACGAATTCAGCCAGAAGTAGCCAGGCATATGGTGCTGAGGTCTACTTTTTGGGGATGGCCAGAACCGAATCGGCACTCGAGGTAATGAAAAGGGAAAACAGTGTGATTTTTCTGGAGGATGCCGATTCCAGGTCAAGAGATTTGACCGATGAAGAGTTGATCTTATATGAACTCAACAATATCGGATACATGAGTGCCAGTCAGCGTTTGGCCGAATTGGTTGACAGACAATTCACCGATAGGGCGAGAAGAAGGTCGCGGGGGGTAAAACAGGCTGGATTTATCGTATTATACCATGCCTCCATGCCGGCAATTTTAGTTGAACTCGGTTTTATATCCAATCCGGCCGAAGAAAGATTTCTGGCAAGTGAATCAGGACAGAATATTTTAGCATCTGCGATTTTCAGGGCCATCAGGGAGTACAAAGAATTAATCGAACATTAAACCAACGTCATGAATCCATTTATTATCGGAGTTGCAGGTGGCAGTGGATCGGGTAAGACCACAGTTGTCAATCATATCATCAATCGGGTAGGCAAAGACAATATCGTACTCATACAACACGATTCCTACTATCGTGACCTTAAGCATTTAAAGTTCGAAGATCGGGCACTTCAGAACTTTGATCATCCATCATCACTAGAAACAGAACTGATGGTACGACACATACAGGCCATGAGTGAAGGTTATAGTATCGAAGTTCCAATGTATGATTTCAAAAATCACGTAAGAAAAGATGAAACAGTGACCCTGACACCAAAGCCGGTCATATTGATTGACGGGATACTGATCTTCTTCGAAAAAGAGCTACGGGATCTCATGCACCTGAAATTATTTGTGGATACCGACGCTGATGTACGATTGGTTCGCCGTCTTCGACGTGATATCCTTGAGCGTCAGCGATCGGTCGACAGCGTACTTGATCAGTACGAAAAATTTGTTCGGATGATGCATCTTGAGTTTGTAGAACCGACGAAACGTTATGCTGATATCATCATTCCCCATGGAGGCGAAAATGAAGCAGCGCTGGATATGCTAAATGCGCTGATCAGTGGAAAACTCTCGATGTAAAAAGGGGGTATGATTAGATCGTACCCTCCGATTCATAATCATTTCCGGTGCAGATACTATTAAACACAATATCGCAATCCTTCAAGAACAAGATTCGGATGAAATCGTGTTTGTAATCCCTCCAATTGGGATAATACGTCGGCATCACCTCCACTGATCCAAAGTACAGCATGGGGATCCAGGTTCAAAAATCGCATAATATGTGAGAAGACTGAAGCTTTATAACTACCGGTGATGCCCCATTGGACGGCTTCAGTTGTGCTTTTGGGTGGCCAAGATGCAGGGACATTTCTTTCAACAACGGGTAGTGCGGGGGCATGAATCCTCAGTGCTTTTTCCAATGAACCGAGACCCGGGGCAATCACTCCACCTTCAAAAACTCCATCTGGGTTCATATAATCGATCGTGGTCGCGGTACCGGCGTCAACCACGATGACCGAGGTTCCCGACAGCGACCAAGCCCCATAACAAGCGAGTACCCGGTCTATTCCCAAAGTCTCGGGAGTTTTATAGTTGATATGCTCCTTCGGGAAACTACCCACATCAATAAAACGGATAGCCGAGCCCAATGCCTGTTCCATCGTTATCCTAATTGATGAAACAACACTGGCTGCCAAAAATAATTCATCATGAGCTACCCTCTCTGAACACCATTCAATAACGCTGAAAAGCTGGTCATGAGGAAGCCGTAGATCCACCTGCCAACTTCCATCAATGTATGAGGCCACTTTAATTGTACTATTGCCAATATCGATATACAACATTACAGAAATTGAATTGATTAATACACGTGCTATGGGTAGCTTGGTTCAAAAGTAGGATTATTCGGCGATAAAAAAAGGATTGATTTTATGGAATTGAAGGACAAAATTGCAATAGTAACAGGTGCAAGTTCCGGGTTAGGGGCAGATTTTTCTCGAAGATTGATCCAGAAAGGCGCGGTAGTGTATGGAATAGCTCGCCGAGGTGATCGGTTGTCACGACTAAGTCAGGAGCTTGGAGAGCGATTTACAGGTGTCACTATGGACATCACCGACGAATCGGCCGTTCGTTCCTGGGTCAAAGAGACATTTACATCAAACCAACCCGATATTTTGGTAAACAATGCCGGAATAGGTCAATTCGCGGATATTGATAAACTGACCAGTGATCAATGGCACAAGATGGTAAACTTGAATATTAATGCCGTTTACTACATGACAAGTGCTGTTGTACCACTCATGAAATCAAATGAAAATGTGTGTCACATAGTGAATATCGCATCAATTGCCGGAAAACTTGGCAACCCAAAAT
The DNA here is from genome assembly GCA_964509715.1 of uncultured Chitinophagales bacterium. GTDB lineage: Bacteria > Bacteroidota > Rhodothermia > Balneolales > HLUCCA01 > UBA11400. Next base: position 22,635 of record CAZDYD010000026.1, read on the forward strand.
TATCTGGATACAATGCAACCAAATTCGCTCTGAGTGGTTTTAGCGATGCATTGATGAAAGAACTTCGTGAGTTTGGCATAAAGGTGACCTGCATGTATCCAGGTTCAATTGCTACGGAATTTTTTATGAATTCAGGAGGATCGATTCACCCAAATATGATGCGATCCAACGATGTTGCAACAGTGTTGATCAATGTGCTCGAGATGCCCGACAGTTTCCTGATCGATGAAATCGTTATGCGTCCCATGCTCGCCAAGAAAACGATATAAATTGTTGTAACCCTCCATCAAGTGGAACTATGCAGTATAAAATCCACCTTTATCACATGATTCTAATAAGAAAATGATTCGATATGTAGGTTATATTTTAATTCTCACGCTCGTTGGATATGGTTGTGCACGAGAGATCCGTCCTGAACTGGATGAGGAGCGATATGAGAAGATACTGATCGAACTTGAGCTTATTCATGCGTTACATATGCAAGTGATGGATGATAGCCTGACACAAACACTGCTGGATAAAGTTTGGGATAAATATGATATCTCGAAAGATGACTTCTTGACAAATCACGCACTTTATGAACAAGATCTACAGTCCCAGGTGAGACGTATGCAAAGAATTTCCGAGTATTTAAACGAGGAACAACTACAAATGGAATCCAGGCTTTATGAACTAAGAGAACAAGAGCGCCAAGCCAGCGAAAGTGAAATCCCTTAGCTAAAATTTCGTTTATATTGATGCACAATTTTAAACTGGAACCCGCATCGGTCGCAATGACAAAATCCTTGCATGAAGTTTAAATTGATTCACTATTTGAACTGGAATATCTGTTCAGTTTTCGGTTCTGTCTTATGTATGAGCTTAGTTCAGATCAACGATCTAAACGTTTTCTCTTTGCGATCATACGCGATCTTTCGTTGAACCGATAGCCATTTTAAAACCACTTTGATCTCAGACTCACTGACTTGTGTCTTTTGAACGATATTTTCAAGCGTGAGGGGACCATGAGACATTGTTGCTAAGATGTTCTTGATCAGCACTTGTGAGGGTACCGCAGAAGATTCTGACTTCTGTAGACAGCTATCACACATCCCACAGGATTTAGGTATTTTTTTCTCCCCGAAATACGATCGGATGTAATAGCTTCGACAACTACGGGTTTGAGCATAACCGATCATTTTTTCCAATTTATCGAACTGGATTTTCCGAAATTGTTCCGCCTGTTCTCTTGAAACAGGCAGTTTGGAACTTCTTGCTTCCGTGAGCCTGATCCGGGGATCATCCTGTTGCATAGAATAATTAAATAATCCCTCAGATTTCAGCACTTCAAGCCCCTTCACCAGCGCGTTGTAGGTCACTCCGAGTTTTGATAACACAGCATCGGAATCAATGAAATGCATTTTGGATAGTGCTTCCGGCAAAAATAACCGGATCAAACTATCTGTAAACTGTGCTTTTGCCTCATTGGTATATAAAGAAACTTTATGTTGTAATTCGTCCCGATCGGGAATAAACTGGATCCCGAGCTGTGGATCAGATATTTCATTCATTTCTATTACCCCCAATCGATTCAAAACACGCAGAGAGGATCTAATGATACTTATATGATACCCGCATCGGGTAGCTAATTTTCGAAGGTCGATCATTTCAGAATCGTCCTGTTCCGACCCAATTGCCAGATGAAGAGAGTCACACATAACTCGGTAGACGTTCTGAAGTGTTTCATAATCGGGGTAAGAGTCCCCCATCCTTTTCCGGGCGATTTTCAGATCCGATTCCCTGACGAGTAAGGTAGGAAAACTTAACTCACCGTCCCTACCTGCTCGACCTGCCTCCTGATAATATGCCTCCAATGAATACGACATATCATAGTGAATAACATATCGACAATCCGGTTTGTCAATTCCCATTCCAAATGCATTCGTTGCAACCACAACTTTCAACGTATTATCAATCCACTGTTGCTGGATTCGCGCTCTTTCTTCTGAAGGGAGACCGGCATGATAAGCTTCACACTGGATTCCCTCCTTACGCACCAAAGCTGCCAATTCATTACACAATCTCCTGGTTCCGGCATAGATAAGCCCAGATCCCGGGGCTTTTCTCACCATTTGCAGCAGTCTGGTTTCTTTTTGTTCGGTGATGTCTACCCACCATTTCAGGTTTTTTCGTTCAAATCCCTTGGATATGATGGTCGGATTTCGAAACCCAAGGACCGCGGAGATGTCAGCTGATACTTTGGGCGTTGCTGTTGCAGTGAGCGCCATCCATCGTGTACTACCAACTGATTCTTCAATATTCTGTCTGATTTTACGGTATGGAGGCCGGAAATCGTGTCCCCATTCCGAGATACAATGTGCCTCATCAACTGCGACAAGTTGAATATTCAGTGACGACGCTTCTGCTTTAAAAAAGGATGTCTCAAGTCGCTCTGGTGCACAATAAAGCAACTTATACATACCGTTGGAGGCATTCACGATGCGTTGTTCAACTTCCTTACTACTCAGGGTACTGTTGATAAAAGCTGCCGAAATACCGCGTTTTTTTAATTGATCAACTTGATCCTGCATCAACGCCACAAGAGGTGATATGACAAGTGTGAGTCCAGGAAGTACGGTAGCTGGTACTTGATAACAAAGTGATTTTCCACCGCCCGTCGGAAAAAGTACCAACGTTTCGTTACCAGCCAGCACAGATTTCACGACTTCATCTTGTCCAGAACGAAACGCATCAAATCCCCAATAGGTTTTCAGATTCTCGAGTGCTTTATTGAAACTATCATCGCTCATGGCTGAAGTTAAGGAATTTAGTGGCATGAAATCAGTTTTACATAAAATTCAGGAAAACATAGTATTTTTGATGAATTACTAAAAATGATATCGATTTAAAATGCGACTCACTCATATTATCACGGTTTTTGCCGTTGTCATGGTACTTTTTGTGACTGATTCAAGCCGGGCACAATCTGTGTTGGACGGCATTCGGTTCAGTGGACAATTTTTTCTGACCTATGAATTTACTGAGACGAATGGGGAAAGGAGTAATGAATTTGGATTAGAACGCGGATACATCACATTTCGAAGGAATATCAGTGAAAAGGTAGGTATTAGGTTCACACAGGATATAACTATCGATCAGGAAGGTGATGGTGAGGGTGACATAGAACTTAGGTTGAAATATGCATTCGTCCATTATAACTTTGAAAACTTTGGATTGTTGAATAATCCAGTATTTGAGTTTGGGGTTGTTAGACGACCATGGACAGATTTTGAACAAGGTATCAACGATTACAGAATGCAAGGAAGCATGTTTCTGGACCGAGAGCGGATCGCACCTTCTGCTGATTACGGTTTCATTGTATCATCGATGTTGGGACCAAGATTAGAAAATCCTGACGATCACAACTTGACATCAAGTACTGCAGGAAAATACGGTAGTTTTGCCTTGGGGGTATTCAATGGTGGTGGGTATGCCGAGCTCGAAAAAAACAACAACAAAGTCGTTGAAGGTCGATTAACTTTAAGGCCATTTTGGCAGATGGCACCTGGTGTACAGTTCACATATGCAACGGCTTATGGACGTGGTAACAGTCCGAGTGAACCAACCTTTGAAAAACATCTCTTTTATCTTTCTTATAGCTCCAGGAAATTGGTATCGGCCATACAGTATTATCACGGGGTTGGAGATGTATTGGCCAGAAGATTAGATAGTTTCGGAGATGGACTACCTATGAATGGTTATTCTGCATTCAGCGAGATCATGCCGTTTCAATTTCCATTAAGCCTGGTATTCAGATATGACCTGTTAAACAATCGAGAAATGGATCAATTGCTCAAACGTCGTGGACTTGCAGGTTTGGCATGGAGATTTCAGAATGGTTCGAAAATCATGTTAGATTTCGAACGTGACACTACGTACCCAACTACTGGTCGTAACATTGTACGAAACAGTTGGGAAATAGCTACAGAGATACGTTTTTAGTGAATTCTATAGATCATCAATTTGATCGGTGGATATTTTACCAATGGAGAGGGTAATTCCGCATGCCTCTAATTTTCATTTTGAGCTAAAGGTTTAAAAACAAAAAAAGGCCCGATCTTTGCAGACCGGGCCCAGAAAATGTCACAAATGTCGTAACATTTTGCTCTGATTAAATCAGAGTGCTTTCAGATACTCTCTTCTCATTTCGGCAATTGCCTGAATTGAGATCTCTTTTGGACAGACGGCTTCGCATTCACCGAAATTTGAGCAGTCGCCAAATCCTTCTTTTTCCATTTGTTCCACCATTCGGACCACCCTACGCTTACGTTCTGGCTCTCCTTGTGGCAAGTGGGCAAATTGCGAGACTTTTGCCGCCGTGAATAATGAAGCGGAAGCGTTTGGACAAGCTGCAACACAGGCTCCACATCCGATGCATGCTGCGTAGTCAAAGGCAAGATCGGCATCTTCCTTTGAAATCGGTATCGCATTTGCGTCGGGTGCGGCATTTGTATTTACAGTAATATATCCACCAGCTGCCTGAATCCTGTCGAAAGCTGAACGGTCGACAACGAGGTCCTTGATGAGTGGAAATGCACTTGCACGCCATGGTTCAACAACGATTGTGTCGCCGTTTTTGTAATGTCTCATGTGCAACTGACAAGCTGCTGTACCTTTTTGTGGTCCATGCGCCTGACCGTCGATCATCATATTGCATGATCCGCAAATTCCTTCACGACAGTCGTGATCAAACTCTACTGGCTCATCCCCTTTTTTCATGAGATATTCATTCAAATGATCGAACATCTCCAGAAAAGACATATGCTCGCTGACTCCATCGAGCTTGTAGTCAACCAGCTTCCCGGGTGTGGATGCGTTTTTTTGTCTCCACACTTTCAGATTAATTGTCATTGTACTCATAATACTATCCTTAAGTCCTTATTTGTAGCTGCGTTGAGTTAATTTCACATTTTCAAACTCCAGCATTTCTTTGTGGAGGTTGGGTTTTGCATCTTCTGATCCTGGATATTCCCAGGCAGATACGAAACAAAAATCATCATCATTACGAAGAGCTTCCCCTTCTTCAGTCTGATATTCCTCACGGAAGTGTCCTCCGCAGGACTCGTTTCGCTCTAATGCGTCAAGTGCCATCAACTCTCCCAACTCCAGGAAGTCAGCCACACGCGTTGCATATTCCAGATACTTGTTGAACGTAGATTGTTCTCCGGGGACAAAAACATTCTCCCAAAAATCGGCTCTCAAAGCTCTGATCTGAGCTATTGCCTCTTTTAATCCGGCTTCATTTCTGGCCATACCGACTTTGTCCCACATGATTTTACCTAATTCACGATGGTAGTCGAGTACTGTTTTTTTACCTTTATTTTTGAGCAGTTTGTTGATGCGTTGTACAGCATCATTCTCAGCTTCGGTGAACGCCTCATGGGAAGTATCTACTTTTTCAAGATTTGTCCCGGCAAGATAGTCGCCCAATGTGTAAGGTATAACAAAATACCCATCAGCAAGACCTTGCATCAGTGCACTTGCTCCAAGTCGGTTTGCACCGTGGTCTGAGAAATTAGCTTCACCCAGCACAAACAAGCCCGGGACCGTGCTCTGAAGGTCGTAATCAACCCAGAGACCACCCATGGTGTAGTGAACTGCGGGATAGATTCGCATTGGTTCCTTGTATGGATCTTCGCCGGTTATTTTCGCATACATATCAAAAAGATTACCATAGCGCTCACGAATCTTATCTTCACCGAACATTTTGATACTGTCCCTGAAATCAAGGAATACAGCCAGCCCAGATGGACCTACTCCATGCCCCTTATCGCAGACATCTTTAGCATTTCTGGAAGCTACATCTCGTGGAACGAGGTTTCCGAAGCTCGGGTATCTCTCTTCCAGATAATAATATCTTTCGCTGTCGGGAATCTCATTTGGATGTCGTTTGTCACCGACTTTACGTGGCACCCATACTCTACCGTCATTACGGAGAGATTCTGACATCAGCGTCAATTTGGACTGATAATCACCTGATACAGGAATACATGTCGGGTGGATTTGGGTAAAGCAGGGATTCGCAAACATTGCTCCACGTTTGTAACATCTCCACGCTGCTGTTACGTTTGAATTCTTGGCATTGGTGGAAAGATAGAACACGTTACCATATCCCCCGGTAGCCAGAAGTACAGCATCGGCAAGATGTCGTTCAATTGCACCTGTTACCAAATTTCGGGTGATGATACCACGTGCTTTTCCATCTATGACCACAAGATCGAGCATCTCTTGTCGCTCGTACATTTTGATTTTGCCGGCATCAACCATTTTCATCATGGCAGAGTATGCACCTAGAAGGAGCTGCTGACCTGTTTGCCCTCTTGCATAAAAAGTTCTGCTCAATTGGGCACCACCGAAGGAACGGTTATCTAAGAGTCCACCATATTCGCGAGCGAATGGAACTCCCTGTGCAACACATTGGTCAATAATATTGTTACTCACTTCAGCCAACCGGTACACATTACCCTCACGTGCACGATAGTCGCCCCCCTTCACCGTGTCATAGAACAGGCGGTAAACACTGTCGCCATCATTCTTGTAGTTTTTGGCGGCGTTGATTCCCCCTTGTGCAGCAATACTGTGTGCTCGTCGGGCCGAATCCTGAATACAGAAAGCGCTCACGTTGTAACCCAGCTCAGCGAGTGATGCAGCTGCAGATCCCCCTGCAAGTCCGGTACCGACTACGATAATGTGAAATTTACGCTTGTTGTTCGGGTTAACAAGTTTAACGTGGTTCTTACGATAAGCCCATTTTTGTTCGACCGGTCCTGGTGGGACTTTTGAATCCAGTCGTGGTGAACCTGTCTTGTTTTTGTTGGAAGTACTCATAAAATAATATCCTCTTAGAACATGATGTACAAATAAATCGGCAAGATGAAGAATCCAAGAGCAATCAGGATTCCGATCAGACCGGCTATCGAATAAATAATGGGTGTGACATTCTTGTTGCCTGCCCCCAGAGATTGTAATGCACTCCAGATGCCATGTCTTAAATGGAATGCCAAAAGCAGCATGATACCCATGTACACGGCTACGTAGATTTCATTCTGAAAAATCTCAACGGTAAGTTTGGAGAGATCGCGCATTTCGACAGTATTGCCGTTAGCTTGAACTTCGACCGTATACCCTGGCTCGGAATTCCATCCTGGCCCAAACTTGAACGTTTTCAGGTGCATACCAACAAACAAGAACAGGATTGTACCTGTTATGATCATGGTTCGGGAACTGAATCCCTGTTTGGATACCCCTCCCCTGGATTTATACTTCTCGTAGGCCTCAGGGCGTGCCTTGCGCTTGCGCAAATAGATCGCCACGCCAAGATAGGCGTGAATCAGAAATATAGCCAGAAGACCGAACTCAACTACATATAGTAGCCATCCAAGGTCTTTCAGGAACATAGCATAACGGTTGAATGCATTGTCTCCGGTTGCCAAAGAGGCGGCATCCAAAGAAAATAGGGTCAGATTGGCAGACAGGTGCGCAACGAGGAATAATGTCAGCGCGATACCTGTGACACCGGTCAGTATCTTACGGCCAACCGAGTTTTGAAACGCGGTAACTAATGAATACATGTATGACGTGCGTTAGGTTTTTAGTAATGATTATGTTTCGAAATCAGCATGTGTAATATATTATTATTTGACGTGAAAACTGCATTTTCACATCAAATTAACGGCTTATTTTGAATGACTCTACATTAGTCGGTCCTACTGGATTAAACCACAAACTGATTGAAAAAAGTTTCATTGACTTGAATGAAAAGCATATCCTTCATGTAGGCAGATTCGCAATTTATCATAGGTTTTCAAGAGTTTTTTGGAATCGGGATCGGGACCCAGAGCCCGTGTTATTCGCTGACTCAAATTCCCCTCGGAAAGTATGAGTCTTATATGCTCACGACCCTTAGAGTTTTTGTCCCAGATTTCATCGGCGAGTTCATTATATAATTTTTGCCACAACGCTTCGGCTTTGATTGGGCCATCGACTCCAAAACACGCGGTAAACTCAGGATAATCTATTTCGGTTTCTCCACCTAATTTGGTGGTCAGAGTCAACATATTACTGAGCATATCGGTATCCAGCAACATGACCTTCTGAATTTCGATCCATCGATTTTGGCACAACGCCCTAATCACTACGACTACAAACTCAAGGATCGCGATATCAGCACCCGGGAACTCCTGCAGATCAAGAACACGAATTTCGATGGCCCCCCGGTCGAACCGAGCTATGGCTCCCCTCGCATTCAACCACTCATCCTGCAGGATACCATCGGGATCAAATGGAGCAATATCATCATATATTTTTTGGAGCAGGATATTTCTGTAATCAGCTTCTGTATAACAAGGTTCTGGAATTACCTTGCCAGATACGGA
>CAZDYD010000027.1:0-29390 GCA_964509715.1 uncultured Chitinophagales bacterium
CAACATTACCAGCATTCTTATCTCCAAATGTAGCTAAAGTTTTAGTTGAAAACTTTGGAATAGGTGGAATAACTAATGTTGAAGATGATTTAAAAATGTTCTTACAATAGATATTAAAATAAGGGAGCTATCTTAAAATAAAGATTAGCTCCTTTATTTATTAAAATATATTAGCTAACTTTAGCTAACAATAACAAATTGCAGCTTTTAAAACATTCATGAAACTATGAACACGCAATCTGAAATTAAATTGGTGAATATGCATGAGGCAAAATCTCAGTTATCGCGCCTCGTTCAGGAAGTTTTGGATGGAAATAGAGTTCGCATTGCCCGAAATGGAAAACCTGTTGTTGAACTCAAAATAATCGATGACGATGTGATAAGGGTTCCGGGTACAATGGCTGGTAAAATATGGGTTTCTGAGGATTTTGACGATTACACGCCAGATATTCAGAAACTATTTGAAGGAAGTGACGAGGATGAAGTACCTGATTGACACACATGTATTGATTTGGTGGCTTACAAATGATTCCCGTATGAGTCAGGAAGTCAGAGATATCCTAACCTACAAGCCTGTTTTCTGTAGTGTTGTATCACTGTGGGAAGTAACTTTAAAGGTTCATGCCGGAAAAATTAAAGTTTCTGATTCATTCATTACAGAAGCAAAAGGACAGGGGTTTGCATGGCTGGGTGTTCAAGTCAATCACATTGAAGCCTTACAACATTTGCCCCAGTTTCATAAAGATCCCTTCGACAGACTACTGATTGCGCAAGCTCAAGTAGAATCTCTTATACTAATCACGGCCGACAAATACATTCAAAAATACAATGTCCCTATATTGAGGCCATTCTGACGTTAATCGATGATCTATGGTTAATTCTTTTTTATTCTGAGTTTTTCTTGGCATTTTTTAAGAAAATGCAATACCGGGCAATGTGTCCAAATGAATTAAATACCCCAAAATCTCCATTCTATGTATCGATATGCCATAGTATTAGTGTTTTTAACGACATTCTGGTCGTGTACCAACTCTGAGTCACCTCCAATTGAATCGGTTACCGATGTCTCGTTTCCTGTAAAAACGGGTGCTGAAGTACTTCTTGAAAACTTTTTGCCCGATCTAGAGGACAGATCTGTCGGACTGGTCATGAATCCAACGGCACGTGTCCATGGCACACACGTTCTCGATACGTTATTGTCGCTGGGGGTGTCCATCAAGGCGCTGTATGCGCCCGAACACGGATTCCGTGGGGATTACGGCGCTGGTGAGAGAATAAGTGACGGAATGGATGAGCAATCAGGATTACCGGTATTCTCACTATACGGACAGACACGAAAACCAACCCCTGAAATGCTTGAAGGAATAGATTTGTTGATCTTTGATATGCAGGATGTCGGAGCGAGGTTTTATACCTATTTGTCGACTATGGGTCTGGTTATGGAGGCAGCTGCGGAACAGGGCATCGAATTGTGGATACTCGACCGACCGAATCCGGCAGGAGGGAATTATGTGAGTGGATGGATGCTTGATCCCGAGCACACTTCATTTGTAGGGGCATATCCGATTCCAATAGCACATGGGATGACACTTGGAGAGCTTGCCAATATGATTGTGGGAGAAAGTTGGATGTTAACGAATCAACCGCTTGATTACAGGATCATTCCGGTTCAAGGATGGGATCGCAGTATGCTGTGGCACAAGACCGGATTGGAATGGGTCCCCCCATCACCTAATCTCCCAACATTTGAGCATGCTTTTGTGTATCTCGGTACGTGTATGATCGAAGGAACTACCATGTCGGAAGGACGTGGTACCACTGACTCGTTTTTACTGGTCGGCGATCCATCGTTAATGGTGGAACCGATAATACTATCTGAATTGATGCAGAAATATCCCGTCCTGCTGGGTGACAGCACATTCTCACCAATCGAAATCCCGGGACGCGCAACTCGACCCAAGCATGAGGGAACACAAGTGAACGGTATTTCCATACGAATGGATTTCGACCAAATAGAATCATTTGATCCGGTTGCATTTGGTCACGAACTGGTGCGAACTATGTTGCGAAGTGCACCACGTGCGACAACGAACAACTTTCTGTTCAGACTGGCTGGAACCGATCGAATCTCGGAGTTTTTACAGGGTGATTCTGACGCAGCTGAAATGTGGGAAGACGAGATAGAGGCATTCAGGGAACGAAGGGCTCCCTATCTGATCTATGAATGATGGTCCATCCTGATAAAGCCTGATGGGATGCGCTTTTCTTGTTGCACATCTTCATCCCATGCCCAATTTACACCGGTCCAAAGCCATTTGCACTGGTCCAAGATTAGTTGCACTGGTCCGAGGATAGTTCCACAGGTACTAGATTGGATTCACCTGCCTAAGATTAGTTCCACAGGTATTAGATTGGATTCACCTGCCTAAAGTTAATTGCACCTGCCCAAGAATGGTCGCACATCACCATCACCGAGATTGGATGCACAACCACTCTCGTTTTGGTGTCAAATGGCTTTCTGACGCATAATCTCATAACACATCAACGCGGCACTCACAGAAGCGTTCAGTGATTCCACATTATTCTGCATCGGAATCCGCATCGTGAAATCGCATTGTTTCAGAGTGTGTTTTCTGATACCCTTACCTTCACTTCCAACCACTATTACCAAAGGCATGATCAGGTCTTGTTGCCAAATGAGCGATGATCCGTCCTGATCGAGTCCCGCCACCCAGAATCCTGCCTCCTTCAATGTGAGCAAACATTGATTTATGTTCACGACCCTTACGATCGGGACCTTGCCAGCCGTCCCCGCAGAAGTTTTGAAAACCGTCGCATTCACTGGTGCCTGCCTATGTTTAGGAACGATAACGGCATGAATTCCAGTAGCAGCTGCCGTACGTAAGATAGCCCCGAAATTAGCAACATCCTCCAACTCATCAAGCACCATAACGACCGGATTGTCGGCAAGATCAACGGTTCCCATCCACTCATCGAGCTCGAAATATTCGATAGCGCTCATTTGAGCCACAACGCCCTGGTCGTTCACCGGACCGACCATGTCGTGTAATTTTTTCCCGGGGACACGTTGAACCGGGATCTTATTGGCCGAGGCCATGTCAACAATGAGTTTGAGTCCAGCTCCCGCTGTATCCCGGATATAAATCTTTTCGACCCTCTCAGGATGGTTTTTAAGGGCCTCTTCAACCGGATTACGGCCATACAATAGGTCTTCGCTCACTTGTTCCTCCTGATATACTCCAAAGCAGACATAAGCTGTTTACGCTGATAAAAAATGAGTAGCATATTCAGAACGAACACGACACCCAGGACATAATAAATTACATCTGCTATCTGGGTGATCTTGTAGATAAACGAGTAACTGAAAAAGAGCAACGCAAGTAAGTTCACCAGAATCATGATCCGGTATCGCTTCCCACGCTTTTCAAGCAGCTCTATTTGCGATTCTGTGGTAAATTCTGCAAAGTTCTTTCCAATATGCAGTTCAAGAACGGCACGGACGATTGCAGGTATTTCATTCGGGTTTAATTTGTTTTCCATGATCCAAAAATACAAAAAAAATGAAATCATTTTTGGCTGTGGGAGAATTAGGTTTGAATTGAGTCGGTATATCTGCTATCTTTGACATCCATCCACCCAATATTATCTTGATGTCTACCAAGTATATTTTTGTAACCGGAGGCGTTACATCATCTCTCGGAAAAGGAATCGTTTGTGCCTCTTTGGGTCGACTTCTGACAGCCCGTGGGCTTCGGGTCACCATCCAGAAACTGGATCCTTATATCAATGTTGACCCGGGAACAATGAATCCCTACGAACACGGGGAGGTCTACGTAACCGACGACGGTGCCGAAACCGATCTTGATCTGGGGCACTATGAGCGATTTCTGGATCTGCCTACCTCCCAACAGAACAACGTTACCACAGGTCGTATCTATTACGATGTGATCATGAAAGAGCGTAAGGGAGCCTATTTAGGTAAAACGATCCAGGTAGTTCCTCACATCACCGACGAGATCAAGTCCAGAGTGCGCGGACTTGGAGACTCCGGACATTATGATGTCGTGATTGTTGAAATCGGTGGGACTGTTGGTGATATTGAAGGTCTACCATATCTGGAAGCCATGCGCCAGATGCGATATGACGTGGGACGTAAGAATACTCTCTCCATACACCTAACTCTCGTGCCCTATCTTAAAGCGGCCGGGGAGGTTAAAACCAAACCCACTCAACACTCTGTTAAGACCTTATTGGAGATCGGTCTGCAACCAGACATACTTGTTTGCCGGGCAGAGGTTCCTTTGGAACGCGCCATCCGTAGCAAGATCGCACAATTCTGCAATGTTGAGCTCGAGGACGTCATTGCCTCAATCGATGCTCCTACCATCTACCAAGTTCCTCTCATGATGTTGGAGGAAGGTCTCGATAAGCGGGTCATCCATAAACTCGAACTCAAAGCCGGTGAAATAGATCTTGTAAACTGGACCGATTTTGTGGACCGTGTACTACATCCACCCAAAGAGGTTGAAATCGCATTAGTTGGCAAGTATGTTGAGCATCATGATGCGTATATGTCGATCGTGGAGGCATTTATACACGGAGGTGCAGTCAATAACTGCAAAGTCAAGATCAGATGGGTTCAATCAGAAAATCTGACCCTTGAAAATGCTGCTGAAACACTTGAAGGTGTTCATGGCGTGCTGGTTGCTCCCGGCTTCGGTGGACGAGGAATAGAAGGAAAACTTGGGGCTGTGAAATTCGCACGTGAATCAGGAATTCCATTTTTCGGGATATGCCTGGGTATGCAGTGCTCAGTGATCGAATATGCACGCAACGTGTGTGGACTCAATGGAGCCAACAGTACTGAATTTGACAGCGCGAGCAAATACCCGGTCATCGATATCATGCCAGAGCAGAAGAACATCAAAAACATGGGTGGTACCATGCGACTCGGGAAATATGCCTGTAAGCTGGTCAAAGGTACCAAAGCTTATGAAGCGTATGGTGAGGAAGTTATTTCTGAGCGACATCGTCATCGTTATGAGATGAACAACGACCTGCTGCCTATATTGCGAGAGAACGGATTGATTGTTTCGGGTACAAATCCTGATCGTGGACTTGTAGAGATTGTGGAAATCCCCGAACATCCATGGTTCGTTGGTGTCCAGTTTCATCCGGAATTGAAAAGTACTGTAACCCGTCCACATCCATTATTTGTAGGATTTGTTGCGGCCGCCATCAGGCATGCTGATAATAACTGATTATACATCCGGGAATGTTGTCCGATTAGGGCGACTTTAACCGGCTAAACCCTGTATGAAAACATCTCTCTGAAACCAATCCGGAGGCCGTGATTGACCAATCAAGAAAAGGCGCTGGCTCACAAGATCAGAGTACGCAGTTGCGGACTTTTGGTGCAAGACGATGCATTGCTCATGGTGTATTTGAACGCACCGACTCGTGAGCATCCGTTCTGGTCGGTTCCAGGCGGTGGACTCCAACAAGGTGAAAAACTGGAGGATGCTGTTCGGAGGGAGTTTCTGGAAGAAACCGGTTTAACGATCACCACAGGTCCGTTGATGTATGTGAGCGAATTCATACAGCATCCATTTCACGCGGTTGAATTCTATTTCAGGTGTTATCTGGAGCAGGGTGACTTAATCACAGGGCAGGACCCCGAATTTGAGCCACATCACCAGATCATAATATCGACAGAATTCAAATCGTTGGACCGATTACACGAACTTGAGATATTTCCTGAGTTCATCCGGCATCGTTTCGTACATGATTTAAATAACGGGACAGATACTCCGGTATGGATACGCTCAAATGGACCTTGATATCCTGATGGATTTCATTGAAGCTGGCCTCCGTGATTTTAAATCCATCAGACAGTCCCATGGAGAGCATTTCATGACCTTTGTTCGGAAATGTGTCGAACTCAAAAGTTTTGTACCCTCTGTTGGATGCGATTTTGATCATTTCATAAGTCATGGCCCGGGCTATTCCGTGCCGTCGAAATGCGGGCATTACTCCGCCTTTGGCTGAATAGAAGATTTCATTGTGTTGTCCATAACCGATTTTGAATCCGGCCCGAAGGCCATTCAATTCGGTGAGCAGGATCACCAGATCGGGGTGGTCATAGTGGTTGATAATGCGTTCCTCATTGAACAAGATTTTGTTCATGTCTGCAATGAGTCCCAGTTCCGGTATGCTCAGAATTCGAATGGTTGCTCTGGACATATCCAGGCTGGAGTCTGGAGAAACGGATGTCAACATTAAAATGATTTATGCTTAATTTGCAATGATACGGAACAACGGCAAAATACGTAACGACTAACCTTACAAACCAATATATATTAGCTTTGGCAAACCTGAAAATCAGAATTAAGCAGATCAATACAATTGTCGGAGATATTCGGGGAAACACGGATGCGGTGTTGACTTCACTCCAGGATGCACATGCAGATGGAATTGATTTATTGGTTTTACAGGAACTTGTTACGTGTGGTTATCCGCCGGCGGACCTGCTCGAACGATCGTCTTTTCGTGAGCGAATCTATCAGGCTAATGCTGAAATCGTAGCTGCAACGGCTTCGACATCTACAGCCGTGCTTTTTGGTACCATTACACCCAATGACGGTCCCGGCAGGATGATGTTCAATTCGGCCATGTTGGCGATGTCTGGGTACATCCATAGCGTCACAAACAAAACTTTATTGCCAACCTACGACATTTTTGACGAGCTCAGGTATTTTGAGCCGAATATGGAGTTTGAAGTGGTTGAATTCCGTGGACTCAAACTGGGGATCACTATTTGTGAAGATATCTGGAACAACGACAACGAAATCGTTTATCATCGTTATGCCGTGAATCCGGCGGCAATGCTCAAATCTCTGGGAGCCGAGATTCTTGTAAGTGTTTCAGCATCCCCGTTCAGTAAGCAAAAAGCCGATATTAGACTGCGCATGTTGCGCAATCATGCCATTGAGACCGGTATGCCCATCGTCTACTCAAATCAGGTTGGCGCAAATACAGAGGTCGTATTCGATGGTGACTCCATGGTAATGGATCGTTTTGGAAATATTGTTGTTGACACTAAGATGTTTGAATCCTCACACGCTGATGTACTCTGGGATGAGAAATTAGGTGAATTCAAGGCATTGAGTGAGATAAATGGAAGAGAATCCGACATTCATGCCAGAATATTTGCGGCACTTAAAATTGGAATCAGGGATTATTTTTCGAAAAGTGGAATACCTGCGAAAGTGGTTCTGGGATTGAGTGGTGGGGTCGACTCGGCACTTGTAGCGGTTATAGCGACAGAAGCACTTGGCCGTGAAAATGTAACAGCTCTCACCATGCCCTCGATGTTTTCTTCGGAAGGGAGTGTAAATGATTCATTGACACTTGCAGATGCTTTGGGAATAGAATTGCATACGGTCCCCATCAAAGAAGTGTTTTCATCATTTCAGCATACACTTTCCCCTCTTTTTGAGGGCACAGAATTTGGACTGGCAGAAGAAAATCTCCAGAGCAGGATCCGTGGTACCTATCTGATGGCGATGTCGAATAAGTTTGGAGGACTACTTTTGAACACCGGCAACAAGTCAGAATTAGCTGTAGGTTATTGCACATTATATGGTGACATGAATGGTGGACTTTCTGTGCTCTCAGATCTATATAAAACCGAAGTCTATTCGTTATGCACATGGTTGAATGAAGTGTATTACGGACGTGAAGTTATACCAAAAACTATTTTGACGAAGGCTCCGAGTGCTGAGCTAAGACCAGACCAGAAAGATTCGGATAGCCTGCCAGAATATGATATACTGGATGGAATTCTTCAGAAATACATTGAAGAACAACGCTCTGCAAAAGAAATCATCGCCATGGGATTTGATGCCGAAGTTGTGCATAAAGTGATACGGCTAACCGACATGGCTGAATTCAAAAGGCGCCAGAGTCCGCCGGGCTTACGATTGAGTGCCAAGGCATTCGGAATAGGTAGAAGATTGCCGATAGTGCAAAGATGGACATTCCAATAGCATCTGGATCTAAGTAACCGAAAAAACATGTCAAAATGGGCAAATTCGTAAGAACTTCGTCCATCATTTCTTATATTACTTAGATGTGTAATAATAAATGTTATGTGATGACGTATTGCTTAAAACACTAACCCCAACACGATACTACATGTACAAGAAACTGATTTTTTTCCTATTGACCGGTGTGGCGGTTATGCCAGTAGCAAATGCACAACAAAACGGCTTTGACCTATCGGACCTGCGCCTGGAGTACATAGAGCCTGTAAATTTGAGACAGGCTCCATCTATTCCGAGATCTGAACCGGTGGGAGTAGACGAACTTGAGCGTGATCTGATGCAAAGCCTGGCTAATATCTATCGTCAGCACGTGTTATCGATGGATGCACAGATCAATGGTGATCTGGTGAGTGCCGAGAAGTACATCATCGATGGTCTGACCGCATTTCAGGGAATAATCGAAGAATACCCCGAAATCCAGTCAAATCGTAGGGTAGCCGAACTGTACCGGACATTAATGGCGGAATATCAATCATTTTATGGTATCACGGAACCCATTCGTGAATCGGAGGGAGATATCTTCGCCGCATTAAATGAAATGTTCAATCTTCCGGATGATCTGATGGAGGGAGAGTATTTTGTTCTGCCCGAACACATCACCACCAAGAAAACAGATGTACCACTTATTCTGAACAGACAAGTACAGAATCAGATTGCCTATTTGGCATACAGACGCCCGGAAATCATGGCTCGTTGGCTCGAAAGATCAGCGGTGTATTTTCCGATGATGCGTGAAATATTCGAGGATGAGGGAGTCCCTTTGGAATTGATCCATTTGTCGATGGTTGAAAGTGGTCTCGTACCTGTGGCTGCCAGTCGTGCCCGTGCGGTAGGATTGTGGCAGTTTATCCAGAGCACTGGGGCTATGTACGGATTGGAAGTGAACTGGTGGATCGATGAGCGACGTGATCCAGTAAAATCTACCCGTGCGGCAGCGCGTCACCTCCGAGATTTGTATGAGTATTGGAACGATTGGCACCTTGCGTTGGCCAACTACAATGTGAGTACACGTCGTATGAGGCAGTCTATACAATTGGCTGGCGGACAACGTGACTATTGGGCTATTTTCCCCTATTTACCTCGTGAGACTCGTGGTTACGTACCGATCTACATAGCTGCCACCCTTATTGCAACCAACCCGGAAGATTTTGGATTCAGTCCGAGATATGACGCCGATCCATATAGATTCGATGTGGTGGAGGTACATGGTTCGGTTGATCTGAATGTGTTGGCTGAGGCTGCCGGGATCACAACCCAGGAGTTGCGGAATTTGAATCCC
This sequence comes from uncultured Chitinophagales bacterium, assembly GCA_964509715.1. Classification (GTDB taxonomy): domain Bacteria; phylum Bacteroidota; class Rhodothermia; order Balneolales; family HLUCCA01; genus UBA11400. Next base: position 9,406 of record CAZDYD010000027.1, read on the forward strand.
GAGTTACTGCGATGGGCAACTCCACCCGGACGACAACCTTATCCGTTGAAAATCCCGGTTGGCAGTAAAGAAATGTTTGAAGAAAATTACAGACAAATTCCTGAGTCCGCCCGCCGTGACATGTTGGTCCATACCGTATCACGTGGTGAAACCGTTGGCGGTATTGCAAACAGATATTCTGTAACAGTTCGAGATATATTTGCAGCCAACGAGCGTCTCACAACGACCATACATCCGGGTCAGGAAATTGTGATTCCGGTACCTCAAGGAAGTAATGTGGCCATTTCGGCAAATAATCCATCCAGAGCACGAACCGCGGCAACGGGTTCTACCACTGCAAGTTCAACGGCATCATCCACACCAAGTAATGTCGTGGCGCCACCGAATACAGCACGTGTGGTTTACACGGTGAAATCTGGTGACACGATCGGTCATATTTCAGAGTGGTTTGAAACAGATGCGTTCCGGATTAGAGGATGGAACAATACGACGAACAACATCCGGGTTGGACAACGTTTGACCATTTTTGTACCTGCGAACCGACTTCAGGATTTCGAGCGTATTAACTCATTGAGTTTCAATGAAAAACAGGCCATGGTCAGAAACCGTCGGAGTGGTGGCACGACTACAAATGTAGCATCAAACACTACAAGTGCCGCAACAACCTACACGGTAAGAGCGAATGACAATCTATCCAATATTGCACGAGCGCACAATACCACTGTAGCTAGATTAAGGCAGTTGAATAACTTAAGAAACGACAGAATTTACGTAGGACAGGTACTGAGAGTCAGGTAATCACATGCGGTATCAAAAATCACTAATCACCAGTGCCATTTTATTTTTGGCATTGGTCGGATTGACAGGTGCAGCCTATCGCACCGACACATTCTTTTTGATCAAGAAAAATTTCACACTTTTCAGTGAAGTTATTCAAGAAGTCAGCAATAGATATGTTGACGATACAGATCCGGAAAAACTGGTCCGTCATGGTATCAATTCGATGCTTGAGTTACTGGATCCTTATACCGTACTAATAGATGAAGCTGATAATCAGAATTTTGAGATACTGACCACTGGAAGATATGCCGGAGTTGGTATAGAAGTTGGGGCGCGAAGTGGCCGTATTGTAGTCATTGCTCCGATTGAAGGTTATTCAGCATTTCAGAAAGGGGTTCGGGCAGGGGATATTATTGTCAGTGTGGATGGAATATCAACCAATGGTATGACCCTTGAGGACTTGGATAGTCTGATTCGTGGAGAAGCTGGAACCCTTTTGGTACTTACCATTGAGCGCACTGGATTTGAACAGCCCATTGAATTTGAACTGATCCGTGAAAACGTTGAGGTCAAAAACATTGCCTATTTTGGGTTTGTCGATGCTGATTCAACCATTGGTTATGTGGCACTGACCAGATTCGGTCAAAATGCTTCAGTTGAACTTAGAGATGCGATTAATCAGTTGAAACAAAGAGGCACACTTGCATCTTTGGTACTCGATTTGCGAAATAATCCGGGTGGCTTACTTGATGAGGCCGTCAAAGTGGTCGACAAATTTGTAGGTCCCGGGATTCAGGTCGTACAGACCCAGGGACGTAGTTTCGATGCAACGTTTTCATCATCAACTTCAGAACCGGTGCTATTCGCTGGTCCCTTGGTCGTGTTACAAAACAATGGTAGTGCGAGCTCCTCAGAAATCGTCTCTGGAGCGCTTCAGGACCTGGATCGTGCAGTGATAATAGGTGGACGCAGTTTCGGGAAGGGACTTGTTCAGGTAGTCAGGCCATTATCGTACAATAATTCTCTGAAAATTACGACTTCCAGATACTATATCCCGAGTGGCAGGTCGATTCAATCGGCGGTGTACAGTCATATCGAAGCCGGGCATTCATATCAGTTGCCAGATTCGCTCAGAAAAGCGTTTAAGACCAGAAACGGGAGAGTAGTGTACGATGGCATAGGCATCGATCCCGATGTCATAGTGGATGATGAGCCTCAAAGACTGGTTGAGATCGCTCTGCTCCAAAACAGTGCCTATTTTTTCTTTGCCAATGAGTACAGATCCCGGAATACTGATTTTAATGCATCCTACATCAATGATCAATTACTCGGTGAGTTTTTTACATATCTTGATCGCACGAATTTTGATTATACAACACGATCCGAGAGGCATTTGGCTAATCTCGAGACGCAACTCAAAGAAGACGGAATTGATCTGAATGCAGAAATTCTAGCAGAATTACGTGAGACATTGAAACTTCAAAAGAAACAGGAATTGGAAGGGGCCTCTGCGGCGATCAGGCGAGAGTTACTACTGGAGTTGGCCACACGCTATTCCGGTCAATCCGGAAGGTTTTCCATTTCATTAAGTAGTGATGCCGTGGTCAATAAAGCCGTCGAAATTCTGACAAATGGTTCTGATTATAATACCATCCTCGCAACCAGATAACCCCTTTGAAAGCAGACTTACATTTACATACGACTGCTTCCGACGGGATGTTGACACCAGATCAGGTGGTTGAACTGGCAAAGCGCCATGGCTTGTCGGCCATAGCTATTACAGACCATGATACCATCGATGGCTATTTGAGTGCGATAGAAAGTGCGGATGCGTGTGGATTAAAACTCATTCCCGGGGTAGAAATCACCACCGATTTCAAGGGACGTGAGTGTCACATCTTGGCTTATAATATTGATCCCGATCATGTTGAATTTCGTGAAATGCTAAAAGGACAACGGGGTATTCGCAGAAAAAGGGCAGATCAGATATTGGGTAAACTGAACAAAATGGGGTTTGATTTGGACATTGCCGAGGTCAAAGCCGAATCTGGAATGGGTACCATCAGCCGTAACCACATAGCTGCAGCGTTATATCGAAAACGATTTGTCTCTACAAAACGCGAGGCTTTTGACAGATTCTTGAACGCCAAAGGACCGGCTTATGTGCAAAATGTGTATCCATCTGTAGTGAGTATCATCAAATTGATACGTGATGCAGGCGGTGTCAGTATTTTAGCGCATCCTGGTAAATATTATATTTACGAAGATTTGAAGTATTTTAAGGACAATGGGTTGGATGGGTTTGAATACCTACATCCAAGTCATACCTATGAAATGCAGAAAAAATATCAAAGTTATGCCGATAATTATGGAATGCTACTCACGGGTGGGAGTGACTTTCACGGTTCGCGTCCGTATGAAGAGCAGCATGTCGGGACCATTTGTGTTTCGGTTGATCGCATAGACAAGATTATAGAGCTGTCTGAATCCAGAAAGCAGAATTTGATAACATAAAACCGATGTGCAAAATGCATCGGAAGAAGTAACAGAAAAGGCAACATTATGTCAGTAAAAACAATTGAAGGTGAGTTTTCAGCTCCTTCAGGATCGATAGCTATCGTTGTTTCACGATGGAATGGTTTCATTACAGAATCATTGAAACAGGGCGCTTTGGGCATGCTCAAAAGAAATGGAGTAAAGGAGAATCAAATCGATGTGATTTATTGTCCAGGTTCATTTGAGTTACCACTTACAGCCCAAAAAGCTCTGGAATCAGGAAAATATGAAGGAGTGATATGTTTGGGCGTGGTAATCCGTGGCGCAACGACCCATTATGATTACGTTTGTAGTGCTGTGACCAGTGGAATTGCCAGACTCAATCTGGATTTCGGTAAGCCGGTGATATTCGGGGTATTAACAACTGAAACCATTGAGCAGGCAATCGAAAGAGCCGGGACAAAAGCAGGAAACAAAGGCGAAGAAGCTGCAACAACACTACTTGAAATGGTATCGGTCCTGCCGAGAATAAATCAATAACACATTTTCATTTGGCCGGGGAAAATCATAATTTGTCTGGCTATAAATGATGGGTTAATAACATTTTGGATACAATTTCACTTACTAATACAACTCAGACTGGCGACGATGTCCATTTGCAAGAGCAATTAAGAGCATCTGGACACATCCCCGAGCACATTGCTGTTATAATGGACGGCAATGGTCGGTGGGCAAAAAGTCGGGGAAGTATACGTTTATTGGGCCACAAAGCGGGTGTAGAATCTGTGAGGGATATTACAGAGGCATGTGCTCAATTGGGGGTGAAGTACCTTACGTTATATGCGTTCTCGACTGAAAATTGGGGACGTCCGTCTGATGAAGTGTTTGGATTGATGCAGATATTGGTTCAGAGCATCAGAAATGAGACCAAAAAGCTCAATAATAATAATATCCGATTGATGACCATCGGACAGATTGAGCGATTTCCTGAATCGTGTCAGCGAGAGTTACGTGAGGCCATAGAAATCACCAAAAACAATACCAGGTTGAATCTGTGTCTGGCATTGAGTTATTCCGGTAGATGGGATATCACACAGGCTGTCAAGAAAATAGCCCGACATGTACAGGCAGGAACCATTGTTCCTGAGGATATCAACGACGATCTGATCTCTGCCGAATTGGAAACGGCATTGATTCCCGATCCTGACCTGATTATCCGAACCAGTGGTGAATTTCGTATCAGTAACTTTCTACTTTGGCAACTTGCCTATTCTGAGTTGTACATAACCCAGACATTTTGGCCGGATTTTAGAAGGAAAGAATTGTATGATGCGATCAGATCTTATCAGACACGTGAGCGTAGATTTGGTAAAACTTCAGAACAAATGGCACACATCTGATATATTTCATCATACATCACAATCCAAATCCGATTCATCCGTTTATAGAAAATCAACAGAACTTCAGTAACATCGTATACAGTGAATCAAACAAATCGTAGTATCGTTCTCCTGTTCTCATTAATCATGATTTCAGGAGTATTTGTTCCGTCAGCACAAGTACAAGCACAGGACAGAGTCCAACCAAGATTAAATATTGTTGATCCTTCTCAACTGCAACCACGCCAGCTAAGGATCAATGGGGTGAATGTGACAGGGGCTGAGAATCACAACCTGAGCTTCATCATGGCCACAGCCAACCTTCAGGTAGGAGAATCTATCACTGTTCCCGGGGAAGAGCTCTCGAACGCGATCAAGAGATTGTATCGTACCGGACTATTCTCAGATGTTCAGATATTGGAAACGTCCAGGACTTCAACTGAAATCGCACTGGAAATCAGGGTGGTAGAACAACCCAGACTTCAGGAATTTACGATTTCCGGGGTAAGAAGAAGTCAACGTCGTGAATTAAGAGATAATATCAACCTGATCCCAGGATTCGCGGTTACAGAATCGGCCAAAGCACAAGCCGTGAATGCTATTAAGAGATATTATCTCGAAAAAGGATACCGTCACACCGATGTGGTCATTACAACCACCAGAACCGATACCATTCGAAATCGTGTCACACTGAATTTTGATGTCGATGCTGGTGACCGATTGCAGATCCGTAGCATCACTTTTGAAAACAACGAGTCCTTTTCTGATAGAAGATTGCGCCGATCTCTTAAAGAAATCAAACAGAATACCTGGTGGAGACTTGGACGTCAGTTGTACAAATCTGAAGAATACGCGACGGCCAAACAGAACCTGGCCAATTTCTACCGTAAACATGGATTCCGTGATTTTAGAATCTTAAGCGATTCTGTGTATGTGTATCAACACAGCAGAAGAAAGCAGGGTATTGGAGTGAATTTCGAGCTTTTCGAGGGTCCACAGTATTTTGTTAGAAACGTTGAATGGGATGGTAACACGCTTTATACATCTGAACAACTTACCGAAGCTCTTGGCATGAGCAAAGGGGACGTGTTCAATGAAGAGAAGTACGAAATGAACCTGCGTTCAAATCGACAGAGTACCGATGTGACCACCATGTATCATGACGCGGGTTACCTTTTTGTAAATATTGAACAGAATATTGTTGAAGTCCCAGGTGACTCACTAGATCTTAAGTTCTTCATCGTAGAAGATGAAATCGCCAAAGTTCGCAGAGTATTCTTTACCGGGAATACAAAGACACACGATGATGTTGTACGTCGAAACCTCAGAAACATCCCGGGTTCGAACTACTCCAGAAGTGAGATCATGCGATCTATCCGTGAGCTTTCAACACTTGGATATTTTGTCCCTGAGAACATCAAACCCGATCTGGATGCCGACTTTGTGAACAAAACGGTGGATATCGTTTATTCTCTGGATGAGTCAACCAGTACCGACAACTTTGAGTTTTCTGGTGGTTATGGTGGACGACAATTTGGTGTGATTCTGTCTGCAAGGGTGAATTTCAATAACTTCTCTGCGCAGAACATGTTCAATCGTGAGGCTTGGTCGCCACTGCCAGGTGGAGATGGACAGCGTTTGTCACTCGGGGTACAGGTTACAGGTCGTGGATACCGTAACTATAGTTTCTCATTCCAGGAGCCATGGTTCCGTGGAAGACCACACTCTGTCGGATTCGGGATGTCGTACAGTTTGTATAACTGGTCCACGAACCGATATGAGCAGTTCATGAGTAGTGTGTCATACGGTAGGAGATTGACCTGGCCGGATGACTACTTTACCCAGGCCACTATCCTTCAGTTCCAGATGTTTGATGTTGCTTTCCAGGAGGGATTGATTCTGCCGGGTCCTGCAACATCCGTATCGATCAGACAGGTAATCGAACGTAACTCGATCGATAACCCGATCTCACCACGATTTGGGTCCAAACTGATGATTTCAGGTGAGATTGCTCCACCACTTGGAGATCTTAAGGAATACTACAAAGTCCTCGCTGCGTTCCAGATGCACGTGCCGATTGTTGATAAACTTGTGTTTACTAATGGACTTGAAGGCGGATACATGGGTTGGTTTGGAACAACGCAACGTAACCAGTTCAACCGTTTCTATTTGGGTGGTACACCATTGCAACAGCAACAAACATTCTATCGTGAGAATATTGACCTGAAAGGTTATCCAGGTGGATTTGGTGGATCCATTTCGCCGATGATCGAGGGTAATCACGTTGGAGGAACGATTTATAACAAGTTCTTCACTGAAATGAGGTATCCGCTTGTAGCCAACGAGCAGATCCAGTTGATCCCGTATGTATTTGCTGAAGCCGGTAATGCATATCTTGAATTCAGGGATTATGATCCATTCAGCGTCAAAAGATCAGCTGGATTTGGATTAAGAGTATTTCTACCGATTCTCGGTCTTGTGGACTTGAGTTATGGTAGAAGATTTGACGGAATTCCAGGTACACAAGTAGAACCGGGTAAATGGGAATTCCTCTTTAATATCGGTGCACCATTCTGATCCTTATGAAACGTTCAATTCTATTCTTGTTCATTTTGATTCTTGCTGGCTCTGAAGCGTATGCACAGAACCAGAAGATCGGTTTTATAGATTCGGATTACATTCTTTCCAGAATGCCTGAGTACTCGGGGCTTGAACAAAGGCTACGGGCGCTTACCGAAGAATGGAGAGAAGATATTGAAGAGCTGGACCGTGAGATTGACCAACTTGAGCGTGAATATAGTGCACGCGAGATTTTGTACACTGACGAGGTCCGTCGACAAAGAATCAACGAAATCGAAACGAAAAAAAGACAACGTGAGCAATATGTCAACTCACGATATGGTCCCGAAGGTGAGTATTTTCGACAACAGCAGCTCATATTGGAACCATTACAACGTAGAATTATCGATGCTGTAGAGCGCATCTCCAGTAGGGACAACTTTGATTTTGTTTTTGACAGATCGGGTGATTTCCTATTTTTATACGCTCGATCACAATGGAATTTGAGTGATGACGTTTTATTAGAGTTAGGTGTCCAGATAAATCCTTGAGTAATTGAGCTGAATCTTTAATATCTTCAGCCCGTTCAACCAAAAAAAATACTATGAAGAAATACTTTTTACTGTTAGCAATTCTGATTTTAGGTTCAGCTGCGACGGAGTTATATGCACAAACACGCGTTGGATATATAAATCCACAGCAGGTACTGAGAGCTTTACCTGAAACTGAAGCTGTAGAGCGTCGTCTTTCGGACCTCGTTCAGCAAAAACAAAATGAATTTTCGCAACGTGAAGAATCCTTCCTCTCCAAAGTGCGTCAGGTACAGGAGCAAATCCAGGCACAGTTGATCAGTGAGCAAGAGCTCCAGCGTCAGCAACGCTTACTTGAAGAAGAGCAGGAAGAGCTTTACGCATTGCTCGACTCACATCAAGTCGAGATCCGCAGACGTCAACAAGAATTGCTTCAGCCTATTCTTCGATCAATCGATGAAGCAATTGATGCGGTTGCCGTAGAACTCAATCTTGATTACGTATTGAACGAGTCGACCAATGAAGGCGAGATGATACTTTTGTTTGTGTCATCCGATAGCAGAAGCTCGCTCAATATTACAGACAGAGTCATCCAGAAACTTAAATAATCCCGAAAAGTTAAAGAACCCATGAAAAAAGCATTACTACTTACTGCCTTTGCACTTCTGATTACCATCGGAGTTTCTGCACCAACTACGACTCTGGCACAGTCGACTGAGATGAAGATCGGCTATGTCGATCCTAACGCATTGCTCATGCGTATGCCAGAAATGGCTGCCGTAGAACGTCGTCTGCAGAACTTTGCAGATCGTAAAAGACGTGAGTTTGCCGAGAAGCAAGAAACATTACAACGTGATTCCGAGGCTCTCGAGCAACGTCGAGCGGTTATCTCTCCTGAAGCGGTTACCCGTGAAGAGCAAAGACTCACCAATCTTTACATTGAACTTCAACAATTTGAGCAAACATATGCTCAGGAACTTCAACAGCAGCAAGCCGAGCTTTTGGGTCCGCTACTTGAAAAAGTACAGACCGCTATCAATGCAGTTGCTACTGAAATGGGACTTACATATGTCTTGAATACTATGACCAATAATGGTGATTTCATCATCCTGTATGCTTCACCAAGAATGCAGCGTGAGAACAATATCACCGACCGTGTCGCGCGTAAACTCGAACTTTGATTTGAGTCATTCCAATTTAAAGGCCATCTTTCTTCAATGATAGATGGCCTTTTTTTATATTTAAGCTATGTCCCAATCAGCTACACAGTTACATCTTACGCAATTTGAATCACGTCTTTGGAACGAAGGGTACACACGCGTCATGGGATTGGATGAAGTGGGTAGGGGGTGTCTGGCCGGACCCGTCGTTGCTGCAGGTGTGATTTTCGACCCGGATGATATTCCGGAAGGTATAAACGATAGTAAGCAACTCAGCGTACATCAAAGAAACCATTTGTATGACGTGATTACATCAAGAGCAAAATATTGGGTCATTCAAGAAGGTAGTATCGATGAAATTGATCGGCTTAACATCCTATGGGCTTCACTGAATACCATGCAGCGTTGTGAAACACATTCGGGAGCGCAACCTGATTATCTGCTTATAGATGGAAACAGGTACGTTCCCACGCTAACACCACATACGTGTGTTGTAAAAGGGGACTCCAGGTCGGTCAGCATCGCGGCGGCATCCATTTTGGCGAAAGTTCATCGGGATAGATTGATGTCGCAGTTTCACAATGAATACCCCATGTATTGTTGGGACAGGAATGTCGGGTATCCAACAAAAGATCATTATGAGGCTTTGATGAAGTTTGGAATAACCAGGTATCATCGTAGAAGTTTTCGACTTCGGGCTGACTTCGAGTATCAGGAGAAGTGACTCATATCTTTTTGTCTGAGGTATAGATTCAGACAAATGGCGATCATAATCGAGTTGAAAAGGAACGCACTCCCTCCATAACTCATGAACGGTAGGGGGACCCCGATTACAGGGATGATGCCCATGGCGCTGCCCAGATTAATGAGTGCATGTGAGAAAAGTATGGTTACAACTCCAACGATAACCAATTGTGAGAACCTATCCTTGAGTGCAATGGAAAGGTTGAGTAAGCGCAGGAACAATAAGAGCATAATCAGTATGACAGAACCTGCTCCGATCAGCCCAAACTCCTCTGCAACTACACAGAAAATGAAATCTGTCCATTGTTCGGGGAGAAATCGAAGCTGAGTCTGCGTACCTTCAAGAAATCCTTTGCCCCATATTCCACCGGAACTGATGGCAGTTTTAGATTGGATGACATTCCATCCTGCGCCTTGAGGATCGACGAACGGGTTGATGAATGCCTCGATTCTCAATTGTTGATGCGGTTGCAGGACATCATGCAGAGCTATATCAACCGCCAACACCATCAGTGCCCCGAAAATGATTGTATTAACACTCAACCAAATCTTTTTTTCGAGCATGTAAACAACGAATGCCAGAATGACAACCGAGGCCACACCCAATCTCCAGTCAATGATAGATAAATATCCGACAATTGCTGGTGAAATCATCAGAAGTGAAATTCCGTGAGGCAGACCGGAAAGGAAGAGCATGACCGGAATCAATGGTAAAAAAATGAGGGCAGATCCGGTGTCGTTTTGTAATATGATGATGATCACTGGTACAAGAATGATCAAAGTGGCGATAAGAGCAGATTGTACCCTCACAGCCGAGATATCTCTACGTGAAGTCAGATAGGCAGCCACCGTAAGTATGGTTGCCAGTTTCATTGGTTCAACCGGTTGGAGCCTGACCCCAGCGATCTCGATCCAGCTTTTTGCTGCATTTACTTCCACACCAATGAAAATGGTGGCGGTAATAAGTATGAGTAGAAGTCCATAGGCTACATAAGCCAGTTGCTGAAATGCACGTGGAGATATAAATTGGATGAAAATCACGGCCAAAACAGATAGTGCAGCCCAATTCAGTTGTTTGGAGAAGTTCTGCTGGATATGCAAGGGTAAAAATTCAGAGACGGGTCCAAGTGTTGCAGAATAGATTGCTGTCAGACCTATCAATGACAGCAGAACCCACAGGAAAATACTTACCCAGTCGAATCGCCTGATCCATGAAGCGCTTGTATGTCGGTCGTGTTGGTTCATCGTGCTACATCACTTGATCTTGGGACAAAGTTCAACATATCCTGTACGAGTCGTGGTCTTTTTATTTCACCGGTTATGTACTGTTCCATTAATAGTGACGCGATCGGTGCGGCTGATACTGATCCGAACCCACCGTTTTCAATAATCACGGCAACCACGATTTTTGGGTCGTCATAAGGTGCATATCCAACAAACCAACCATGGTCGCGACCACGTGGATTCTGCGCAGTACCGGTTTTACCAGCTGTAGGTACATTCGAGGGATTCGCATAGAAGCGCCCGGATCCTTCAAGTACAGCTCTTCGCATACCCCGACGTATTGGTTCGAGATCTCGGTCTCTGATCCATTCAATTCGCACCTTGGAAGGTGTACTCAAATCAATTTCTCCATCCTCATGCTCAACTGCCCTGACAATGTGTGGCTGGACCCAGTAGCCTCCGTTCGCAATGTGAGCGGTAGACACAGCCACTTGCAAGGGAGAAGCACTCACAAGGCCTTGTCCAACACCAAGGTTGATCTGATCACCAAGACCCCAGCGGTTTCTTCCGAGAAAGCGATCCATTATGGTGCTGTCGGGAAGGATACCGGTCCCTTCGGATGGGAGGTCTATATGATTAATACGCCCGAATCCGACACGCTGTAACATGGCATGCCAGTCATTGATACCAAATTGCAACACGATTCTGTTCATGAGACTGAAGAAATAAGTATTGCATGAATTCATGACGGCTTGCTCAAGGTTTTGATTACCATGACGCGCAGTACACCGGTACAGGCGCCCCCTGAAATAACCACCATTACAGTGGACTACCGTTTCTGGTGTGATCAATCCCAATCGTAATCCAACAAGTCCCATAATCGGTTTAAAAGTAGAACCCGGTGGTTCACGTGAACTTATGGCCCTGTTAAAAAGTGGTCGAAGCGTATCAGTATTTATTTCTGCCCAATACTCACGATCTAACCGTCCTGATAATCGACTGATATCAAAATCCGGAGAACTCACAATGGCCAGTATCTCACCATTGTTTGGGTCCATGGCGACGAGTCCACCGGCTTTATTTACCATTAGTTTTTCAGCAAGGAGCTGTAACTCCAGATCAATGGTAGTATGCAGGTTATCCCCTTTACGTGGCATGATGTCCAGTTCACCGTCATTATATGAACCGATTCCCTGACCATAAGCATTCACACGTCTGAACTCTCGGCCACTCTCACCCCTAAGGATAGGTTCGTATGACTGTTCGAGTCCACTACGACCAGATTTGTCACCCAATCGATAAATATTGGATTCACGGAATTCACGTTGAGTGATCTCTCTCAGATACCCGAGGGTATGAGAAGCACGCACACCTGCGGGGTAGACTCTTTTACTTTCAATTTGGTGAGTTATACCCGGCAATCTCCAGATATTTTCTTCAATACGTGAGAATATATCGAACTCAACTTCAGAGAACATGCGCGAGGATCGCAGGAAGGAATATCTCCTTGCCTCATTCAATCGGACTACAACCAGAGAATCTGATACTTGCATGAGTTTGGCAAGCAGAGACACCTTGCTGGTATCGAACAGTGAGGGTGTGACGTAGATGCTATAAACGGGAGCATTCTCGACAAGAATTTGACCATTTCTGTCAAGAATGAGTCCTCTTGACGGATTAATGACTTCTTGCCTTACGGAATTACGCTGACTAATTGGATTGTACGTGTCGTATTCAAGAACCTGTAGCTGAAACAATCTACCCAAATAGATCATCAACAAGAGTGCAACAATGATCTGCAACACTCTCAACGATCTGCGAAGTCTTCTGGAGTCCTTGTCGATGCTCAACATGACTATTTCTCTTCTTTGATCAGGTGGATGAATGATCCGGTGAAGGTTGTGAAAATTGTATTTCCAATCAGTACCTGGTAAAAAACGGCCGAACTGGCAAGACTTTTAACAAATACAGATAACATGATCAGTAGTACGTTATGAAAGAAAGAAATACCAATCAGTAAAACGAAAAACCGGGCAAATGGCTGTTTTGGTTCATCCACTTTTGGTATGAAATAATAAAATAACATTACCACCGATACTTTGGAGAAAAGATTCAGTCCCCATAGATCCAAAAGTGCATCCTGCATGAGACCAAGTGCCGCTGCAAAAAGCAAAACAGTTGTCCTGGAGTGCATCGACATCAACCAGATCAGGTATATCAGAATTACATCAGCCTCTGAACCCAAAATTCTCAGGTGTCTGAAGAGCATGATCTGACTGGCCAGGGCCAAAAGCGCGATCAGGATATGTCGGAAGAGGGAAGGATTCATTGATACATCTCCTCATAGGCTTTGTTGAGACTATCTCTGGATTCATCTGGTCTGAATTGGATCACGAATGCTTCGGCTATCCGATTGTTGTCAACAAATGGTTCGACATAGATGAGTTGAGTATCACGTCCGGCTTCTGGCTCGGTACCGGTAACAACTCCAATGGGAATGTTCGCTGGGAATTGGTTGCTAAAATTACTGGTTTCAACAATCATACCCGGTTCGATATCGAACGTTTTCGGTACATATGTCATGATGAGTCCGTTACCGTGCCCAATCCATGATATTATTCCATATGCTCTCAATCCCTGGATACTTGCACTCGTTCTGAAAAGTGAATTTTGCAATGGCATGATTTGCGAGAAATTAGGAGCAGTTGTGACAATGCGTCCAACAAGTCCGATAGAATTTACAACGGGCATGCCGATTTCGATTCCGTCGTTGGTACCAGCATCGATGGTGAGGGAATTTCTGTACCCTGTGAAATTTTTTCCGACCACGATAACAGGTAGTAAATTACCCGAGTTGGTATACGTGGACTTGAATTCGAGCAGTTTTTTTAGTTCTTCGTTCTGTTCGGCTGTTGAACGTAACCGACTCAGTTCATCGAGCAACAAGATGTTCTCACGTTGCAACTCCCTGTTGGTCTGTAACGCTGTCCGGTACACCCTTACCGTAGCCAGGGGCTGCTCCAGATAGCTCATCGTCGTGATCGCCAGAACACGGCTGTTCTCCAGGCCTCCATCATGTCTCGAAATCAGCAGGAAAATGGCGAAAACCAGCAATGCCCCCGTGAGAATATGATCTTTTGCATCCTCAATTTTACTAAAAAGTATGGGCATTTACCGGATGATTTTAGCTGATGACAGATCGGTAATAGTGGAGGTTCTCGAGGACTTCACCGGTTCCACGGACAACTGCAGTGAGGGGGTCCTCGGCGATATGTACTGGTAGATCGGTTGTCTCCATTATCAATTTATCTAAATTCTTCAACAAGGCTCCACCACCAGTGAGCATGATCCCACGATCCAGAATGTCTGCTGATAGTTCCGGAGGAGTCTGCTCGAGCGATTTGGTAATAGATTCAATAATCGTGTTGACGGATTCAGAAATGGCTTCACGAACCTCTACAGAAGAAACGGTTCTAATACGTGGGACCCCATTTACCAGGTCACGACCCTTAGTTTGTATTTCGATCTCTTCATCGAGAGGGGCAGCAGAACCGATCATACATTTGACCTGTTCAGCTGTACGCTCTCCGATCAACAAATTGTGGTTGCGGCGGAAATAATTGATAATATCTTCATTAAGTTCATCTCCACCGAGTCGGACTGACTGTGAGTAAACGATACCTGACAGAGCAATAACTGCGATTTCAGTCGTTCCTCCCCCGATATCAACAATCATATTCCCTACGGGTTCGTGTACATTTAGTCCGATACCTATAGCAGCGGCCATGGGCTCATCAACAAGATAGACGTCTTTTGCTCCTGCACGCTCAGCGCTGTCACGAACAGCTCTTTTTTCGACTTCGGTAATACCACTTGGAACACAAACAACCATTTTACGGGTAGATGAAAACCATTTGAGTTTCACCTTTTTGATCATTCCGCGGATCATCAGTTCAGCAACCTCGAAATCAGCTATAACTCCATCACGAAGTGGTCTGACAGTACGGATACTTTTGTGAGTTTTTTCATGCATCAGGCGCGCTTCGTGCCCAACTGCAACGGGTTGATCTTGAGAGTTTATGGCCACAATGGAAGGTTCGTTCAAAACGATGCCTTGTCCCTTGGCGTAAATAAGGGTATTTGCAGTACCTAAGTCAATAGCTATGTCTGTGTAAAGCCAATCCATAAAACCGTTTTGTGATTTTTTTTTCATTCTGTTTTCTTACAAAGCAGGCTGGTAGTATCCTGGTATATTGCCCCACAGTAAGTGAAGTATATTTATGATGGAAGTTAATTTATTTTGTCTGTAGTTGCGAATAACAATTCATTGTTTTTAATTTTTTTTCTCAATGTCTAAAATGTCTTACACCTGTGAAGATCATAGTCAGCCCTAACGCATCTGCACAGTCGATCACTTCCTGGTCGCGAACACTTCCACCGGGTTGTATGATAGCAGTGGCACCGGCCGCTGCGGCAGCTTCAACTCCATCCTTGAATGGGAAAAAAGCATCGCTCGCCAAAGCAGAACCAGCTAATGATAGTCCAGCTTTGGCCGCTTTTCGAACAGCAAGCTCAGATGAATCAACTCGGCTGGTCTGTCCGTTTCCGATTCCAAGTGTTTGCCCATTCTTAACGAACACAATGGCATTAGATTTTACATGTTTTACGATTTTCCATGAAAAAAGCATATCTGTCAATTCCTGTGCACTTGGCTGACGTTTGGTAACAACCTTGAGTTCATTTTCATCCAGGGACCTTCGATCTGGTTGCTGCACTAATACACCACCGAAAATCGATCGCATTAGGGGAGAAACCTCAGCTGAAGGGGATTTTTTCAGACGGATCAGTCGGCGATTCGCCTTTTTGGTCAACAATGCAATAACTTCATCTGAATAATCGGGTGCGATGATGATTTCACTAAAAATTGCATCCATCACTTTGGCCGTATCGATATCCAGTTTCTGATTCACAGCGATAATACCGCCAAACGGAGAAACGGTGTCAGTTTCAAAGGCGCGATGCCAGGCTTCGGTCAGGTCCGATCCTGTTGCAACACCACATGGATTGGTATGCTTGACAATGACGCAGGCTGGTGTTTCGGGCTCAAATTCACTGATCAGTTCAATAGCTGCATCCGTATCCAGAAAATTGTTGTAACTCAGTTCTTTACCATGAAAACAATCTATATATGACTTTTGGTCACCATAAACACTCGCAGGTTGATGTGGATTTTCACCATATCTTAGGGTCTGTGACAAAGGTATCGATACGTTTAGCCAGGATGGTGGATTCTGTTCGCTTTGATCGATCAAATAATTGGCGATCATGCTATCGTATGTCGCAGTATGTTGAAATGCATCGCGAGATAACGCCAGTCTGGTCTCGAATTGGATGGATCCTGAGGTCGTAAACTCTGCCATAAAGGATTCGTATTGAGCAGGGCTTGTCAGGATACAAACGTGAGGAAAATTCTTTGCGGAGGCTCTTACCATGGTAGGCCCGCCAATATCAATAAACTCTGCGGCTTTGGCCAGATCGGTTTCTGGATTCGCTATGGTCTGGGCGAATGGATATAAGTTCACCACTACAAGCTGAAATGGGGCGATGCCGAGTTCATGAAGAGTTTGAATATCCTCCTGGTAACTGGCTCTTGCCAGGATTCCAGCATGAACAGCAGGATGCAAGGTCTTAACCCGTCCATCCAAACACTCCGGGAATTTTGTCAATTCCGACACCTCCGTAACATTGATACCAGCGGCTTTCAGTGTATTAAATGTACCACCTGTAGAGATAATCTCCACTCCACCGGCTACCAATGTCCTTGCCAAATCTACTATGCCAGATTTATCTGACACTGAAATCAGTGCACGTTTAATAGAAACCGGTTCTTTATGCAACGGGATAATATTGGCCGTACTCATGGGATTTTATTGGTTTAATAGGTGTTTGATAGTTATTGGAAGGATTTCATGTTCTTTTGCAAGAACCCTTGCGGCAAGTGATTCGGGGGTGTCTTCATCGAGGACCGGAACTTTGGATTGGGCCAGAATGGGTCCTTCGTCATATTCCTCTGTTACCATATGAACGGTACATCCCGACTCTTTTTGTTTGTCTTGAATTACGGCTGAATGGACTTTTAATCCATAATATCCCTTTCCACCGTAAGCTGGTAGCAAGGAGGGGTGAATATTGATGATTTTCCCCTCAAATGCCCTGATTATCGGTACCGGAACCTGGACAAGATATCCCGCTAAAACGATCAGATCAGGTTGGGCATCTGTAAGTTCCCTCAACAGAACGGACTCGAAATGCTCGGTAGAATCGAAAGTTTTTTTGTTGATGACCGCGAATGGGATACCCGCTTTTATAGCCTTGTCGATGGCTCCGATTCCATCCCGACTGGCAATAAGTCGGACAATGCTCGCATCAATGATTTTTGCATTGATGGAATTGATAATGGATTGAAAGTTGCTTCCTGAGCCAGAGGCCAGGACTACAATTCGTGGTTTCAAATGGTATACAGAGATCCTGTGGTGCGTAACTGGGTGACAGGACCCAAAGATACGGATATTGGAACTCCCACGGGTAAGGAAATTTTGTTTTTTATGTGTCCATATCTGATACCACGGGTATAAGGGATAGCAAGTGGACTAAGTATGCGATCTAAAACCTTATCAAGCGAAGGAACCTCGTCAAACGATTCATTTTTTGGTGGTGTGAACTCACCGAAAATTATTGCTTCAACATGATTCAGTTGTCCGGCCAGGACCAATTGTCGCAAATATCCTTCAATCTTATGGATGGGTTCATCCACATCTTCAAACACTACGATATGATTATCAAGTACTGGAAAAAATGGCGAACTCATTTGTTTGGCTGCAACGGCAAGTGTACCTGCAATCAAGGTCCCGTGTGGTACAGATTTTTTTTCAGTTCCGATCGAATCGAATGAAATAGAAGTAAAACCGGTCTCTATAAGTTCCCAAAATTGGGACTCCATACCAGGATCCATTGGTAAATCGCCAAAATCAGTAGCAACCATAGCACCAGAAACAGAGGGGAGTCCACATTTTGCATAGATTCCCCATTGAAGAGCTGTGATATCGGAAAATCCACAGAACAATTTGGGGTTGGCTCTGATCGCATCATAGTCGATCATGGGAAGGAGGTGCATCCCCCCATATCCACCGCGGGAGCAAAATATTGCATCAACGCCCGGGTCGCGGAAAAAATCATTTAGTTCGGCAGCACGGAGGGTGTCGTTACCAGCCAGGTATTCTTCTTTTGATGTGCATGATTTGCCTACTACGATCCGGTACCCAAGGGACTCTAAATAGGATATACCTCTTTCCAATTTGGTCGCATCGGGAGTAGTGGCTGGTGAGGTGATTGCTATAGTACCGTTTGCAGGCAAACGCCTGGGTCTGATCGAGGGATACTGATGGTTATTCCGGCTAACGGTCTGTTTTAAAGACATGATAGTTGTTCAGGCTCCAGTTTATTTCGGTAATTGTGATTCTGATGATTGTCGCAATTGGAATAGCTACAAGCATTCCCAATATTCCAGCCAATTCAGCGCCGATCAGAATGATAAAAAGGATATAGAGAGGATGGATGTCGGCTGAACGGCTGAAAATCAGTGGCTGAAGGATGACATTATCAACCATCTGAGCTATGAAAATGGCTAAAATACAATATGGTACCAATGAGAAATCACCGGTTTCGAAGATTCCGATCGTGATAGATAGGAAATAACCCAAGATAGGTCCGAAATAGGGAATGGTATTAGCCAAGCCAACGGCAACCCCAACGGTTAACGCATTTTTTAAGCCGATGGATGATAACAATAGCCAGGATATGACAGCAATGATTGTACTTTGAATCAAAACCCCTTTAAAATACATGATCAAACGGGTTTCGATCTTGTTCAGAATAGTCAGAGTCGTTTCAAAGTACTTATTGGGTACCAGTTCCAGAAATTGTCGTCGAAGTTTACTACCATCTTTCAAAAAGAAGAAAGTGGCAAAAGGAATGATAATTGTAGCCGTAAAAATATTCGCGAACAGTCCGACCAGACCTGAAATCCTGTCCTGGATATCACCGACTTCAAACAGTCTTTCTACGAATCGGAGCAAGAATTCTTTGACCTGGCCTTCAGTGAGGAATGGGGCTATCTGCAAAATCTGTTCCTCGATCTGATTAGCCACTCGGGCAGTAGATTCCATATTGATCTGCTGCGTAAGAGCCACCACTTGCGAGCCAATAGCGGGTCCTATGGTCGTCGACATCCAGATCAACATCAGGACAAACGAAATGACTACCATAGCAACCGCTACGGTACGTTTAAAACCTGCAACCTGCATTTTATTGACGATCGGTTCAAACATATAGGAAAAAATCATCGCTATGAGCACATAACCTACCAAGGTTGCAAATCTGTAAATCAGCAATAAAGCAATCGCGATAACCAAAATAACCATGAGTCCGCGCAGGACCCTATCGAGTGTCAGTTTCTTCACGTAGATAATTCCTTTAGTAGGTGGTCGATATGTTTAAAAACATCATTACCATGAAATCCTTTTCTGAGCAGGTAATCAACGACTTTTTTCTTTCTTTTGAAAGTATCATTTTCTCTGAGGAAGTGATTTTTTTTCTTGAGGACGAGCTTCTGAAATACACTTTCAAGGTCTATATCTGAATGCACTTCGTTCAATACTGTATTAATGATCAGGTCACTCACACCTTTTTGCATAAGGTTGGCACGGATTTTTTGTGGACCATAACCACGCAATCTGGCTTGATCACTGGCATACATTCGTGCAAATTCTTCATCATTTATCCATCCTCTGGATTCGAATTGGTCCAGTACAGGTGTGACATCAGATGAACTGAACCCCTTTTTTCTTGATTTTTGAAGGATTTCAAATCTGCTATACGGTCGTTTGCCCAGCAGACCCAACAACCATTGCTTTATGTAATCCTGATTGACACTGACAGAAATCCGTTTTGCAAGATGTGCATCAACTTCCTTGCCTTTATACAGACCAAGACGTTGACATTCGAACAGTGATATTCCGAAAAGAAATTCGCCATCGGAAAATACGGAGACTCTG
>CAZDYD010000028.1:0-8060 GCA_964509715.1 uncultured Chitinophagales bacterium
TGTAACTGGTTCAATGGTCAATACTTGACTATTTCTTACGAAGACTTGGCCTTTCAAGATGTACTTGTTATCAGCAGTAAGTGTTCTTGTAGTAAGGTCACCAGTTAATTCGATGAGTTGTGTTTCGTCATCGTCATCATTGTTGCTTGTACTTGATGAACATGCTAACCCTAACAGAGCTAACATAACTGCAAATAGCAGGTTCAAGTTCTTTAATTTCATATTCAGAAATATTTTGTTTTTGATTTGGTTTTAGGTCTGACCAAATATCTCATTCTGATGTTAACTCAGTGTTAACCTGAGATTAACATGTGGTTCTTTTATCTTAATGATTTCTTAATATGCAGGAGAATATGACTCCATGATTTGGAGGACCATTTACCCTCCTATTTGACAGATAAGCTGATGTCCACGAGGCTTTGTGCCATATGTTTTAAAAACAAAAAGCCTTTGCAACTACTTGAGCTACAAAGGCTTATTTTTCTTGTTGTACCGCTGGCCGGACTCGAACCGGCACGGACTTTTGAGGTCCATTGGATTTTAAGTCCAACGTGTCTACCATTCCACCACAGCGGCACTTTGTATAATGAAGATATATGAACTACATTTCTTCAAAACAAGACTCCAAAGATAGAATCACATTAAACCAAATGCAATACATTTAAATTATAATTTCTAACTTTGTACATGCGTTATAGTTAGCAGATCTGTACTTTGCCGTTGCAGTTCAATAAACAGAAATCAAATAAAACTATATGAAAAAGTTTATCATAACAGCCCTGAGTGCACTTATAGTACTTTCAATTGCTATCCCGGTTCAGGCTCAGTTCGGACTTGGAATTTCCTACGAGGAACGAGCAGAGACTCCAAAACAAGGATTCGGACTTCAACTTGAGCATGAACTACTTCCTTTCAGCGTGATAACTTCACTTCGTGCCCGGGTCCATTTCAGCTATTTTAGTGATACTGCAACATTATCAGTCCCAGTGAGCAGCCAACCAACCATCGAGTTGGGTACCATCCAAAACTATGATTATGGTGGAGCGATCATTGGAGGACTGAATCTCGGGTTATTGTCACCCTACATCGGTCTTGGAATCAGTATCGACAACTGGAAGTTTGAACCCAAAAACTACAGTGAATCATTTGACGAACAAACGATCCAATACTATGGACTCTTCGGAGCATCGCTGAGCGTGCTTCCTGTAATCCATCCATTCATCGAATACAGAGTCTCTGAGTACGGAAGTATTAAAGAAATCCGTGAGCAAATGGATGAGGGTCGCGGACGTTTCATCATCGGGGTATCATTCCGATTCTGAAATCAGATTCAGGTACTTACATTTCTGTTACGCAGATATCCGATCACAATCACGATAAACAACGTGGTGGTAACCAAAGCCGATAACAGACAATATTGACAAAAAGCATGGAGGACAAAAGCCTGTATATAGATCAAATACAGGCTAAAAAGTAGTCCGATGCCATTGATCGTAATTAACCCCAAAATAATTCTGTCTGATCCATTCTGATAATAGAATACTGTTCCGAACAACAAGGTCACGTAATACAAAAGACCACTATAGGCCAGTGGGACTCCAAACATTACGGCATACTCACTATTAAGAACAGCATCACATCCGGTAATCAGCGAACAACCTGGATCTGTCTGATAGTAGTGCATAGCCGATAGGTATGCTGCATCGGCAAACCCAACCAGCACCAGTAAACCATACATTAATATCAGACGATCGGACATAATTATTCAGCATTAAGTGCGGCCAGTCTTTCAATGATCAAGTCACGAAATGCCTCGGGGGTCCTTGGTGTTGGCACATATTGTCCGTTGATGAAGAACGATGGAACCGAATTGATGTTCGACTGCACACCTGAATTGAAATCCTTCTCGATCTTGGCAAATATGGCAGGATCACGTACATCGGCTGTAAATTGGACATCATCAAGTCCAAGTTCACGTGCATAGGACAAAAAGGCTGAGGACGCCATTCCACGTGACCACATCTGTTGGTTACTCATAAGCAGATCGTGCATCTCCCAGAACTTACCCTGACGACCAGCGGCTTCCGCAGCACTCGCGGCCATAGTAGCAAATTGGTGCGCATTCACGAGTGGGAAATGTCTGAATATAAAATATACTTCATCGCCAAACTCGTCCAATAGATCTTTAACGATAGGATGATAATACCCACAAGCCGGGCATTGATAATCCCCATACTCGACAATCACAAGCTTGGCATCCGGATTTCCATATCCCCAGTCACCAGGAATATCATTACTGCTCGCTATCGTACCTACCTGGGCGTTGGCCTCCTGCGATGGTTTCGCAAAATACCAGGCACCTACAAGCACAGCCAATACAACGGCCGCTAATGCTCCAAACAAAGGCATGGATGATTTACCTTGAGACTTCGCTTGATGTCGATCTTTCTTTGTAGCCATATAAAAAATGTGTTAATGATTACACAGTCAACTGTTACCACAGCTACTGCACATAATAAAACCGCTGTATGCCAAAAATAATTCGACATACAGCGGTAAATTACGGTTTCAGAACCATTTTTTCAGAAAAATATATGTGAAAATCGTACCGTTATTCTGCCCAGCTCGACACATCAGTATAGATTTCCACAAAATCGAGTGACTCTCCCCCCTTGGAGATCACCACTTCAAACTCAATATTCCGTGCATCATCACGCGATAACAGTACTGTAGCAAGCTTATTGACCAGCTGTGATTGTATGAGACGCTTCAACGGACGAGCTCCGAAAAGTGGGTCATACCCACGGTCAGACAACCAATCTTTGACCACCTGTGGAACCGATAATCGAATATGTTGCTTCGCAAGCATTTCGTACACCCGTCCAAGTTGGATATCGACTATATGACGCAGATGTTCCTTACCCAACGGATGAAACACAATCACATCATCGATCCTGTTCAGAAACTCTGGACGTATTGTCTGTTTCAGTTGTTCGTAGAGTGTGGTCTGGAGTTCAGAGTACACCTCATCACTCAAAGTGCCACCACTCTCCTGAATCCGTTTCTGAATGAGATGAGATCCGATATTACTGGTCATGATGATGATCGTATTCTTAAAGTTAACCGTAACACCTTTGTTATCGGTCAATCTACCGTCATCAAGTACCTGTAACAGAATGTTGAACACATCGGGATGTGCTTTTTCGATTTCATCTAATAGAACCACCGAATAGGGGTGCCGTCTGACAGCCTCTGTCAACTGACCACCCTCATCATATCCCACATATCCAGGAGGAGCCCCAACCAACCTGCTCACACTGTGCCGCTCCATATACTCACTCATATCAATACGAATCATTGCATTCTCATCATTGAACAGAAAGGAAGCAAGAGTACGTGCCAATTCCGTTTTACCGACACCGGTCGATCCCATGAAAATAAACGAACCTATCGGACGATCTTCGTCCTGCAATCCGGCACGGGACCTGCGTACAGCATTAGCAACCGCCTCAATCGCGGGATGTTGTCCCACAACGCGTTTATGCAACTCCTCTTCCATCATCAACAGTTTCTGACGCTCCCCTTGTAACATCTTACGAACGGGAATCCCGGTCCAGCGCGAGACAATATCAGCGATTTCCTCGGCATAAACCTCTTCCTTGAGCATCGCCTTGTCACCTTGCATATCGCTCAATTTTTTTTGAGCCTCAGCCAATTCTTTTTCCAGGTTATTAATCGTACCATACCTTAATTCAGCAACTTTTTCATAATTGCCGGCCCGTTCCGCCTTGTCGGCTTCATTGCGGGATGTTTCAATGGCTTGTTTCATCCCCTGGATATTCTGGATCATTTCTTTTTCACTACCCCATCGGGTTGCCAACGCCTTGTGCTGCTCCTGTAGATCTGCCAGATCCTTGTTGATCTGTGAAATTTTGCCGGTATCTTTTTCACGCTTCAGCGCCTCACGCTCGATTTCGAGCTGGCGGATCTGCCGATCGATTTGGTCAAGTTCCTCCGGCATCGAATCAATTTGGATTCTCAGACGTGAAGCGGCCTCATCGATCAAGTCGATCGCTTTATCAGGCAAAAATCGGTCACTAATGTAGCGATCTGATAATTCAGCCGCCGCTACAATGGCCTCATCGGTAATTCTGACTCCATGATGAAGCTCATAACGTTCCTTGAGTCCACGCAGGATCGAAACCGTATCCTCTACCGACGGCTCACCAACCACAACAGGCTGCAATCTACGTTCAAGTGCCTTATCCTTCTCGATGTACTTTCTGTACTCCGCAAGTGTTGTCGCACCTATGGCATGCATTTCACCCCTGGCAAGAGCAGGTTTCAGGATATTCGCTGCATCCATAGCACCCTCCGCCGCCCCGGCACCGACCAGGGTATGGATTTCATCCACGAACAAGATCAACTCCCCGTTCGAATCTGTGACTTCCTTGACCACCGCCTTTAGCCGTTCCTCGAATTCACCTCTAAACTTGGTTCCAGCTACCAAAGCACCCATATCCAATGCCACAATGCGTTTGGTCTTCAGACCCTCAGGCACATCACCTTTCACAATCCTCAAAGCCATACCCTCGGCAATAGCCGTCTTACC
Organism: uncultured Chitinophagales bacterium; assembly: GCA_964509715.1. Taxonomy (GTDB): domain Bacteria; phylum Bacteroidota; class Rhodothermia; order Balneolales; family HLUCCA01; genus UBA11400. Next base: position 4,613 of record CAZDYD010000028.1, read on the forward strand.
CACACCGGGCTCACCGATCAGCACCGGATTATTTTTGGTCCGACGTGAAAGAATCTGCATCACACGACGTATCTCCTGATCCCGACCGATCACCGGATCCAGTTTATTTTTTTCGGCAAGCTCATTCAGATCACGGGCATACTTCTTCAGCGATTGATATCTACCCTCGGCATTCGGGTCGTCCACGCGAGAACTACCACGCACCGACTTCAGTACTTCCAGCACCGATGCCTGATCCACCCCTTCGCTTTTGAGCAGTGTGGCAACCTCCCCACCCTGACGAAGCATCGCCATAAATAGATGCTCGGAGCTGATGTAATCATCTCCCATTTCCTCGGCCGATTTCATGGCCACATCCATCATGGCTTTGGTTGTATTCGACAGATACTGTCCCGACACCGCGGCACCCTGTACAACCGGCAAGCGTTTCAGAATATCATCCAATTTGGAATGGAGACGTTGTAAAGGTACCTCCAGTTTTTTCAGAATAGTTACAGCCACCCCTTGATCATCACCGATCATTGATTTCAGAACGTGCACCGGCTCAAGTGCCTGATGATTCCGACTGGCAGCCAGCTCCAATGCACTTTGAACCGCTTCCTGAGCCTTGATTGTAAACTTGTTGAAATTCATATTAGAATATCTGATTTTTTTTGCACTACCACCCGAATCGGCATTCCGTACACAGGCAGTATATGCGATTTTTTTGCGACTCGGAACTTCTGAAGCTCCAAATCTCTTTATTTCAATTCAGGTAGTGCATAAACCATACCAAACCAGAATCCGATGCCAAAACTGTCAAAATGACGCGACCAAATGTCATCTACTGTCAGGCTGACATTTATCATTTCTTACAATTTGAAACACGATTTCTGTTTATCTTTCGGTCGAAAAAATCAATCTTATTTTCATCCTTATGAAACCAATCTACATGTTACTGTTACTATTGATGCTGGTCGCTGCATGCTCTTCCGACCCCGGAAACTCCAAGCAAACCATAGAATCACGACCTATAGAGTCGATGAGTCAGCGAGAAGCTTCATTACTCGGACTCGACCTGAAAACTGAGGCTCAGGATGGATGGCCGACATGGACCGGTTCGAAAGTATATTCAATGGAGGAAGCACAAACTCTTGCCTCAGAAAACGGAAAAAAAGTCCTTGTGGAGGTCTACGCTGTATGGTGTGGATATTGCCGTAAAATGGCTGCCGAAACACATCCAGATCCAAAAGTAAGAAAAGCCATCGACGAATTGTTCTATTTGGTACGATTGGACGCCGAATCGGCCAAAGAAGTGGTGTTTAACGGTCAGACCATGACCGAATCAGAATTGGCCGCAGCTTTTGGAGTAAGCTCATTCCCAACTACCGTATTTGTTGACACAAACGGTGATCCCTTGGGTTACCAACCCGGATTCATGGATGCCACCACCTACGCCTTCCTGACATCATACGTCGGTACCGAGTCATTCAAGACCCAATCTTTCGAAGACTTTGTAAGTTCTTCTTCGAATTAACAACCACCCAATCCAACGACCAAAAGGTCAACGCTTATGAAGTTTCGTTCATTGCTCCCGGTTTTAGCACTGCTACTGTCATTTTTCAGCACGGTCAGTGTCCATGCACAGCCTGTAACCAGTGCATCGAAGGTGAAAGTCACCACAGAACTATCCCAAAGTGCTGTACTATCAGGTGGATCATTTCAAGCCGTTGTAGTGATGGACATCGAGGATGGTTGGCATATCAACTCCCATCGACCAACATTGGAATGGCTCATTGGAACTACACTGAACCTGAACCTCCCCGAAGTAATCGAGCCCCGAGATATTCAATATCCACCATTCAAAGAGTATGAATTCTCATTCGCTCAGGGACAGTTACTGCACGTTTATGAAGGGGAAGCGCCAATTTTCCTGAGCTTCAATGTGCTTGAGAATGCGACTCTTGGAACGTATGAAGTCACAGGTACACTCCGGGTCCAGGCATGTGATGACGCGGTATGCCTGGCACCATCCAATATTCCTGTAAGCTTTACAGTTCAGATTACCGATAATCCTGATGAAATCTCCGGTGCTGAAATCACACTTTTTGATGAATATGTGCCCGGAAGTGGGGATTTTGTGACATTCGATCAAGCTGGCGAACAAAATCAGATTGCGGCGCTGATCGATGAGAGTGGACTACTTTGGGCATTTATTGCCATTTTCTTCATCGGACTTGCACTCAACCTCACTCCTTGTGTCTATCCGATGATTTCAGTTACGGTATCGATCTTTGGTGGACAGACCGACACAAATATCTTCAGGGTTTTCATGAAAGCCCTCACCTATGTGCTTGGTATCGCGACCATGTATTCGGTACTGGGAGTTGTAGCAGCACTTAGTGGCGGACTCTTCGGATCGGCCCTTCAAAGTCCAATCGTATTGGCCATCATCGGACTGTTGCTTATGGGATTGGCACTCAGCATGTTCGGCCTATATGAAATCCAGATGCCGTACTGGGTCACAAGTAAGCTCGGGGGTCAATCTGCCAGCGGATTCATCGGAGTATACATCTCCGGACTTGTCGTCGGAGTATTCGCTGCACCATGTATCGGTCCACCGATCATCGCTCTCCTTGCATTTGTGGGTGCAAAAGGTGACCCTGTATTCGGATTTTGGTCATTTTTTATCTTGTCATTGGGACTCGGATTCCCATATCTGATCCTTGGTACCTTCTCAGGATTGCTCCAAAAACTTCCAAAATCCGGCGTTTGGATGATTTGGGTGAAAAAAGTATTCGGTGTGGTGCTTGTAGGTGTAGGTTTGTTCTACCTCGGACTTGCATTCATTCCAAAATATACCCCATGGATCCTGGCAGCGACCTTACTTTTGGGTGGAATCTATCTTGGATTCTTCGAGCGAAGCGGACTCGATCGAAAAGGTTTCAGGCTGACCAAGTGGATCGTAGGGGTAGTCGCCATCATATTTGGTGTGTTGATGGTACAAAACCTGACCAAACCAAGTGTCGAGTGGGAACCCTTCAATGCAACTGAATATGAAGCTGCATTGGCCGAAGGGAAACCCATTGTACTCGACTTTTATGCCGATTGGTGTATCCCCTGCCTCGAACTGGATAGAGTCACCTTTGTGGATGAAGGCGTCATCGAAGCACTGGATCGATTTGAGCGATTCAAAGTCGACCTCACAAACTTCGATTCAGAAGAATCTGAACAACTTCGACAGCAGTTCGATATAGTCGGTGTACCTACCATTGTGTTCATCGGGTCTAATGGCACTGAGGTAAGAGGTGCTCGGGTTATCGGGTTTCTGAATCCGACACAGTTTCTGGAACAGGTTTCCAAAGTGAATTGATTGGAATATGGATGTCGGTTGAACCCGGCATCCATATTGGGTTCACACAATCTGACCCGGAATTGTTTCACACAATCTGACCCGGAATTGTTTCAC
>CAZDYD010000028.1:8160-29262 GCA_964509715.1 uncultured Chitinophagales bacterium
CACAATCTGACCCGGAATTGTTTCACACAATCTGACCCGGAATTGTTTCACACAACCTGACCCGGGATTGTTTCACAGAATCTGTCGTCTCAATTCACGAAAACCTGCTTTTATGAGAGTCAAGTTGCGTTCGGCTGGTACTTATCACAGCAACTGTCGCCAAGGTTCGCGTCCGGGTAACGGTAATGAAAAGCTCAAGTGTTCTTTGGTGGTCGGATGTGAAAAAGACAGCGATGAGGCAAATAGAGCAATCTGCTGACCCGGCACAGCTAATTTATTATAACGCTGATCTCCCCATATCGGATGTCCCATAGCTTGACATTGTACCCGGATCTGATGCGCCCTACCCGTAACCAGTTCAATCTGCAAAAGTGACAATCCGTTAACGGTAGCCTCTTTTTTGAAATGAAGCACCGCTTTTTTTGAATCCTTAACCTCCTTGTCAAAGGATTTCACCATATTGGTTGAACTATCTTTGAGCAACCAATGAATGAGTGTTCCATTATCAGGTGGAACTCCCATGACAACAACATGGTACATCTTGCCCAACTCACGGTTTCGTATGGTTTCTGACAGTCTGGAAGCAGCTTTTGACGTCCGTGCAAAGACCATGATCCCACCAACGGGTCTATCCAGCCTATGGACAATACCCAGAAACACGTTCCCGGGTTTACTGTATTTATCAGCTATATAGTTCTTAATTATAGTTTGAAGGTCAGAATCACCCGACACATCAGCCTGAACCGGTATATTGACCGGTTTTTCAACTACAATCACATGATTGTCTTCGTACAGTACGTTTAATTTTGTCACATTGGATGGATCAGAACAAAAAAGTCGCCGACCCTGCGGCGGATCGACGACTCAAAAAAAGCATTCAATAAAATATATCAGAAAAATATTATTTATTTCATTTCAAATGCAACAAAAGAGGATGTCCTGCCACGGATTACCTGCAAAAGCACCACCTGGCCCGGTTCAACCGAACCCACAAGTTGATTGAACTCCTGAACATTTCTGACAGGGCGACGATTTACAGCACTAATGACATCATCCTTTCTGAGGTTATTACGGAATGCAGCACTCTCTTCATTCACTTCGGAAACCAAAACACCGCGGGTATTAGGTCTCAAACCGAGTTCCTGAAGTTTGGCATTCGACAGATCCTCCACAGAGAACCCGGTTCTGTCCCAAAGTCCACGACTACCGGCACGAGCCAGCGCTTCTTCGGTCGGCATCTCACCAACGGTGACTGTAAGATTCATTTCTTTTTCTTCGCGCAATACACGAAGTCGAATCTGATCCCCAGGTGCTTTGGATGCAATATATCCACGGAACTGATTCATATTGTTCATACGACGACGGTCAGCTTCCAGAATAACATCCCCCTCCTGAAGACCGGCTTTTGCCGCCGGACTATCTTCCGTCACACTTGCGATCAGCACCCCTTCCGGAGTTTTTAGATTGAAAGCCCGCGCGATATTCTCATCGATATTCTGCATGGTAATACCAACAAAACCTCGGGTTACCTTACCGGTCTCGATGATCGAACGCATAATGTTTCTCGCCAAATTGATAGGAATCGCAAAGCCAATCCCTTGAAATCCACCGGAACGGGAGGCAATTGCTGTATTGATACCAACCAATTCACCATCCAGGTTTATAAGTGCTCCACCTGAATTTCCCGGATTGATAGCAGCATCCGTCTGTATGAAATCCTCATAATCGAGTAGTCCGACCCCTGAGCGTCCTTTAGCACTGACGATTCCCATTGTTACCGTATGGGCAAGATTTTCATCGAGCGGACTTCCTATAGCCAGAATCCATTCGCCCACGCGAAGATCATCTGAATTACCTAACGCCATAGCCGGAAATTCAGCTCCTTCTATCTTCAAAACCGCGATATCCGTATTCGGATCAGCACCAATGACACGTGCCGGATATACCCGGTTGTTCATCAACCTGACATTAACCGTATCTGCCTGCTGGATCACATGATTGTTAGTCAGGATGTATCCATCACTTGAAACGATCACTCCCGAACCCTGACCAGATTGCCTGTATTCCTGTTGACGTTGCTGTTGCTGTCCCGGAGCTCGAAATCCAAAAAAGTCTGCAAACGGATCAAAAGCTCTCACTCGCAGGGTACGTTCGGTGAAGACAGTGACCACTGTCGGATTCGCACTTTCAGCGATATCAACCATAGCATTGCTGAAATCCCTCATACTCTGGATAGGACGATCGGCTGGCTTACGCCCGTCATGCTGACGTGCCGGTGGTTCTTGCAGAAACTCGAGATTCGACTTTGTGAAAGTGGTATGATTATCATTCTCAGAGAACGGATTATCCCAGATTCTCAGACCCACGACCAAAAGAATCAGCAAAAATACGGCGCTATATTTCGTCACACTTGTCGACATAGTATGTATTAATGATTAGTTATTGTATTCAGTTTCGTTTCCATAACTGTTTTCATGCAAAAAATATTGTGCATGCCTGTCGTCATGGAGGCAGCTTTGAAGTCGTGATGCCACCGGTTGGTCCAACCCCAGAGTTGCGAAGTACTTGCATATTAACGTGATCATCCACAAACAAGCGAGCACCACGACACACCAACAGCATCCACAAACAAGCGTGAACCTAGACACACCTACAGCATCCACGATACCCTCGTGTGAACCTCGATACGCCAACGGCATCCACGATACACTCGCGAGCACCACGACACACCAACAGCATCCACGATACACTCGCGAGCACCACGATACGCTAACACAACCTTCGAAACATCTAACGTTGCAAAAATGGTACCGCTACTATATATTACTATAACCGAATAAACATATATTAAATCATGAAACAGATTCAATCACTTTTTGAGGCGCTAGCTGATGAGAACAGACTCAGAATCGTCAACCTGCTCATTGCGAGTCCGGTACTCTGTGTCGCTGACTTACAGAGGGTCCTCGACATGCCCCAGACACGCGTATCCCGTCACTTGGGATATCTCAAAAACAGAGGACTCGTATCATCCGACAGAAAAGGCACCTGGATGTACTACAGTTTATCTGAAAAGATCAAGCGCGATAAACATCTCATAGCGAGTCTAAGAAGTATGTTCTCAAAATCCGAATCAGCTTTACAGGACATAGAACTTCTGCTCGAGGGACTCGACGATAACTCCATAGCCGCATTGAGAGAAGCTAAACCAGAAACCGTAGAATTTGTTATCGAAAACTGTTGCAATCTTGGTGAAACCGTATAATTTTTTGTCATTTATTTCATAATTATTTAAAATGACTTAGTCTTGTCATTATGTTATCTTCGGATTATGAGCAAAAAATTATATCCCAGAATTAGCGCCACATTGAATGAGGTACTTGAGTCGATTCAAGCACCGGATCAGGCACGCATCGAAAAACTTCGACCGATTTCCGAATGGATAAAAGCCAGTGAAGTGAACAGATCACTTATGTTTGTGTGTACCCACAACTCTCGACGAAGCCATATGTCTCAATTCTGGGCATTGGCCGCGGCTGAATTCTATGATATCCCAAACATTCAGACATTTTCTGCCGGCACAGAAGCCACAGCAATGCATCCACACACCGTTGAAGCATTGGTTGAATGCGGTTTTGAAATCACCATCCCCGACATGGTCTCCTCAAATCCGGTGTATACTATCCGATCAGGTGGACTCCTGCCCGTGGTCCAAGGTTTTTCGAAAAAAATCGATCATGAATCCCTGCCAAAATCGAATTTTTGTGCTGTATTAGTATGTGATGAAGCTGCCGAGGCATGTCCTTTCGTTCCCGGCGCATCATTACGAGCCCCGCTCTCGTTCCGTGATCCCAAGGAATCAGATGGTACACCCAAAAGACGCACGGTTTATCTGAACAGAAGCAAAGAAATCGCCAGGGAAATGCTCTGGATTATGGAGCACGCCCGGTAGGTTCAATCCATCAGACCTCATAAAGTCAAGAAGCCTCGATTCCCCGGAGCGTTACAAGCAAAGATTATCGCAACAGCAGTTAGTTTAAAACAAGAAGCCCGGATCCCCCGGGCTTCTCTTTGCACCTATATTGTCATCTCAAGTAACATTCACATATTACTTGATCTGTATTTGCTTCGTAACAGCGCTTTCGTCTTTCTCAATCGTGATCTTCAACACACCATTGGTATAAGAAGCATCAATCGATTCACGATTGATATTTGTGGGTAGTGTCAGACTCCTGCTGAATCGTCCATATCTGGACTCAACAAGATGATATTTCACATTATCCTCTTCCTTCACGGTCTTACGCTCACCACTAACAGTCAGTAATCGGTCTTCCAGATCGATCTTGATGTCATCTTTATTGATTCCAGGTAACATGACTTCAATTTCGAACGAACGATCATTTTCTTTTACATCGAGACCCGGCATAAACACGCCCTCCATCGGACGATTTCCGGTCAAGACATCATCAAATACAGAATCCAGAAATTGTGAAAATGTTTTAGGAACGAAGTTGTCCAATTCACGATTTGGTTTAAATCTTACAAGTGTCATTGTCATTTCCTCCTTTAGGATATTGTTGAATTATTGTTTCATTAAGCATATGACAAATCCCGTGCCAAACCCGGAAACACAAAATCTCACCGTGATCTGACCCATTCCATCTGACTTTTTGTAATCACTCAGGCTACAGATTGTCAGTCCCATCGCGCAAATCTATGACACTCTTTCACAATGGATGACAATTTTGCACTGCTTGATAATTTCACACCGATCCCTCCCGTGCACACAAACTACCCCCTCCACAAACTATCCAACCAGCACAAACAAGCCGCCAATCCCACAAACTACCCAACCAGCACAAAACAAACCGTCAATCCCAGAAACTACCCGCCTCCCGCAGACCACAAGCCCCCCCCACATAGACAATGATACAAAATCACTCTCCTCAACGAAATCACCCCAAATCCACCAACAACGACCATATTACATAAACCCGTTGTATCTGACCATAAAAATCCCTTATTTTCGGGTTTATAGTTAGGGAAACACATACTCGAAATGAACGACACAGAACAAAAGCAGAAAACCTGGACGCCAGATTCCTGGAGGGACCACCCCGTCTGGCAAATACCCGAATATCCCAGTAGCACAGAACTCGAGAAGAAATTCAAAGAGCTGAAAAGCTACCCACCTCTGGTTACTTCCTGGGAAATCGAGGCACTACGTACTAAAATCACCGATGCCTCCAACGGAAAAGGGTTTATACTCCAAGGTGGCGACTGTGCCGAGTCCTTCGACCGATGCAATGCCGATACCATCGTCAAGCTTTTAAAAGTTCTGCTCCAGATGAGTTTCATCCTCATCCATGAAATGAACACCCCGGTTACCCGTATCGGCAGAATCGCCGGACAGTACGCCAAACCCCGTTCAAGTGACTACGAAACCATGAACGGTCAGCGGATTAAATCCTATCGCGGTGACCTTTTCAACAGTTTCGAAGCAACACCTGAAGCCCGCGAACCAGACCCAACACGACTCATCGACGCATATCAAAAATCGGCCATGACGCTGAATTTTGTACGTTCATTGACTGATGGAGGTGGATTTGCTGACGTTCACCACCCGGAATATTGGGAACTGGATTTCATGCGCAGAAACCCTTACTACAAGGAATACAAGCAAATGGTTGAATCTATCAACCATGCGATCCACTTTGTGGAGGCCATTTCACCACAACGTGTGCATACACTAAAGAATGTGGACTTCTATACCTCGCACGAAGCATTGAATCTGTACTACGATAGCGCTCAGACCAGAACCGTACCTCACAAACCGGGCTACTACAACCTGAGCACACACATGCCATGGATCGGAAACAGAACACGTCAGCCTGAGGGTGCGCATATCGAATATATCCGTGGTATAAGAAACCCGATCGGTATCAAAGTGGGACCACCCTACAATACCGATGAAATCCTGTACCTCATCGAACATGTAAATCCACTACAAGAACCCGGAAAAGTCACCCTGATAACACGATTTGGCAAAGACAAAGTCGAAGAACATCTCCCGGGACTCATTCGTGCCGTTAACAGAGCCGGATTTCATGTACTCTGGAGTTGTGATCCCATGCACGGAAACACCTTCGCTACCGAATCAGGAATAAAAACCAGAAGTTTCAACGCCATCCTCGATGATATCAAACAGACGTTTGCCGTGCATCGCAGCGAAAACACGATTCTTGGCGGGGTACACCTGGAACTAACCGGACGAAATGTGACAGAATGTGTCGGAGGAGCCAACGGAATCGACGAGAATACACTCTCAAACAAATACGAATCCTATTGCGATCCGCGCCTGAACTATGAACAAGCTCTGGAGATGGCATTCCTGATCGCACGTGAATGGAAAACGAGCCGAAACGGGTAAGATTTAAGTAAAAACATTTTCCCTTTGGCCGTTGGATGAATTATCTTTCCGGATTGATAGTTTCACCTCGTAAAATTCATGTTCCAGAATATCATCATCCGCGGGGCCCGCGAACACAATCTGAAAAACATCGATATTGACATCCCACGGGACAAACTGGTAGTGGTTACCGGTTTGTCGGGGTCTGGGAAGTCGTCTTTGGCATTCGATACCATTTACGCAGAGGGTCAGCGGCGGTTTATGGAGTCGCTTTCTGCTTACGCCCGCCAGTTTCTGGGAATGATGGAACGTCCCGACATCGATTTCATTGACGGACTCTCCCCGGTGATTTCGATCGACCAAAAAACGACCAACCGAAATCCACGATCAACCGTTGGGACCGTTACAGAAATTTATGATTTTTTGCGGCTTCTGTATGCCCGGATAGGTATTCCGTACTCGTATGCAACGGGACAAAAAATGGAAAAACAGACCGCTGAGCAGGTAATCGAGTCTATTCTCCGTCTGCCCGAAGGTACACGGGCTTATTGCCTCGCACCGGTCGTCCGTGGTCGTAAAGGGCACTATCGTGAACTCTTCGATCAGACCCTCAAACAAGGATTCATTCGTGTGCGAATCGATGGCGAGTACGCTGAACTCGAGAAGGGTATGCAAGTCGACCGATACAAAACCCACGACATCGAGGTCGTGGTCGATCGATTCGTCATCAGTGAAAACTCACGTAACAGAATTTCACAGAGTGTCTATACCGCTCTGGAAATGGCCGACGGTACGGTTATTATTAGTATGCCCGACGATCGATCTGCCAGTCCGAATGGTCGGGACATCCTGTTTTCTCAAAAACTATTTGACCCCGATTCCGGTATAGCCTACGACGATCCGGCTCCTAACCTGTTCTCATTCAACTCCCCGTACGGAGCATGTAAACAATGTGGCGGACTTGGATACACCTATGATGTTGACCCGGATCTGCTCATGCCAAACCACCGTCAGTCATTGAACGACGGGGCGATTCGTTTCCTGGGCAAACCAAGAAATATTTTCATTTTCAAACAGCTGGAGGCCGTTCTCGCAAATTTCGGTGCGAATTTCGACACCCCAGTGTTAGAATTTCCGGAAGAACTCCTGCAGATCCTCCTTTATGGAAGTGGTAATGAAAATTACAATATCAAGTACGAGCTGAAAGCAAGTTCAGTTACGTACCAACATGCATTTGAGGGACTTCTGGCGATGGTCAGGACCCAATATGAAGAGACTTCATCCGCTTCCCAACGCGACAAAGCCAAAGCCTTCATGGGACGCACTGTCTGCCCATCTTGCAAGGGAGGCCGATTGAATCGTGAAGCACTTTCTTACAAAATCGGCGATTACAACATTTCTGAATTGGTCAGAATGGACATCCGGTCCCTTCGAACAGCCATTGGCAATCTCGAATTGAACGATAGACAACGTACCATAGGACAGCAGGTCATCAAAGAAATCCGCGATCGCCTTGATTTCCTCGACAACGTTGGACTCAATTATCTAAATCTGGATCGCGAAGCACAAACCCTCAGTGGCGGTGAAGCACAACGTATTCGGTTAGCTACTCAGATCGGCACCCAATTAGTAGGTGTACTCTATATTCTGGATGAACCCAGTATCGGATTACATCAGCGTGATAACCTGAAATTGATTCGATCGCTGCAGACGTTGCGAGACCTCGGAAACAGTGTAATCGTCGTAGAACATGACCGGGAGACCATCGAAGCAGCCGATTTCGTGATCGATATGGGTCCAGGGGCGGGAATCAACGGAGGACACATCGTCAGTGCCGGTACGGCAGACCAGCTTGATCCGTCATCGATCACCGCCAGGTACCTTAGGTACGACGAAAGAATCCCCATCCCAACTAAAAGACGCGATGGATCAGGCAAACGACTCACCATTCTCGGAGCCCGTGGTCACAATCTTAAAAACGTGGACCTCACCATCCCCCTGGGGAAATTCGTATGTGTAACGGGAGTCAGTGGCAGTGGGAAAAGCTCCCTCATCAACCATACCCTTTCACCAATCCTGAGCAACCACCTCTATAAGGCACGTGAAGTCCCTCTGCCGTTCGACGAAGTAACCGGTCTGGAACACATCGACAAAGTTATAAGCATCGATCAGAGCCCCATCGGACGAACCCCCAGATCCAATCCCGGTACGTACACCAAGGTGTTCGACACGATTCGATCCCTGTTTGCTGAAACACCAGAGGCCAAGATCCGCGGTTATGACCAAGGACGATTCAGTTTCAACGTAAAAGGTGGACGATGCGAAACCTGCAGTGGCGACGGAATGCGCAAAATAGAAATGAACTTCCTCCCCGATGTGTACGTTACCTGCGAAACCTGCAACGGCAAACGTTACAATCGTGAGACCCTCGAGATTTTTTACAGGGGGAAGAACATCGCCCAAGTCCTGGACATGCCCATAAGCGAAGCCGTCGAATTCTTCGAGGCCGTACCCAGAATCCGGCGGATTCTTGAAACCCTGTGTTCCGTCGGACTCGGCTACCTCACCATAGGACAATCCAGCACAACCCTCAGTGGTGGTGAAGCTCAACGCATAAAACTGGCGCGTGAACTCTCCAAAATCGGAACCGGTGACACCATGTACATCATGGACGAGCCAACCACCGGTCTTCATTTTCAGGATGTCAACATGCTTGTGGAGGTCATCCAAAAATTGGTAGACAAAGGAAACACCGTCGTTGTGATCGAACACAATCTGGACTTGATCAAAGCGGCAGACTGGATCATTGATGTAGGACCAGAAGGAGGTTTAGCCGGCGGACAGATCATTGCCGAAGGAACCCCGGAAGAAATTTCCGAAAATGAGGGATCTATTACCGGTGCGTTTTTGTCCGTTGAACTGAAAAAAGATATCGCATACAGCTCCGGTGAAATAGCGGCCAAAAACCATCTTTGATTTCACTGATCCAATAAGTATATTCGGGAGATGCATACGTTTCGTTACCATAATCTGTTATTGGTTATCGGATTCCTTCTCGGAATCGGACTGGCATCGCATTTTATGGGGCAGAAGCTTCAGAAAACAGGAAATGACCAGATCACAAGTTGGTTATTGACCTTCGCAGACGAGTCCAAAAGTGACCAGGCATCCGAAAAACTTCGGGCTGCACTCTCCGACGACTCGCAGAATTTGGAATCCGTCCTGATACGGGCATCTGAAGTAATTGCCAACAATCCGGATCTGTTCAATATTCCGAACAATGCCGATGAATCCGGGAACGAAGAAGTACTCCGAGTTCTCCTATCTCAATGGAACCAGCACCAGGAAACAGGCGGGATGTCAAAAGGCATCCAGGCTGAACGCAATCGTGCTGCAACCACCAGTACATACGAACATACCAATCCAAAGTTCAGCTACTCCGACGCCCTTCAAACCCTGAAGTCGGCCGGAAACTACATCAGTGAACTGTATCCTGGATTGAGCAAATTACTGGGTTTGGTCATCCGTCCCCTCATTGATGGTATTTCGATCAACGCTCCTTAGGCTTTTCTATCGATCCGATGGCAAAATCGGCCAAATTTCGTCCGAATCAGCCATCTGTCCCCCCATCCGCATAGGTGAATATATCAGATCTATCTGAAGATTCGCACGCGGACCATTTCCTCTGTTTCGGGTCAGATCAAACTATTGACCCAACTTTTTCTACAAAATCAAACAACAAATAACCCATCATACATATAATGAAAAGACAAAACGGAACAAAAGTCGCATTTATAGCCATGTTCGTGGTGATCTGCGCTTATTACCTGTCGTTCTCTGTGAGATACTGGCTGGAAACACGCCATATCAACTCACTGGACGAAGAAACCAGAGGTACCTATGTACAGGAAAACAACGCCAAGATCCAGGATCTTCGCGAACGCATCCTTACCCTTGGTCTCGACCTTCAGGGTGGTATGCACGTAACCCTCGAATTGGCAACTCCTCAGCTGCTTCGTGAGTTGGCCCGCGACTATGTCGATAACGATTTCGAGGCCGTGATCCAAGTCGCTGCCGCAACAGCCGAATCGAACAACTCCGACATTATCGATGAATTTGTACGTGAATTTGAGCGACGTGACGCAAGTGCCCGTCTCAGTCGCTACTTCCGTTCTGATGCCGACAACATTACCCGTAGCTCAAGCAACGCTGAAATCGCAGAATACCTCAGAAATCAGCGAAATGCAGCTGTTGATCGCGCCATTCAGATCGTCCGTAACCGAGTCGACCGATTCGGTGTGACCGAGCCTTCTATTGTCCGTCAAGGGGCCAACCGTATCGTTGTGGAGCTTCCTGGAGTTGACGATGAAGAACGTGTGAGAAACCTGCTCCGTGGTACCGCTCGTCTCGAGTTTCGACTCACAGCCGACGCCGAAGAGCTTGTGAACTCCCTCCAGCGTATCGCAGACTTCTTCACCGTATCGGAAGTAGCTGAAGGTGACAGTGTCGCGACCCAGTCCAACCGCCTGCTTGAATTGATGATCCCACAGGGACGAAGCGTTGTGTTCGGATCCGCCGCCGCTCGCGACACAGCCGAAGTAGCCAGTCTGCTCAACCGTGCCGAAGTCCAGCGTCTACTTCCAAGAGATGTTGAACTGCTCTGGACCTCCAAGCCGGAATTCGTTGCTGAAGATCGTACCGAGTTCTTCTCCCTCATCGGGGTTCGTAAAAACGTAGAACTCACTGGTGAAGTCATTACCGAAGCACGACCAGCGTTCGATCCTGTAACCAACGAACCACAGGTCTCCATGACCATGAACCGTGAAGGTGCCTCCCGTTGGGCCAGAATCACCGGTGCCAACATCGGACGTCCCGTTGCCATCATCCTTGACGACCACGTTTACACCTATCCGAACGTCATCACACGAATCAACGACGGACGATCCTCCATCACCGGACTTGGTGGCGTGCAGGAAGCCGATGACCTTGTGAACATCCTTATGTCAGGAGCCCTCCCGGCACCACTCGATATCGTGGAAGAGCGCGTAGTTGGTCCGACACTCGGTGCAGCATCGATCAAAGCCGGACTCAATGCCATCATCTTCGGATTGATCATCGTGGCCATCTTCATGATCTTCTACTACCACGTAGGTGGAGCTATTGCGGATGTGGCCCTCATCACCAGTATTTTCTTTATCCTTGGCATCCTCGCCGCATTCAACGCAACCCTCACCCTACCGGGAATGGCGGGTATTGTATTGACCATCGGTATGGCCGTAGATGCGAACGTACTGATATTTGACCGTATTCGGGAAGAACAACGTGCCGGAAAGAGCTTGCTCGCCGCCATCGACGGTGGATACTCTAACGCCATGAGTGCGATTCTGGATGCGAACATCACCACGTTCCTGGTTGCTGTGATTCTGTACAGCTTTGGAGTGGGACCGATCAAAGGCTTTGCCGTGACCCTGATGGCCGGTATCGTAGCTTCCCTGTTCAGTGCCATTGTCATAACACGCGTGATCATCGATTACATCACACGCGATAAATCCCGCTCTGTGAGCTTCGGATAACATCAACAACAACGATTTTTAACACATACAACAATGAGATTATTTGAAGATCCATCAATTGAATTTGTGAAAAACAGAAAGATCGGCTACGCGATTTCTACCGTGCTGATCCTGATTTCACTTGGAGCAATCTTTTTTAAAGGATTGTCATACGGTATCGACTTTAACGGTGGTACTGAAATCGTAGTCGAATTCGACCGCGATGCATCGGTAACAGATGTCCGTAGCATCCTTACAACAGCGCTGGGATCCCAGCCTGAAGTCAAGCAGTTCGGTCTGAGCCGTGACCTTTTGATCCGTACCGACGTTACCATGGAGACCTCTGCACTTCAGTCTGCTATCCTTTCGAGTCTGGCTGAGGCGTTCCCCGATAACCCATCGATCATCATCAAATCGGATGTCGTAGGACCACGATTTGCCGAGGACCTGAAACGCGGCGCGTTATATGCCGTGATCTTCTCTCTGGTCGTGATCTTCCTGTACATCCTGGTGCGATTCCGAAACCTGGGTTACTCTATCGGATCGGTAGCAGCCATTGTGCATGACGTGATCATCATCATGGGTCTGTTCACCATCTTTAACGAAATCCTGCCATTCAGTCTCGATATCGATCAGACGATTATCGCAGCGTTCCTAACCATTGTAGGTTACTCTTTGAACGACACGGTAGTCGTATTCGACCGTATCCGGGAGAACTCCTTGATCTACAAGACCATGGATCCAGACGAAATGGTGAACAAAAGTATCAATCATACTTTAAGTAGAACCGTAGTAACTTCACTTACGACCTTGTTTGTTGTAGTCGTGCTGTTTATCTTCGGTGGTGAAGTATTGAAAGGGTTCGCGTTCGCACTTATGGTGGGGATAGTCCTCGGTACTTACAGTACATTGTACATCGCCTGTCCATTGCTTGTCGATCTCAAGCAAAAAGGTGTTGTCGCTAAAAGATAATTTTTCAACAGGAAGTAAATAAACCAATACGGAGTATTCTATGAGTTTCAATGTAAATGAGCGATATAATTGCGTTGTCATCGAGTTTAAGGGCAACATCATGGGTGGACCAGTAGCTGTTGAGCTTAACAGCAAACTGCACGAGCTCATCGATAGTGGAAAGAAGAACGTAGTCGTTGACCTCAGTCGCGTTAAGTTCATGAACTCTTCCGGACTCGGAATGCTGATCGGTGCACTCACAACCATGCGTAACGCCGGTGGTGACCTTCGCATCGCAAACGCAACCGATAAAATCGAAAGCTTACTGATCATCACAAAACTGATCACCGTTTTCGAACACCACAGATCACTTGATGAAGCAGTAAAATCATTCGAGTCCTGATTTATATACTTCCTGTATCTCAAGGGTCTGGTTCCCGGTACCCTTGAACCGTTATATACGTAAAAAGCCTGTACCCACGTGCAGGCTTTTTACACGTTTAGCAACCTGAATTAGCAATATTAACCGTTAAATTTTCGAGGCAGAATGCCCATCAGAGTAGTGATAGGAGCCCAATGGGGCGATGAGGGTAAAGGTAAAATCGTAGACCTTCTCAGTGACCAAACCAAATACGTAGTCAGATATCAAGGTGGTGCCAACGCCGGACACACCCTGAAATTTGATGGCAAGACGTTTGTCCTGCATCTTATTCCATCCGGAATATTCCATCCAAATACCACGTGTATCATCGGCAACGGTGTAGTGATCGATCCGGTCAAACTGATCGAAGAAATCGATGCCGTCCAGAAAATGGGAGTCAATCCCGATGGACGACTACTGGTCAGTGAATCGGCCCACGTTATCCTCCCTTACCATAAAGCCCTTGACCAGGCACGCGAGTCATCCCGCGGAGCCAACAAGATTGGTACCACAGGTCGTGGCATCGGCCCGGCGTACGTACATAAAATCGCACGCTTGGGTATTCGGATGATGGATCTATTGAACCCGGACACCTTACGCGAGAAACTGGAATTGGCTCTCGAAGATACCAATGCCTTACTCGAACTGCACGGTGTAAATACATTCAACATCGATGAGCTCATCCCCGAGATCACACGATGCTCAGACCGCCTCAGACCTTTCATCCGTAACACTACCCATCTGTTACACGAAGCCTGGGAAGCAGGTGAGGACATTCTACTTGAAGGCGCACAAGGAGCATTGTTGGATGTAGACCACGGAACCTATCCATTTGTGACATCCTCATCGCCTACTTCAGGGGGAGCTTGCACCGGAACCGGACTCCCGCCGACATCCATCACTCATGTAATGGGTATCACAAAAGCATACTGTACCCGTGTTGGAAACGGTCCCTTCCCCACCGAACTCCACGACGAAACCGGTGAAACCATCCGGAAAATCGGCTCAGAGTTTGGAGCTACCACCGGACGTCCAAGACGTTGCGGCTGGATTGACCTGGTCGCACTCAAATATGCCGCACGTATCAACGGACTCAACGAACTCACGATCACAAAACTCGATGTCCTCGACCATTTTGATGAAGTGAAGTCCTGTGTCGCCTATGAACTGGACGGCAAAACGATCAATTTTCTTCCACTGGGACTCACTGACCTTGAGAACGTTAAGCCTGTGTACAAGACCTATAAAGGTTGGAAAACCAGTACAAATGGGATCAAAAAATATGAGGATTTCCCAGTTGAGGCACAGACTTTTCTCAACGACATCCAGGAGTATCTGGGGATTAAGATCACCATGATTTCCACCGGACCAGACCGATCCGAAACGATCCGTCTGTAATTTTTAATAGCACCCAATCCGCAGAAACTACATCGGATTTCGGGCTTGGGTGTTCTTTCCCCGGCTTGGGTACTTTTTCCCCGGATTGGGTGTTCTTTCCCCGGCTTGGGTGCTTTGAAAGTATTCGTCCAGTTCGTCCCAAAAGTAAATCATTAGTCATACGTTTAGCATCATGAGTACATTTACCATAACGTATCATCTCACGCTTACTGACGGAGAATCGTTACAATCCAAGATCGATGGTATATGTCTGGAACAAACCGTCGAGCTTCCACGTGAGGTTATTTCAGATGATATCTACGACCAGATCGTTGCTAAACCCATTCGTACCGAATCAATAGACCCCAATCGTTGGGAAGTCACGGCATCATATCCTTTGGACAATATCGGCAACGAAATCACCCAGTTTTTGAGTATCCTGTTTGGAAACGTATCCCTTGTGCCAGGAGTAAGAGTGGTGGATGTGAGCTGGAACGACATCCCGACAAACATACTGCCCGGACCTGCGCACGGAATCAACGGTGTCCGCTCGAAATTGGACGCCTGGAATCGCGCTTTAAGCTGCACCGCACTAAAACCATTGGGATTCAGCTCCAAACAATTGGCCGAGTTGGCCTATGAATTTGCGCTCGGTGGCATTGATATCATCAAAGACGATCATGGACTGGCGAACCAATCCTATGCGCCGTTTGAAGAACGTCTGAAACGCTGTACTGAAGCCGTGAGAAGTGCGGGGGAATCCACCGGACGATCCAGTTGGTATGTACCTCATATTTCGGCACCCGAAGACGAACTCTGGCGACGATATGAACTTGCACGAGATGAAGGCGCCGGGGCGGTCATGATCTGTCCACAGTTCTGCAGTCCGGAGGTCATCAGTGCAATCGCCCAGCAACCCGACTCCCTCCCTATTATGGCACACCCGGCGTACACCGGATCCTTCATCATGAACCCAACCCACGGATTCAGCCTCGATTTTCTGTATGGCGGACTCTGGCGAGCGATGGGAGCTGATTTCAGTATCTATCCCAATGCTCATGGCAGGTTTTCATTCTCTGAACAGGATTGTCTGGACATCAACTCGGCTTGTCGTCGAGACGACGCACCATACAAAAGCGTATTTCCAACCCCCGGTGGAGGGATGCAACGCGATACCATCCCAAAATGGCTGGAAAAATATGGTCCCGATACCGTATTCCTCATTGGGGGCAGTCTGTACAAACATCCGGATGGGATCCAGAAAGCCTCACAGGAAATATCTGGTATCTTGACAGGTGGCTGACCGGCTATCCAGCCTAAGTACCAAATCTAATCTGCATCCAATTCAGTAGCTTCAGGGAATTCGTACGGTAATCAAGTTCTCTGCATGCCCACTTGTACCCATTCTGTGCGATTAAATCGGCCTCGTCCTTATGCTCAAAAAGGAACGTAATTGCGTCCGCAAGAGAACGAGGATCATTCGGTTCAGCGAAAACAACATGTTTTTTGTCCTCAAGGTAAGTTACCAAATCACCACATCGTGTCGTCACCACAGGTCTTCGGGCCGCGAAGTACTCACCCACCTTTGTCGGGAATCCGGTTTCCGCTGAAACACCACTTTTCCGTGGATTCACCAAAACATCGCATTCTAAGAGTAGTTCATGGACTTTTTGAGTTGATTTCACTTTTCCGGTCATGAATATCATTCTTAGGGGATTAGGCTTCCAATTATTGACTATACGTTGCAATGCAGGTGTTTTTTTACCGATGATAACCAATTCGGTCTGCCCAATCGATTCCGGTAGCAAAAATAACGCATCCACTAAATCCATGATCCCATTTAGTTCAATTGCAGTACCACAAAACCCGATTCTGAAACGGTTAGAAGTGTTAGAAATACCTCCGTGTTTGACATTCAAATTAATAAAATGAGGGATTAGTACGATCTTTTCGGAGGGTACCTTGTTCCGCAGAAGCAGATCCCGCAAAGCTGTGGTAAGGACGACCAAACCATCAAAATGTCTGTCAATCCACTTATTCTGGTACGCTCTCAACCAAATCTTAGGTCTTTGATACCACTTTCGAGCATAATATTGTTCTGGATAAACTTCAGTGATGAAACGAACACCCTTTAACCCGAACAACTTGCACCAAAAAATCAAAGGTGCCAACATAAATGCACTATCAAAACCATATAACACCAATACATCCGATTTGAAATCAAATTTACATCTCAACACAAAAATGGGTATCAAAAACCACTTTAATACAAATACGAATACTCGAAGTATGGGCTGGCTAATCTTTTTTTTTAGTGAGGTAATTGTATACAGGAATTGGAGTGTCATTATGTCTACCATGATGATCCCCGGAGAATCGAACAATCTGTACTTTCGCTCCATGTTCATCCAGTCCCAAAGCCAATTGACGTAACAAATTTTCTGCCGCGCCAAAGTAAGGAAAATCGTAGCGGGTTAGGACCGTTATTTTCATAGTATTTAAAAGCTCGTTCGGACCATATTAGACAGTACCCATGATATGCCGGAGCGTCCTCCATGAGGTGTCAGGAATCCGATACTCATCCGGAATGATCCTTTTTGTCCCCGAAAACTTGGTGTAATTGATGGCAACTTCAACATTTCGAACGATATCCACATCCTTATATCCTGAGACCGATACCGTACCACTATCCAATGCTTCCTGTCGTTCTGTCTCACCACGCACCAATACCGCTGGGAACCCCATAATGGCAGATTCTTCACTCAAAGTTCCTGAATCTGATAATACACATGTTGCCTGACGTTGCAGTTGGAGATAATCAAATAACCCGAACGGCTCATGTATCCTGGAAAATTCACTCAATTGACCCATCAGTCCTGTTGATTCAAGTCGTTTCCTGGTACGTGGATGCATAGAAAAAATCACAGGTTGGTCATATGTGACCGATACCAGACGTAATCCTTCTATGACCGATTTCAAACGCTCAGCGTGATCAACAGTTTCTTCACGATGGATCGATGCCACAAAATAGGATTGTGGATGAAGATGTAAATCACTCAAAATGGAAGAACGATCTACCTCAGGGGCATAAAAATCCAACACTTCAAACATAGGACTCCCAACCAAAAATATGCTGGATGGATGTATCCCCTCAGCTAAAAGATTTCTGCGAGCCTGCTCAGAATACACCAAATTGAGATCGGCTAAATGATCAATGACCCTACGATTTACCTCTTCAGGGACATCATCACTAAAGCATCGATTCCCGGCCTCAATATGAATGATTTTGATCCTGTACCTTTTAGCCAAATATGCTGATAAGGAAGAATTGGTGTCTCCGAGAATAACCATAACATCCGGAAGCTCACTCTTCAAGATTGGTTCGAGCTTCAAGTACATGTCCGCGATAAATCCACCTAAAGATGTCGTTGTACATTCAAGCTCATAATCGGGTGATCTAAGATGCAATTGATCCCAAAAGATAGAACTCAGGTTGACATCGAAATTTTGTCCTGTGTAAATCACGCGATGATCGGTATACGTATCCAAAAGAGGCAAAATCCTACTTAAGCGAATGATCTCTGGGCGTGTGCCTAGAATGGTCATCACCTTCAATTTTGGCAAAATTCCGGTACGTTGATTTGGTTCCATGTGAACAGGTTAGAGATAACTAATCGTGAAGAAGCGGACTCAAAGGAAAAGTATCCGAATCAAGTCCATTGAAACACTCATTGATCCAATATATGACTATCAATTCGTCAGTCCCGATATTTTTTATGCTGTGAACGTGCCATGGAGGGATGTCAATAAAAGATGGGGTTGCACCTTGTACCTGAAAAGTGTGGATTTCAGTTTCATTAAACTTCCGAATCACTATTTCTGCTGAACCTTTCAATACTATAAAACGCTCAAATTTTCTGGTATGATAATGATTCCCACGCACCACTCCGGGTTTGATGACAGAGTAGGAGGTCTGTCCCGGTGAGTTCGATCGTACCAATTCAGCGAATGTGCTTTCTCCGGTCTGGATAATAT
Organism: uncultured Chitinophagales bacterium; assembly: GCA_964509715.1. GTDB lineage: Bacteria > Bacteroidota > Rhodothermia > Balneolales > HLUCCA01 > UBA11400. The sequence goes on from CAZDYD010000028.1 coordinate 26,906, forward strand.
CAAATCTACATGGATAATGCCTTTGAATGTCGACAAATGATAAAAAAGTCAAAAATAGGTGTTTCCGAAAATCATTATCCATGGCAGGAATCTCACCGGACTGTAAAAACACACCTTCGAAGTCCTTTAATATTCGCTTTACTTCCGAAACATGCATACTCACCTTGGCATGTAAATTCACTTTAGGGGTATCTTCACCGTGCCTGACTAAATCTTTCAGTGTTGATACAAGGTCATCGATGTACAACAAAGGGATCAATTCATCTTGAATCACAACGGGATCTGAACCCTTTTGAATTGCATCACAAAATGTCGCAATAAAAGAATTGTGTCCAGGCCTCGACATAGGTCCAAAAACATTGGGTGCGACAACCGCTTGAAATTTTATGTCCAGCGACGAACAACAAGTGAACAGCAGATTTTCAATCTCTTTTTTAGATCTACCATAAGCCGAATCCTCGCAATTTTTTACCGAGGATAGATAAATTACCCGACTAACTGATGATGTGTGATGAATGGCATGGATCAGCAGCTGTGCTATACGTATGTTCTCGTTATAAATAAACGATTCCGATGGATGACGAATCACAGCGGCAAGATGAATGATGACGTCACATCCGGCAATAGCTGACCTAAGAGAATGCGCATCTGCGAAGTCAGATTTGAAGATAGGTACACAGGTCCAGAATTCATCAGATTGGACAATCCGTTGCGCCAAATGTGTCCCAATAAATCCTGTATACCCTGTTATTCCAATTCGCATTCACATCACACATTGTGTTAAAGGGACAATAAAAAATAAAAACTGTCTCGGAATACTAAAACGAATACTGAATAACTGCATGAAAGATGACAGCTATATCATTGGTTTAACTACTATACAGTGACCCTTCGTACGTGTATTTCGTAAATCCACCGTTTAAACTAATGTCATACAATTCAGGCTGAATCCAACTTTTTTTCACTTTATCCATATGATTTAAAATATACGTATCCGTGATACTTTTATTAATTAAATGATTTTGGCATACAAGCATGATAGTAAAATATGTGTTTTATTTCAATGCGAATACGATTCTTGTAATGTTCCAATGGGAATCTTACAATTCTCCCAAGCAGCCCTCAAATAAAAGTGATATTTTGTGATTCAGTTAAAATCAATTTCATTGACGATATGAATTCCAGAGTTATTAAATCCAACGGATATCATTGGGAAGGGGTCGAAAAAAAGGATTATAAGACCGACACGACCAATTTCAAGGATATCAGCCGATACAGCTTGCTTGGCGAAGGTCCCGAAGACCACGAGCTCAACATGCAGACACGGTATTTTGAGGTGCAGGCTGGTGGATACTCCTCTCTCGAGTATCACCGACATCCACATAGCGTTATCATCATTCGCGGAAGTGGATCTGTGATATTGAATCATACCGTCACCCCGATCAGTACCTTCGATGTAGTGTACATCTCCCCTGAAACAGTGCATCAGTTTCATGCCGACAACAACGAAGCATTGGGATTCATCTGTATTGTTGACCGATACAGGGACAAACCAGTGATACCGGGTCAGGAGATCGTCGATCGTTTAGTGGGGACAGGGCCCGCTCGCGATAAAATCCGACTGTAAGTCACACGGTCGTGGTAGTTAGCCCGGGATCGTTACCATACCATCCAGACAATGACTATTTTTAATTACTAAAACCACATAAGACTATCAATTGGCCTGACAAAGTTCGTACCTTTTGATATTATGTGGTCAGAGGAATTTACACCGAAATTAATTACTCAGCTTAAAGCTGGAATTTCCAGAAAGCAACTCACCAACGATATTCTGGCTGGCATCATTGTCGGAATCGTAGCACTACCACTTGCCATTGCCTTTGCCATCGCGTCGGGAGTGTCGCCCGAAAAGGGACTCATAACCGCGATCGTGGCCGGACTCATCATATCGGCTATGGGAGGCAGTCGTACCCAGATCGGTGGTCCAACAGGTGCGTTCATCGTGATCGTTTATGCCATTGTACAGGATCACGGCGTTGCCGGACTCACAATCGCCACATTCATGGCTGGATTTCTTATTATCGGCATGGGACTTGCCCGGTTAGGTAATTACCTCAAATTCATCCCTTATCCATTGATTGTCGGATTTACCAGTGGCATCGCCATCATCATTTTTTCTTCTCAGATAAAGGATCTGTTCGGATTACCCATTGATCAATTACCGGCCGACCTGGTAGAAAAATACGTATCCTACAGTCAGCATATCGGCGACCTGAACTGGACCGCATTTATCATCGGACTCTCTACGATAATATTCGCACTGAATTTTCATAAAATCAGCCGAAAAATCCCCGGAT
>CAZDYD010000029.1:0-29256 GCA_964509715.1 uncultured Chitinophagales bacterium
ACTTATTGATGATATTTTTTTCACAATAAAAAAATACCTCTACAAACAGTGTAAATCAGGTTAGAAACTGTTAAATAAAGCAGATATCATCATGTCTAACATTAGAATAAATCAATATTTCAGCCATTTTTGGATTACTTCAAGTCGATTGGTATTTTAAACCTACTATATTAGTAATATTCAATATTGTATTTAGACCCGTGACCATGGTTTTTATTACTGTTTTACTGTTGATCACTTCCGGTTTCTCGGATATGAGAGTAGATTCATCAATCGTAGAGAATCAGGCTAAAGTCAGACAACTGATCCTCGATAATCGGTATCAGGATGCGGCTGATCTGCTTTCTGTGATACCCAGATCTGATCGTGACCTGCAACACTATCTGTTGGTCAGTCAGGTTTCACTTGCGCAACAACAATATGAATTTGCCATTCAGACGCTGCAGATTGCCCGAGGACTTGCACCTGATGATCTTAATCTTATGCTTCAATTGGCCCGTGTGTATCGAGCCGCCGGACAAAACGATACTGCAGAAAGTTTAACCGAAACTATTATTAACCGGGACTCAAATCATCGTCAGGCATTGATCCTGTATGGAGGTATTCAATCGGAGAAAGGTAACTGGATTGGCGTTAGAAGGGTATACAGTGAACTTGTTCGACAGGATTCAACGAATACATTCTTCAGATATCAACTAGCCCAGGCTTTGAACCAGCTGAGTGATAAAGGTGGTGCATTGATTCATCTACGAGAGGCCCACAGGATCAGTCCGACCCATCATGGTGTCCTACATGATTTGATCCGAATCAATTATGAACTCAATCTGAACGACATCGCAAGAGATTATGCTGAAAAAGCAGTACGTATGAGTCCATCCCACATTCCTTTTCGAAAACGACTGGCCGAAATTAATTTCAGAGAACGTCGATATCTGGATGCAGCGTCACAGTATAAAGAGGTCATTACTTTGGGTGAACGGATCGAGAGTAACTTTAGGAATCTCGGAATGAGTTACTATTTCGCCAATGAGTTCGAATTGGCAATTGAAGCTTTCAGATATGCCTTAGGTATAGGTGACGATCCGAACGCACATTTTTATATGGCAATGAGTCTGAATCAATTAGGACAGTTTACGCAGGCAATCAAACATCTTGAATCGGCGGCGCAAAACTCGATGGGGAATCTCCTGGCCGATTCATACATTCAATTGGGTTCTATTTTCGATCGTACCGGAAATCTTGATTCTTCCATCCAAAACTATGAAATTGCGAGAAGGCTTCGACCAGATAGGGTCGATATCTATTTCTATATGGCCTCGGCCTATGATAGAACCGGTCAGCACCGCGGACTCGCACGTGATTACTACCGATCCTATTTACTTACAGAGACCGCTCGTGATGCCACCATGGAAAGCTATGCTCAGACACGTCTGAGGAGGCTCTCGGAAGAGATTCATTTCAGAGGTGAGTAAATGATTAACAGCAAAAGGGCTTCAATGTACTGATGTGCCTGACACTATAAGTATCGAATCATCCCGAATGAACCTTAATCCAACGATCGGTAGTTGATTTCCATCACATCCAGACGTTTAAGTATTTGATTCAGCCTGATCATGAAATCGTCCCACGATCTTCGGTCACTTTGTGACCAAACAACCTCTGCCATGGCTAATGCCCGTGGATAGGCCATATACTCAACCTTTGAAGTGGTTTTCATGTATTCTGTCCAGATATTGGCTTGTGCTCCAAGTATGTAATGATGAAGTTGTGGATCAAGCTCCATCGGAATGGGTTCATAACTGTAAACTTTGTCCAATGGAAGAAATCCACCTATGGCAATAGGTTCGTTTTCTCTGTCCCTTGACTGATAATAATCCAGATATGCATGGCTTGTTGGTGACATAATGGCATGATGTCCCAACTGAGCTGCAGCAATAGCTCCTGACTCACCTCTCCACGACATCACTGTCGCGTTGGGTGCGAGTCCACCTTCAAGTATTTCATCCCAACCCAACAATCTGCGACCATTGGCATCCAAAAATTCATCGATCCGATGGATAAAATAACTTTGCAACTCATCTTCATCGGCAAGTCCTTCGCGTTGAATCACAGATTGAGCAATTTGACTTTGATTCCAATGATCTTTCATTGCTTCATCACCCCCGATATGAATGAATGGTCCGGGAAACAGATCCATCACTTCGGTCAAAATGTTTTTCAGGAAATCGAACGTCTCCTCCGTTGGACAAAAAATCTCTGGAAATATACCCCAGGTGCTCTGGACGTGATAAGGGTGGTTCAGGTCGGTACAACCAAACTCTGGATACGCCGCTAAAGCAGCGCTGGCATGACCGGGTAGCTCGATTTCCGGGATGATGGTTATGAACCTGTCGCGGGCATAAGCCACTACGTCCCGGATTTCATCCTGCGTATAATACCCTCCATAACGGATATTATCATATCTACCTGAGCCATAATTCCCGATCAATGTAGAGTCCCTCCATGCTCCGATTTCAGTTAGCAGCGGATATCGCTTTATCTCTATCCTCCAGCCCTGATCTTCTGTCAGATGCCAATGGAAGGTGTTTTGTTTGAACTTGGCCAGCATGTCAATGTATTGTTTAACGAACTCTACGGGCATGAAATGCCTACCAACATCCAAATGCATACCCCGATAACCAAAACGAGGATAATCTGATATCTCGACTGCAGGTATCACCCATTTTACACCATTTGGAATGATGGTATAGCTGTTTGCTTCCACATACGCAGGTAATAACTGTCGTAATGTCTGTACACCCATAAAGAGTCCGGAGGGATGCTTTGCAGCGATTGTTACGCCCGATTCTTTAACCACCAGAGAGTAGGCCTCAATGGATTCCGGACCTGTTGGATTGGACAAAAGAGCCGGATGGGTTGTTTCATCAAAAAAACTGTCCTCGGTTAGGATCAACCGAATGTGCCCCATTCCATTATTCGAGTATTCTGACACTTTTATGTCATACGTTGTAGATGTTGTGAGGATATTTGACAGATACTCAGCAACCCTTCGAACATCCGGTTGATCCGATTCAATGAGGATCCGTGTAGAATTCATCATGATAAACTCACCCTGTCCTGGTGTGATCACCACCGGATTCGGAACAATGTTGATTGGCTGTATCGATTGTGCGAATGCATCGATAGAAAGTAACAGACTCAGTGACAATAATATAGGTGTTATGTTTTTCATGACGGTTTGGGTTGGTACATATAGCTCAAACTAAAATCAGACATTCCGACTGAAATTCAAAAAAACGATCCAAAAAACTCATTTTGTCACTACATGTCGTGAAAAAATAAGGTCAGTAATACATAATGCAATCCGAACTGTTTATATTGGAATGTTGATATTATTAAAGTCTAATATGTTGTGTGTTTGATAAAACCTTGTGGAAATAAGGATACTGTTTATACATGGATTCACATCAGAGGATTGCACGAGTACTACAAATTATTACCCTGCTGAGAGTCAGGCCTGCGAAATCAATAAGGCATCTGGCAAAGGCAATCAACTCATCTGAGCGCACCGTTTACAGATATCTGGATACATTGCGCACATTGGGATTTGACATCCTTCAGGATGAGTATATGAGGTATCTTATTGCCCAGACACAGGATACGGCTCCATCACCATTCACAGATACTGAATTGGACCTGATTCGGAGTGCCGTGTTCAGCATCCCTGATTCCCATCCCCTCAAAGAAAATATATTGGCGAAACTTGGCGACCCAGTCAAGATGACCGCCAATACCGAGCTCCTGCTCCGAACACGCTTGGGACATATCTATGATGCGCTTTATAACGCCATGGAAAACAGACTTCAGGTTGTGCTCAAGAATTATCAATCGATTCATTCGGGTGATATGCGAGATCGAATTGTCGAGCCAATTGACTTCACGACCGACTATAAGTGCGTTGTGGCATATGAGAACGCATCGAAACGTACAAATTACTATAATCTTGAGCGTATTAGTTCGGTCATTACGCTCATGCAGCCATTTGAACACAGCGCAAAGCATAATTATCTCGTACCTGATATTTTCGGATTTTCAACCGAAGAGGATGTTTCGTTCACGATTCATATCGAATTGAGTAACCGTGGACGTATGCTTCTGATCAATGATTTCCCCTCTACAGAAGCGGCCATAACCAGTACGAACGATAAGAACAGACATACCTTACTTGCTGAGGTTAAAAGTCTTTTGCCAGTGATCCGATTTGTACGTGGATTACCCGATGAAGTGAAAGTTTTAGGTGATGAATACCTCATCAGTGAACTAAACGGGTCCAAGTAAGTAGAGATATCATACGCAAGTACACCTCCAGGTTGTCTCACTCATCAGGATGTACTATATTTTTGATGACGGGTAAATTAATCACCAAAAGATATCCTGCTATTGATCGAAAATACATCTTTTCTTTTCAATTCAAGTAATTTAATCACCAAATGGTATCCTATGTTTTTACATTCAGGTAAAGTGCTGACCCTCTCATTGTTGTTAATATTATTGTTGAATGTAGATATTTTGGCACAAGAAAATACAGAGGGTCTGGACTCCCAGCTCAAATCCAGGCTTCAGACTGAAAATTTCAGGCTCGGACTATTGGTCCAGACAAATTTCAGATACTCATTTGAAGATGACAACTTTCAGGGTGGACGCACATTTCAGCTGGCAAACGCTCGGGTCGATTTACGTGGTAATCTGGATGGAGGATTCTTCTACCGGGTATTTGTAAATATGTCATCGGAACCCAATTTACTCGATGCATTTGTCGGATATCGTTACGATGCTCGCTTGCGAATCATTGCCGGCGCTCAAAAACCACAGCAGACCACCGATTTTATTCCTCCACCACAAAGCACCGATTTCATGAGCCGGGCGCGGATTACCGGACTATTGGTTCAACGTCGGGAAATTGGTCTGTCGGCACAGGGGGATATCGAAAATTTCTACTATTATGCCGGAATTTTTAATGGTTCAGGACTCAGCGCGAACAATAACAACAAGTTATATGCAATAGGTAGATTGCAATATACAACAAGAGAAGTCATTCCTGGATTCATTCGATTCGCCATAAGTGGGTCCCATGGTAATAGTGCAGGAATTAACTCCGGGGCAAATGGTCCACTGCTCAGAGGGACCCGGTCGATCGTAGGAGCTGATATTCATGCAGAAACCGATAAAATAAAAATCAAAGCAGAATATCTTACTGGTGAACTTGAAACGGTTCGCTCACCCCTTGCAACCGAGACAATCAGCGGGTACTATGTATCAGGTGGATACAAAATCGATCCCAAGTGGATGTTCGTATCACGATTTCAGGGATGGCACTTCGATTTAAATGACGAATCTCACACCCAAATCACTTTGGGTGCAAAATATCAAGCCACATCGCTCATTAGTTTTCGATTCAATATCGATGTGTACAGTCCTGAGAATGGGGATAGCCAGGCAGGAGCAGGTGTAATGATGCAATTCAGTTTTTAAAAGAACAAACCTGCCCAGCTACACGTTATCCGTCACTTCGTAATACTTCCAGTGGACTTCGTCTGTAGATGTCTCTGCTATTTAAATGGCCGATTCCGATGGTCAAAAAGACGACAATCAAAAGCATGAACACCACTGTGGACATATTTGGTATAAAAGTGGCCTCGAATACAAACCAGGCAAGTGCCCATGCACCGATCAACGACAGAATAATCCCTGTCAACGCAGACATAATCCCAAGTACAGCGTATTCAACCGACATGATCCTCAGCACTTGTCTGCTCCGGGCACCCAATGTTTTCAAAAGAACACTTTCTCGCATACGCTGAAATCGACTCGCTATAACAGCCCCCGACAGCACTATGAGTCCGGTGATCACACTGAACATGGCCATAAATTGGATCACAAAGCTGACTCTACCCAGAATGTTATCTACAATATTCAGAATCAAAGCCAAATCTATGATGGATACATTTCCATAGTTGGTAATGATTTCCTGTTGCACCTGAGCACTGATCTCTCTGTCGGGTGCAAAGGTCACAAAGACATGAAATTGTGGAGCATCATTAAGAATTCCATCCGGAAATGTAAATATGAAATTTGGTTGTACCTGTTGCCAGTTTACTTCCCGAAGACTGGTCACAACTCCCTGCATCGGTATACCCTGGACATTGAACGTAAACTCGTCACCCAGACCCACACCCATGCTTTTCGCAACTTCAACCTCCAACGAAATCGGCACCAGTCCGTCAAAATCATCGAAGAATGAAGTATATGTACCCTCAACTATTTTCTCGGAATCAGTGATCTGCTCCCGATACGTAGCCCTGACTTCACGTCGGTATAACCAGTTTGGGATCCGGACATCACCGCTATCACGTAAGGCCTCTACAGTTTCCCCGTTGATATGGGTCATGCGCATGGTCACAATTGGAACATCTTGTGATATTTCAAGTCCGTATGAATCTATGATACCACGAATGCCGTCCTTTTGATCAGTTTGGATGTCGTACATCACGAGATTTGCCTGATTCTCAAAACTGGTAGTTTCAATTTGTTCCAATAGCATGTCCCGAGTCAGAAACAGAGTTGATATCAAAAAAGTACCGAATCCAAGGGTGATGATCATCACCAATGTCTGGTTATTCGGACGGAACAAATTCGCAATTCCCTGTCGTACCACATAACTGCTGCGGGAAGGAAAAAACCGTCGTGACAATGTGATAATTCCGGTGCCAATCAGAATCAACAAGCCAAAAACGATGACAATTGCCGCAAAAAAACCAGATCCTGTCTTCAAATCACCGGTCAGGGCTACCGCTGTGAGCATGATTCCGAGGCCTATGATAGCAAAAATTGCCCAGCGCAACGGATCTCTTGTAATTGAATCATCCTGATCTACATTTCTGCGAATAGCACGTAAAGGCGAAATCTTTCTGATAGCAAGCAGCGGCTGTAAAGCAAAAAGTGCCGTAATAGTCATACCAATGAGCAAACCGGAAATTACAGCATACCATGAGATGCCAAATTCAATTTCTATCGGTAGAAAATCGGCTAAAATTAGTGGAACCACATGTTGCACTCCAAGTCCGATAAAAGACCCAATAATGGCCCCGATCATACCCATAGCAGTAGCCTGAATCACATAAATCAGTATTGCATTCTTTGTGGAGGTCCCAACGCATCGCAAAACGGCCACGGTATCAACTTTTCTTTGGATGTACACATGGATGGAACTCGCAATTCCGAGTCCACCCAACAACAAAGCGACAAATCCAACGAGGTTCAAAAAGTTGGTCAGGTTGGTCATGGACCTGCCCAGAGATCGTTTACGGTCTTCAACTGTATCGGCATCAAATCGATTGGCTTCCAAAACCGGTTCGATTTCTTTCACCAACGCCTCGACATCTCTGTCATCATCGAATTTGAAATACTGACTGTAGTACAGCTGACTTCCCCGCTGAATGAGACCTGTTTCATCGAGTATGTCGCCAGAGATGAACACCCGTGGACCCGTAATACTTTGTGCAAGACTCTCTCCCGGTATGGAAATCAGTTTCGCAATAATTTCAAAAGTCAGATTTCCGACTCGAATGGAATCACCAATGGATAATCCATATTGCATCATCATGGTCTCATCTACCAAGGCTTTGTCTTTGTAGGCCCTGAACTCATCCAATACATCTGATGGACTGGTTTCCAGCTCTCCGTAAAATGGAAAATTACCCGAAACCGCTCTGATCTGAGCCAAACGGGTGCCACCAGTTGAAGGAAAAAGTACCATCGATGAAAACCGAACTTCACGCGCCTGTTCACCTCCAATGGAATCAAACAAAGCTTCCATTTCTGGGGGAAATTCCATCCTGCCATCAATTTCAAGATCTGCCCCCAGCAGAGTTTTTGCCTGTTGATCGATGGCCTTGTCCAGATTGTCACCAAATGATGTAATTGAAACTAATGCTGCAACGCCAAGTACGATGCTTGAGACAAACAGAAGCAAACGGCTGAGGCTGCCACGGCTTTCACGCCATGCCATCTTCCAAATAAACGGGTTAAAGCTCATGCCAGTTCCGCCTCCACAGCATGAATTAGCGTATCGGAGGCGACATGACCGTTTCTCAATCTTATAATACGATGGGTTTTTGCCGCAAGTTCCAGGTCATGCGTTACGAGAACCAATGTAGTTCCGGCATCCTTGTTCAAGTCGAAAAGAAGTTGCTCGATCGATTCACTTGTATCTGTGTCAAGATTCCCGGTAGGTTCGTCTGCAAACAACAGCACCGGCTTGTTTATAAATGCACGTGCAATGGCCACACGTTGTTGCTCTCCACCGGACAGTTGTGTTGGATAGTGATGCATTCTATCGCCCAATCCAACTTTTTGTAGCAATTCTTTTGCTTCACTGCTAACATTTCGTGCACCTCGTAGCTCCATTGGGACCATCACATTTTCAAGTGCTGTTAACGTCGGAATGAGTTGAAAACTTTGAAAAACAAATCCGACGAGTTCATTTCGGATGGCAGCGAGTTCGTCCTCCGATTTATTCTTAAGACTGCGTCCAGCAATCGAAATTTCACCTTCCGTAGGGTGGTCGAGTCCGGCGCAAAGTCCTAATAGCGTGGTTTTTCCACTTCCCGATGGACCAACAATGGCACAGACCTGTCCATCCGGAACTTCAAAATTTATATTATGTAAAACCTGTAGCTGTCGGTCGCCACTTTGGTAAACTTTTGAAATATGTTCAACTTTTAGCATTATACCTTATTGTGATTATGTATTTTGAATTCCTGGAAGTAGTCAAATGTGCCAGATTGTCTGTAATACGATCAAATGCTACTTTTGGTACATTTTTTGTGGCTCATTGTTGGTAAAAATTACCCATTACTAATTACCGCATAACTTTTTACGAATAAATGAACAACAAGGGAATCAAAATAAGTCCCGGTAACGTTATAATGATGTAAAAAATATTATTTATCCAACGACGGCTATGATCAAAGATATTATTGAAGCTTTTAAAAACTGGCTCAGAGATCAGCAACCCGTGCTGATTCCGATACCTGTCAGAAAATCACCTGATCAGAAAAAGAATGCACATCCCGGAGTTCAGAAGTATGGGATTGCTGTACTTTTGGTCCTTATGGGACTAAGTCCTTTTGTACCCGACACACTCAATGCACAAGCAAATCAACAAGGAGAACTAAAAACAATACTTTTCCTTGGTGACAGCATTACCGCAGGTTACGGACTTGATGAGACACAGGCATTTCCTGCTTTAGTCGAAGAAAAAATCAAAGCAGCCGGGCATAATTACCGTGTAGTCAATGCCGGACTAAGCGGAGAAACCTCCTCAGGCGGACTTCGGCGTATCGGATGGTTACTTCGATCACGCGTAGATATTTTGGTGTTGGAGTTAGGTGCAAATGATGGACTACGTGGGATCAATCTTGAGGTGACACGAGATAACCTGCAAAAAATTATCGATCAGACACGTCAAAAATATCCAGATGTCAAGATTGTTTTGGCGGGCATGCAAGTGCCTCCAAATCTCGGCGATACATACACTCGCACCTTCAGAGAAATGTTTCCTTCACTCGCACGTACAAACAATGCACATTTAATACCTTTCATTCTGGAAGGTGTTGCCGGTGATCCAGCTTTAAATCTACCCGACGGTATCCATCCAAATGTCGAAGGACAAAAAATACTCGCCCGAAATGTATGGAACGTTCTTGGTCCCATTCTGTAATCTCATAATTGTTTTGTTGGTTTTACAACGTTAAACATTTTTCAGTTGCAACATACTTGCACTTGTATTGCGTAATTGCTACTTTGTTGCATCTAAAATTGTTACCAAAATCACAGGACATATGACATTCATCCAACGCACTCTATTGATTATCGGCCTTGTTTCATTTTTTGCGGTATCCTGTAAAAAAGCTCATGATCATGACCATATGGACATAGCTGGTTTCCGAGTTGTGTTGAACAACGAAGTAGTTGCTCAACAAAATGGAACCACTGTTACAGGAAATCTTTCGATAGTACAGGGACAGGCCTCCGGTGAAATGACGGTTGAGTTTCTGGATCCCGAAGGGTTCATCCTGAACATAACCGACAATGACTTCCGTTTACAAGTTGACCCGGTGAATACCTCAGTTCTAACAGCTCAGGCAGGATCGGGCAGATGGGGATTCAGACTCACCGGTATTACCACAGGGTCATCCACGATAACGATCAAACTAATGCATGGTTCTCATGCTGATTTTGAGTCACGTCCGGTATCTGTAAATATTTTACCTGCACCGTAAACTTTTGGCTCGACTTCGTATATTCGCACCCTGAACTACGAAAAGTTGTTAACCAGACTGCATACTACCATATTTCCCATACCCATGATATCGAACGCTCCAATTTCCCGGATAACATTTAATGGGCTATTTGGTGTAATTATGTTGTTTTTTTCGAGAATCAACAGTCGGGTTATGGTATTGCTTTTCATTTTTCAACTCTTTTGGGTTCAAGCCGTTGCATATCAGGCAGAATGTTATGGTTGCACCGAGGCAGTGTTCGATTCTGAACAAATTCAGCCGCGGGCTTCCATTCGCGGACAGATCACCGATATTCAAACGGGTGAACCAATAGGGTGGACCAACATTCTCATCGTTGAGACGGGTCGTTTTACTACCTCTCATGAGGACGGGCATTTTTTTCTTGGAAACCTCATTGAAGGCGAGTTTACCGTTCGAACACATAGGGTTGGGTACGAATCTGTTACAAGAAAAGTTAATCTCACGGCAGGTGATACCATATCGTTGAATATCAGACTGAGAGCAAGTGCCTTTAGGTCCCGCGCTATTGAAGTCATCGGTGAACGTGAAAATGGAAGTGAAGTACAGGTTGAACGACGTGTTGACGGTCGTGAACTTCGCCAGCAACTCGGTCGCACATTGGCAGAAACATTACAAAATGAACCCGGAATGTCGCAAAGTTCGATGGGTCCGGCCCCAGCTCGACCCGTCATGCGTGGACTCAGTGGTGACCGACTTATGGTTCTTGAGGATGGGCGCACCACAGGTGATATCTCAACTTCATCACCTGATCATGCCTTGGCCATCGATCCAATCAATTCAAACCATATCGAGATTTTACGTGGTCCTGCTGCTCTGGTGTACAGTCCAAATGCAATGGCGGGGGTAGTCAATGTTGTGCGAGGTCAGATACCTACTGAAATCCCGAATCACTTTCATGGTACAGCCTCCATTCAAGGGGAGACCGTGAATCAGGGGTTATCGACCGGTATTTCAAGTTTCGGGTCTATAAAAAACGTCGGAATTCGAGGTGACTTTGGTCTCAGAAACGCAACCGACATCCAAACTCCTATTGGAAAACTTCAAAATACCGCAATTCAAAACATCCATGGAGCATTGGGAGCTTCTCATGTTCACGACTGGGGATTATATGGAGCTTCAGCAAACTTTTATCGATCGTCTTATGGTATCCCGGGGAACTTTACAGGATCACATCCTGAAGGAGTGAAAATCAATCTGCAGCGTCAACAGGTCGACGCAAGATTTGATCGAAGCATGTCCTTTGCCTTCCTTCGGAGGATAGTAGCTGAGTATACGTTCTCTCATTATTATCATGAAGAGTTGGAATTTGATCCGGCAACATCCCGACATGATCTCATCGGTTCAGAGTATAGCCTATTCACTCACACGATGAACCTGAGAGTATTCAATGATAAATCAGGTCCGTTTGATCGTGGTATATTCGGGGGATTTGCTGAAATCAGTAATTTTACGGCAGGAGGACTCACGTTCACCCCTGAAACGGATGAATACAATTTAGCAATGTACAGTTATCAGCAGATCAGAAGGGGAGATTGGGACATCCAACTTGGTGCCAGACTTGATGCTGCTTCCGTACGACCTGTTCGACCAACACAAACTTCATTTGGTCACCGCAGGCAACGTGATTTCGTGAACGCTTCAGGTGGTATCTCAGCGGTATACAGGTTAAGCAACCCGCTTAGTACCGGTGTTTCTGTGATGCGGACAGTAAGAATGCCCGGAGTCGAAGAACTTTTCACCGAAGGTCCACACTTACCTGCCTACTCATTTGAAGTGGGAAATCCAGATTTGAACGAAGAAATCGGTCATGGTCTGGAGTGGAATATCCGATTTGCCACTGATCGTTTCGGATTTCGAAATGCATGGTATGTGAACCACTTTTCAAATTATTTGTACCCAAGGAATACCGGGCAAATGAGTGCACGCAGACCACTTCCAATTTATCAGATCAGTGGCGATGAAGTCAGAATGTGGGGTGCCGAATGGATGATGGAAGTCGAATTGTCATCTGTGTTAAGCTTGGATGCAACGGTTAGTTACGTTGAGGGGACGATCCTCGCAACCAATGAACCTTTACCATTTATTCCACCACTCTCCGGTAAAGTTGACCTTCAATACTCAAATCGTAAACTCACCGTGGGGACAAGTTCACGGATTGCCAGAAAACAGGATCGGTTGGGTGAATTTGAGGAACCGACCGACGGATACATCGTATTTGATGCTTTTGCTCAATATTTTTTCACACGCGGTAACTATCTACATACATTTTCATTTACAGTTGAGAATATTTCAGATCAAACCTATCGCATGCATCTGTCGCGCGTCAAATCTATTATGCCGGAACCGGGACGTAACCTAAAGTTCCTGTATCGGGTTTATTTTTAGGTCAATTTCATTATCTTGTTGATTAACCTTGATTAACCTTGATTAACCTTGATTAACCTTGATTAACCTAACCAACAAGATCCTATGTATCTTCTAAGAACTATCTGTATAGCTGTCGTTATTTCAGCTTTTATCGTCGCATGTTCATCACAACCACAGTCTGAATCCACACCAGAATCCGTCGAGCTTGATGCTCGAACTGCGTTTTTTCAGAATTTGAGTGAACATTGTGGTAATGTTTACTATGGTGAGTCTGTATTCCCCGATAATCCAGAACATGAGCTCTACGGAGCTGCGCTTAAAATGACTGTGGAGTCATGTAGCGATACCGAAATTCGTATTCCATTTCAAGTGAATGATGACAAGTCCAGAACATGGATACTGACATTATCAGACGAGGGACTTTTATTCAAACATGATCACCGATATGATGATGGCACACCGCATGACTTGACGAACTACGGCGGATGGGCCAGTGATTCGGGCACAGCATTCAAACAAGAATTTCCTGCAGATGCTGAAACCGCTGAAATGCTACCTGAGGCAGTTACCAATCAGTGGACCATGCACCTTGACCTTGAAAACAACACATTTACTTACTATCTGGAGCGACACCAGCAACCCCGATACAAAGCTGTTTTCAGTCTGAATTGATCTGCCATTTAGTCGTCCTACTGTATCATATTCGCATATAGATGTGATGCATATGCGAAACGACTGTTTCATGCGTATAATCATATGTACACCCGTTCTAAAACGATGGGTGTGCATACTATTAATCAATTTTATTTCATGAAAACAATCATCAGAGTCCCAATACTGATATTTGCCGTTCTTTTACTTACGTACGGAAATGCATCAGCCCAATTTGACACGTCAGGTCAGCAAACACTGATCATTTATCAAGGCGGATATTCTTTAGTCCAGGATGTGCGCAAAGTTGAGATCGATCGGGGAGTGAATGAATATACCTTCTCCGGATTCCCATGGGCTATGGATTTCAACTCAATGATTTCCAGAATGAATGGTCGAATTCACGACCACAGAAATGATGCATCCAGAGTCGGTTTTGACGATTATATGAAATCCTTAGTTGGGAAATCGGTTCGACTCGATCATGCACAAGGCCATTCCATAAACGGAGTGCTACAATACTACGATGGTGGACTCATTCTGATCAAGCAATCGGACGGAAGTGATATTATGTTACCAGGACTTACCGGTTACACAGTAAGCAGTAAAGAAATCGTATTTACTCCTTTTACCGGACCACGCCTGATGCTCAAAGCTGAACCACAGAGGCGCGGTGTACAAGAAATCGAATTTAATTACCTGGTGAATGGTTTGTCATGGACTACCGAATATGCACTGGTGATAGGGCGCGATGAAAAAACTGCCCAATTATATGGATGGTCGATCATTCAAAACTACAGCGATTGGAATTATGATGTATCACGACTTAAGCTGATCGCCGGACAAGTAAATCGCTCAGCTAAGAACTTTAGCTCACCTGATGTACATGCCCGATCATTAATGAGCATTGCGGCCACTATGGAATCGCAGGACGCAAGTATTGAGCCCACGGCCTTTTCTGATTTTCAGCTCTATGAAATACCCGGTACATATGATATCAGAGCAAATGAGTCGCGCAGAATTCCCTTGGTGGATGCAGACGGTATCCAAGTCCAAAAACGATATCGTTACACAAGTCTTGACCGATACTCGGAGTTCCCAACCGGTGGACAGATTCGAATTCAGTACGATATCCCTAATACACGAAGGAATAAAGTTGGAATGGCTCTGCCCTCTGGCAACATCAAAGTATATGGCCAATCACAGGGTCAGCGAATACTTATTGGAGAGGATGCTATTTCAAATATTCCGGTAGATGGTATGATTGCAGTTACCAGCGGAATGGCGTTTGACCTGCTGGTCAAAGAGACCCCGATATCACAAAATCGGATCACTGACCGCATTTTCGAACAATCAACCGAAGTTTTGTTTCAAAACCGGAAAAACGAAACCGTTGAAATTGAACTTGAACGTAACTTGAACACAAATCAAAGAATTACTTCTTCAAGTATCCCTTTCGAGATGGTTTCTTCTATTCGTGGCGTGGCCAAGGTCAGGATTGAACCCGGAAAAGACCAAGTCGTCAAGTTCACGATACGAACAGAGCGTTAATCAGGATTGAACTCTCTCCAGAGTTCCCCTCCATAAGCACGGACTTCGACATAATCACCGCTCCGCCCGAGAAATCCATTGGGTGTGAGCGGGACTTTTCCGTGAGGTGTATCAAGTACATAGGTTGGTATCGCAAACCCGGAAATTCTACCTCGCAATTCTTCCATGATGTGCATTCCCTCTTCAATCGTGGTCCTGAAATGCTTTGTGCCACCAATAAGTTGAGCCTGGTACAGATAATAGGGACGCACTCTCATTTTGACGAGCCCTTTGAACAGATCTTTCAGCGTTTCAGTATTGTTATTCACTCCCTTCAAAAGCACGGTTTGATTGCCCAAAGGGGCACCGGTACGTGTAATCCTATCACATGCCACTCGGGCATCCTCCGTTAGTTCCTTTGGATGGTTATAATGAGTGTTGATCCAGACGGGATGATATTTTGAAACCATGTCACAGAATTCCTGTGTGAACCGGAACGGATTCAAGACGGGAAACCGGGTGCCTATGCGTATAAGTTCTACATGGGGAATCGCTCTGAGTCTGGAAAGGATCCATTCAAGATTGGAGTCACTCAGAATCATGGGATCACCACCCGTAAGCAAAACATCCCTGATTTCTGGATGTGCTGCAATATAGTCGATGCCTTCCTGGAGTTCTGCTTTGTTCATGGCATACTCGCCGTCTCCCACCATGCGCTTTCTCAGGCAATATCGGCAGTAAACCGCGCATTCAGCAGCCACACAAAATGCCACTCGATCTTTGTAATTATGAACCAGGTTTTTTACCGGGCTGTGGGCGAGTTCCTCTAGTGGGTCCAGCGACAGGATATCAAAATCATCTTCCAGCTCCTGCATTTTTGGGACAACCTGCCTGCGGAGTGGACAGTCAGGGTCATTTGGATCCATGAGAGATGCATAATACGGTGTTATTTGCCAGCGGAAATAAGCATTGGTCCGCTCAATTGCCTCGAGTTCATCATCGGTGATATGGATCCAACGACGTAGTTGATCGACCGAACGGATCCTGTTTCGCATTTGCCATTTCCAATCCGACCATTCTGGCTGAGACTTTAGCTTTTCCAGGTCGATTTTCTCGAATTCAGTATCTGATAGTAGGTGGTTCGTATTCGGCACTTGGCTTAAAAATGATGATTGGGCATGGATTAAACGAACTCCAAATATACGGATTATACCAGATTTTATCGTGAATCAATCAAGCAAGAACCATTGAGGATTTTTTTCAATGTCACAAAGTTGAGCAAATGTATGACTTATGCCCAAGGTCATTTGGACAGGATTCGATTCAACCCCTCCAAAAGTATATTTCCCAGATACTCAGCATAGGATTTTCCACTTAGTTCGGCTAGAATCGCAAAATGATTGTCAATTGCAAAGGTCGGTAGTGGATTGACTTCCAAAAAACAGGGATTCCCAAATTCGTCCAATTTGAAATCGAACCGAGCAAAATCCAAAATGTTCATTTCCCGGCTCAGATCAAGTGACCACTGTTGTAGTTTGGATTCGAGCCCCGGTGTCAGATTGTGAAAGAGCCGGAAACTTTGACCCGAATCGACCAGATGGTATCCAATTCCAGTGATTGAATCAATGCCACGTTCGAGAACAGATTGGGCGATCAAGGGGGTTCCGGTCACAGCCAATGTGAATTCTGCTCCAGGCAAAAATGACTCAATGATCACGTCCTGTTGGTACAGATCGAACTGTCTTGTTAATTCGAGTAACAATTCAGAATCATTTTTTATGAGACTTGAGGCCCTAATACCCTTACCTGTCCCTTCGTATCGCGGTTTGATAAAGACCGGAAACCGAACACCTGCAATCCTCATTCTTTCCGTTAAATCGGCAAGATATCCCTCATGATTGGTATGTCCGCCAAATTTGGCCACGACCCAATCCGGAGTTTGGATACCGATTCGCCGAGCCATGTGTTTCGACTCTGATTTGTCCAGACTGATCGACATCGTCAAGGCATCACTTCCGAGGCAGGGGATGCCATACAGCTCACACAGAACTGGTACCCAACTTTCGCGATTTCTGGTTCCATAGCCCTCTGAGATATTCCACATCACATCGACATCCGGTCGCGATTTCAAAAGATTTCTTGGTCCACCGATCCTTTTTGGAGTTGCCCCGACCCATCGAATCGCATCCTCCATCGCCAAAATCGTAGATTCTGGTTCAAATTCGGCAAAACGATCATCAGGACCATGTACCTCCGGATATTCATCCGGGGTATCAAAGGATATACCAATGTTCAAGTTCTTGTGAGATTTCATCATAGATTGACTAAATTAAGAGAATTGCTACATAACTATCACATAATTTTGCCATAATCGGGTACTGGATTTGAAATCAGCTAAATACATAGCCGACAGGATCAGGCTCATGATCTCGACCAAACAATTTCAAGTGGGGGAGGTTCTCCCGTCAACCAGAGTACTTGGCAAGCAGTTGGAATCAAGTTTTCATACCGTAAGAAAAGCCTACCAGATGCTATCAGACGAGGGTCTCATAGTGAGTGAGAAGGGACGCGGATTCGTGGTCCACCGTCAGTCAACCATGCTCGACAAGGCAGCACGATTGGAAATGGGTGCTGAAAAAATCAGGGCAGTACTCGAGGAGCTTGTTGGTTACGGATTGGACGAGGATGAAGTCGAGACTCTGTTTGAAGAACAACTCACTTTCATGGAGTGGCCCGATAGATTGAACTCAAGTGCTACAGTAGGTGCTACACGTGAACTGGGTGGGATGATCTCCCGCGCAATCCAACTCAAAGTGGGAGTGAAAAGCAAAGTCATTACCATCACAGAAACCGAGAAAGCGGTAAATTATGATGCGTTATTTGTCCCCATCCCGTATGTCAGACAGTTTAAAAGTGATTCTGAAAGTGGGTTGATATTACCTGTTGTGTATATGCTTGATGCGTCGGTGTTGGTCTCGATTGTGGACCGATCAGCGGTGCAGACTTTGGGATTGTTGACCCGAGACCAGAATTCCGTGTCCATTCTTAGCTCAGAACTTAAACAACTTCTCCAATTTACCGGTACCATACTCGCAGGGGCGACAGATGGTCGTTTTCTACCCCCATTCATCAAAGAAATCGATTTACTGCTTTATACACCAGAATGTGCCGCACTTGTAGAACGCACGATACCCGAGCGAAGCCGATTGTTACTACAATATCAGATTTCGGATATCACCTCTGAAATGATTCGTGCCGAACTTTGGGATGGTTGACCAGATCAAACTTATAACATTACATGTATAAATTTTTCAAAACTACTGACATTGTTGTGTTTATATTGCAGCACAGTGCTATGTGGTGAACCACAAAAAAGGTCTTCCTCAGAGCAGAACATATTTTTATTTCAAGTCTATCAAACATAAATCGTCGAATCACATGAGTCGTATGAAGACTACACTTAGGTTACTCTCAAACAGTTTCATAATTCTGCTACAAGTTTTCTTGTTTATCGGGATATCAACCTCAATCGCACTGGCACAAATGCCTGATGCCCCTGAAAGAGCCGAAGGCGAAGGACCGTTCGAGCGTCTGATCATTCGCGGAGTCAATCTGATCGATGGGACAGGATCACCTATGATGGGTCCCGTTGACATTGTGATATCAGGAAATCGTATCATATCGATTCAGACTGTTGGTTATCCAGGAGTTCCTGTAAATGAACGCCGACGTCCACAAGCCGGACCCGACGACTATGTTCTTGATGCAACCGGAATGTTCGCCCTGCCGGGATTTTTTGATAACCATGCACACACGGGTGGAGGTGCTCAGGGTACCACTCCCGAGTACGTCTATAAATTATGGCTCGCACATGGCATCACAAGTATCCGTGAGCCTGGGTCCTTCAATGGTCTCGATTGGACGTTACGCCACAAGACCTTGAGCGAAAATAATCAGATTACGGCTCCCCGAATCTTTGCTTATGTAGGATTTGGATCAGGATTTGGCCGAGCCATGTTAACCGGTGCAGATGCCCGTGAATGGGTGCAAAGCATACATGCCCGTGGAGCTGATGGAATTAAATTCTTCGGTGCCACTCCGGAAGTCTATAGCGCCGCTTTGGATGAAGCCTCTAAACTTGGTCTTGGAAGCATGACACATCATGCCCAGACCCGTGTGGTTTATGCCAATGCGTTACAATCAGCCCGATGGGGACTCCGAAGCCTGACCCATTGGTACGGATTGCCAGAGGCATTGTTCACCGACAGAATCGTTCAGCACTATCCCCTCGATTACAACTATCAGGACGAGCAGCACCGATTTGAAGAAGCCGGTAAATTATGGAAACAGGCAGCCGGACCGGGCTCCGATCACTGGAACAACGTCATGAACGAACTGCTTGGTTTGGATTTCACGTTGAATCCAACGTTTACGATCTACGAAGCGAGTCGTGATCTGATGGCACAGCGCAGAGCTGAATGGCACGAAAAATACACCTTGCCCTCACTATGGGAGTTTTTTAACCCAAACCGGGTAGCACACGGATCCTATTGGTTCAATTGGGGAACCGAACAAGAGGTCTCCTGGAAAGAGAACTACAGACTTTGGATGCAATTCGTAAACGAGTACAAGAACCGGGGTGGACGTGTGACACTTGGCTCTGATGCCGGTTACATTTATAAACTCTACGGATTTGGCTACATACAGGAAATGGAACTGCTTAGGGAGGCCGGATTTCATCCGATTGAAGTATTCATGTCGGCTTCTCTCAAAGGAGCCGAGGAACTGGGAGTATCTGACCGACTTGGTACCATTGAAGTCGGCAAATTGGCCGATATTGTACTCGTCGATGCAAACCCTTTAGCCAATATCAAAGTTCTATACGGTACGGGAGCTATCATCGTGAACGAGAATAACGAGGCTGTCCGTCATGGTGGCATAAAATACACCATCAAAGATGGAATCATATTTGATGCCCAACAACTGCTCAAAGATGTCGAAGAGATTGTACGCAAAGCCAAACAAGATCGGGACAATTACAAGATCAAACAGCCTGGACTTGACTACTGATCTAAATTATTACTATCCGAAATTGTAAATTCTGTCAAAATTTACTTGTATTCTTGCGATAAAAACTTGCTTTTATTATCATCGGGAAGCGCTTTTTCAGGCACGTATTTGTTTGGTCAATAGAAAAGTCATAAACCGAAGGAGCTTCATTATGAAAATGAGAGTCAGTTTAATCTTTGCAATATTGCTAACCGTTTGTGTTGCAACATCAACGTTGTTTGCTCAGTCACCCGCAGGTATGAAACTATACGTTACATCATCAGGTGAACTGAATCTGGATCAAGGCTGGCTTACGGCCATGCTCAACCACGGTAACAAGATCGATGTACCTGTTCCGATGTACATTATTGATCACCCCAAAGGACTGGTTGTTTTTGATACCGGAATGAATATCAAAGTTGTTCCCGACAACGGATCATCGTATTGGGGACCCGTAGCCGGTGCATTCAAGCCAACCATGACCCGTGATCAGGGAATCGACCGTCAACTCCAGCGTATTGGTAAGTCCGTAGATGATGTGAAATATGTCATCCATTCACACATGCACCTGGATCACGCCGGTAACATCGCAATGTTCCCGAATGCGACCCACATCCTCAGAAAAGCAGAGTTGAACAACGCCTGGTGGCCGGAGAAATTCCAACGCGCTGCTTACGTGTTAAACGATTACATGGAGACACGTAATTTCAACTTTATCGAACTCACTCAGGACCTGGACCTGTTCAACGACGGTAGTATTGAAATCATCGATACCAAGGGTCACACCAAAGGACACCAATCCCTGGTCGTACGCCTGCCAAAATCAGGTACGATTATTTTATCGGCTGATGCCGCTTATATGGATGCCAACTTGCAAGGTACAGTTCCCGGAATCGTCTGGAACGTACAATATGCCATGGAGGCCATTGACCGTATGAAGTTGATCCGTGATATCGAAGGCGGACAGATCTTCGTGAGCCATTCAGCTGATGCCTATGCAAAAGTGAAAAAACTTCCAGAGTATTACGATTAATAACCACGCCTTACTCCATGTTAACAATGCCGATTCACACAGTCGGCATTGTTTTTTCTACCAACTTTACGGAGAGTACTATGAATCTGTTAACATTACTTGGCATCATTGTCATAGTGTATTGGGTAGTTATGATCACTTACGTCGCCCGAAAAAAAGATTGGACCTAATTCAATCGCATACGTAATCATCTAATCAGGAAATACTACGGTGGAAGAATTTAGTGTAGGTTATTGGGCATGGATTTGGCTGGCGGTCTTTGTTACAGGCACCCTTGGACTTGGGGTTTATGCCATGACCAAAACAAAGACGGAGGAGGATTTTGCTGTAGCGAGGAAGTCGTATGGACCTTGGTTGCTGGTTCTGGCTCTTGCATCAACGGTTGCCAGTGGATCGACTTTCATGGGTATACCCGGATTGGCATATTCCAAGGGATTTGCTGCCCTATGGTATCCGGCGATCTATCCGATTGGAATATACATTGGACTCATCATATCGGTCCAGCTCATTAAACGCGCCGGGGATATGTTCCGATCTAATTCACTACCTGAGTTTCTCGGACAACGTTTTGATTCGAACTTTCTCAGAGTCGGATTTGCCCTTTTATCATTGTTGTTGATCTATTATGTAACAGCACAAGTAGTTGCCGCAGCTACCACTTTTGAAGTCATGCTGGGCGTGGATTATACATGGGGGGTGTTGGTCACGGTTATTGTAATAGGTATATACATCACGATAGGTGGATCACATGCCGACATACTCACCGACGCATTTCAGGGGGGGATGATGATCCTCATCGCTTTACTGATTACTGGGATGTTCTTTCTTGGAACAGGATTGGATGGATTCGGTGCCTCCGCTGTTAATGACGCCGTGGCTGCACAGGATCCAAATCTATCCTGGGATAATTACTTCTCGCCCGGGGACCCCATCTTCGGAAGTTTTTTACTTGTCATGCTGATGTTCATTGCACACCTTCCTTTCTCGATGAATCCGCACATCGGAAATAAAGCTTTTGCACTGAAGGATTCCAAACAATTGAGAACCTTTCTGATACTAGCCATACCTATCGGATCGATACTCGGTTTTGCCGTGCTCGGCGGACTTCATGCGCGGGCACTTCTTGGTCCCGACCTCCGACCCGATGCAGCCATCCCCGCATTATTCGTCACATTGTTTCCACCCGCCCTTGCCGGATTTTTGGGAATTGCCATACTTTCTGCCATTATTTCAACGGCAGATGGGTTATTTGTTTCAATTGCGGTGATTTTCAGTAACGACTTATACAGGAAAACACTCGCCAACAAAATCCATCCCAATAAAACAGAACAACAAAAAGATCATTTTGCGCTGCAAATTTCCAGAGTCGCTACCATACTTACAGTAATCACTGCGATTCTACTTGCCTGGAACCCGCCACAATTTCTCGCAGTCTTGTTATGGATAGGAGTTGGTGGCATCATGTCCGGGGCAGCCGGACCGCTACTTATTGGTTCAATCTGGCGGCGTAGTACCAAAGCCGGTGCAATCACGTCATTTGTCACAGGTGTAGCTCTGTACGCATTCATATACATCGTTATAGGATGGCAAAATCCGTTTGGCGTGGCCGGTGTCTGTGTAATTGTTGCAAGTATTGCCATGGTTGTCGTGAGCCTGTTCACCAAACCAATGTCAGAAGAGAAACTGAATCAGATATTCAGTCCGATCAGAGAGCCATTGGATGCCGAAAAATCATGAATTTATTATGTGCCAATATTGACCCACTGAGTAAAGATCAAATTAGACACGGTATAAAAAAGTGTTTCCCAATGCGTACGCTCTTCGGGATTCCGGGGTACTCTGACCCTATAGTATTGTACCATCCATGGTACTTTTGCACCTTGCAGATAACCATGGATACCTACCTTCGAAAAGGACTTGAATATACCGATCTGGTGGCTGTAGATGCTGTCAGACCAGTGAGAAAACGGGTGCAAAATCGTCCTGAAGTGGTGAAAATTTCAGAAAATACGGTAGGGAAAATCATCACAAGTAGGTCCACAGAGAAAATGGCAGCGGATGAATCCATCGAGCTCCTTAAAACCATCGTCATAAACAGAAATAAACTGTTAAAACAGTTCAACATTATGACTGTACGTACTGAACTGGTATACTTGCCGATGTATGTTGTACCTGTTGACGGATTTTCAGATGAAGATTGGGTGGTCATCGACGCGTACTTTGATGATACCTATACATTATCAAACAGGAGAGAGCTCCGTGAAATCCTCCACAGCAATGCCATAAATACAAAGGACGATACGTTATCAAGTCAACACCGTAATTACGCCCCGAAACTGAATTCCTCCTATGAACCTATTTGACCCACGTTCCATATTGTTTGTCCCGGCTAACAAACTGAACAAAATAGAAAAAGTGGCCGCGTCTGGTCCCGACATCATCATGATAGACCTGGAGGACAGCATAAATCCCGACCAAAAGGGAATGATGCGTGACGAATTAACCAAGTTCTTCAGCACGGAGCATAACCTAAGCAGTAGTATTGGAGTGCGCATCAATTCTATGAGAACATTGGACGGAATCATGGATTTACTGTCCATTTCAAACATGATGTACCTTCCAGACGTACTCATGATTCCCAAAGTGAAGCATAGCAGTGAGATTGATCTACTGATTGATTTGTTGAGCGATATCGGAATTTCGATACCGCTCATTCCACTGGCAGAAACACTTGAGTTCTGGGATGATATTGACCATATCCTGATGAACGACCTGGTCACATGTGTAGCCTTCGGAGGAATCGATCTTGCGGCAGAACTTGGGTCCGATACTTCCTGGGACACTCTTCTGATGTATCGGGTAATGTTACTACGTTCTGCAAGGAAAAATGGTAAAGGCTGTGTCGACATGCCATGGTTTGCTCTGCTTGATACGGAAGGATTGGAATCAGAAACATTGAAAGTGAAATCACTGGGATTTGACGGACGAATCGCGATCCATCCTGACCAGGTCAACGTGATCCATAAAGCGTTTCATCCAACGGAAGAAGAGATTCGCGAGGCCCAGGGAATCGTTCAATCAGCTGAAGATTCGAATGCCGGGGTATCGGTATTCAACGGAAAAGTTGTAGAGCGACCTGTTCTGGCAAGTGCATACAAAGTGCTGGCGAGAGCTGAGCGTTATCAATAAAAATTCAAACAGATTTACGTGTTTATAAAATGAGTGTTAGTATCGATCTCAATGAAAACTATAAAGAGCTCAGGGAGCGAGTTAAACAGATAACCGACAAGTATCCGGGTGAGTATTGGCAACGACTGGATGTCGATCGGATATATCCATCAGAATTTGTCGATGAGCTGAGTACAAGTGGTCTTCTTTCGGTACTCATTCCAACGTCCTATGGCGGAGAGGGACGCACATTGGCGGAGGCCGCTGCCGTCATGGAAGAGATACAGGCATCTGGTGCCAACGGGGGCGCGTGTCATGCCCAAATGTACATCATGGGGACATTGCTCCGTCACGGTAATGAAGACCAGAAACAACGGTATCTGCCAGGAATCGCACGAGGTGAGCTCCGATTACAGGTATTTGGTGTAACCGAAGAGCATACGGGCACTGATACTACCAAACTCCGTACATTCGCCAAGAAGGTCGATGGCGGATTTCAGATCCATGGAAAAAAATTTTATATCGGCCGTGGACAGTACTCCGACCTGATGTTGCTTCTTGCAAGAACAACTCCACTCGAAGATGTCAAGAAGAAAACAGACGGTCTTTCGATCTTTCTTGTTGATATGCAGGAAGCCAAGAAAAACGGACAATTGGTCATTGAGCCGGTCCGCACCACCATGAACCATTCCCTTACTGAAATCTATATCAATGACCTGTTTGTACCGGACGAAAATCTGGTGGGTGAGTTGGGACGTGGTTTCAGATATATACTTGATGCAATGAACGCCGAACGTCTGCTCATTGCCAGCGAATGTATCGGAGATGCACGTTTTTTCCTGGAGCGGGCGGTTGACTGGGCCAATACAAGAGAACTTTTTGGAAGTAAAATCGGCGCAAACCAGGGTGTACAGTTTCCGATTGCGCGGGCGTATGCGAACATGAAAGCCGCTGAACTGGTAGTGCGCAAAGGGTGTGCCGTGTTCGATGCCGGATTACCCTGCGGGGAGGAAGCTAATACCGCATTGTTACTGGCATCTGAGTCCTCCTGGGAAATGGGGAATGTTGCCATTCAGACACTTGGGGGACGTGGATTCGATGCTCGATATGATGTAGAGCGTAAATTCCGGGAGACTAGACTATATCAGGTGGCGCCCATTTCCAGAAATATGATCCTGGCATACTTGTCTGAACATGTTTTGGGATTACCCCGTTCGTATTAAAGTACATTCACATGAAATCATTTAATCATGTATCCGTTTTGTCATCTGATGGTATTATCACCAAGTCCTGCATGATATGAAGGTATTCAAACCACTTGATGGCATACTTGTTGTATCGATTGAGCAGGCGGTCTCGGCTCCGTACGCAACGTGCAGGCTGTGTGATGCCGGTGCACGTGTCATCAAAATTGAACGTGATACCGGTGATTTTGCCCGTCAGTATGATGAGGCTGTGCTCGGATTGGCGACGTATTTCGTTTGGTTGAATCGTGGTAAGGAGAGTATCTGTCTGGATATAAAATCAGATGCGGGACAAGAGCTTTTTTTGAGTATGATCGATCGGGCGGATGTTTTTGTGCAGAATCTATCACCCGGGGCTTTGAAAAAGATCGGTTTGGATAGTGAGCGTCTGAGGCGCAGGAACCCAAGGCTGATTACGGTTGATATCAGTGGCTATGGGGAGGAGGGTTCTTATGCGGCGATGAAGGCGTATGATAATTTGGTGCAGGCTGAGAGTGGTCTGTTGGATGTGACCGGCGAGGGTGATGTGAGGGCCAAGGTGGGGATTTCGATCGCCGATATTTCGACGGGTGTGCATGCATATGCCGCTGTATTAGAGGCTATTCTGGAGCGGAAAAAAACAGGACTGGGTGTCAGCATTCAAATTTCCATGTTCGATTGTATGGCCGACTGGATGATGGTTCCATATCTGCATCAGGTCTATTCGGGGCGAACACCAGCACGAACCGGAATTTCGCATGCCGCGATCCAGCCGTATGGCCCTTTCCACAGTGCATCGGGCAAAGAAGTGATGATCGCAATCCAGAACGAACGGGAGTGGCATAGATTTTGTGAAATTGTATTAGACAACGCATTGGATCCCCTCGACCCCAGATTCAGTCGAAACTCGCTTCGAGTCGAAAACAGAAAAGATTTGATCCTGTTCATTCAGGAGGCGTTGGGAGTGTTGTCCGACAGCGAATTGATGTCACGTTTGGAATCGGCATCTATCGCTTGGTCGAGACTGAATACAGTAAAAGAATTCAGTGAACATTCTCAGTTGAGATTGACCGAAGTGAAATCCGAGAATGGGACCATCAAACTGGCTGACAGACCCGCTAAATTTTCTGGATATACCACTGAATTTGGACCGATCCCGAGACTTTCAGAACACGAGGAAAAGCTCAAGGCCGAGTTTGGAACTTCGAAACGATGACCACTCAACACAGGTTATAATAGTATGGATTTACAAGATTGGATCGGAAAACAACAAAAGCAATCAGATTCGATGTCACCCGAAATGATGCAGCAATTCAATGTTGTTATGGATGTGGACCCACTCGAGCACACCGCGGGGGATCCTATTCCGCCCTGTGCACACTTCTTTTACTTTACACCTCGGACACTTGCATCCGAAATGGGGGCAGATGGACATGCAAAGCTCGGTGGATTTCTTCCTCCGGTCGACTTGCCACGAAGAATGTGGGCAGGTGGGGTTGTTCGCATAAAATCGGCACTCAAAACAGCGCAACCAGCCACGAAAACATCTGTCATCAAGAACATCGAATACAAGTCCGGGCGATCCGGACAACTGTGCTTTGTAACTGTCAATCATCAGATTGAGTCTGCCGGGGTAGTATGTATCGACGAAGATCAGCATATTGTTTATCGAGAAGCTCATACGGGTGGTCCGCCAACCAGAACGCAGCCATTTAGTAGTTCAACGGACTGGACAACCCAATGGACCCCTGACGAGATCGAATTGTTCCGTTTCTCGGCGATCACGTTCAACGGTCACCGAATTCACTATGATTTGCCATATACCCGAGATGTTGAAGGTTATTCCGGATTGGTAGTTCACGGACCTCTCATGCTTCATAAAATGCTTCAAGCATTTCGTAACAATCATCCAGGGCGTTGTATCACCAGTTTGAGTTATCGGGCCGTTGGACCAGTCATCTGTGGCGAAACAGTGAATATCGTGGGTTCGACACAATCCGACGGTGCAAATCCATACAGTGGTGTATCAAACACATTCATTGTCGGACCCGAAGGCAATCTGGCCATGCAAGCTGAAATCCACTGGGAGGGGGCTTAATGACTCTTACCAGAGAACTTTTCAGGTTGGTGAGCTCGAAACCTATATCGGATTCCGATCTTCAAAATGCCAGATACTATGTTCTGGATTGGCTTGGGTCATACCTGGCAGGAGGGGTCACACCTCAAGGAAAGATTCTCCGAAGATATGATGCACACCTGGATTCAGATAGTTTATTACAACGAACCTTTAAAACGGGTGCTTTGTCGCATATTACCGAAACCGATGATCTACATCGTGCATCTGTAACCCATCCCGCTTGCGTGGTCATACCTGTGGCACTACAACTTGCCCGACACTTGAAAAAACCTGCAGAAGATATGCTGAGGTCGGTCTTGATCGGGTATGAAATCATGCTACGTGTAGGCGAGTCACTCGGAACCGAACATTACAAGACATTTCATAATACATCAACAGCAGGTGTGTTCGGGGCTGCTGCCTCTGCTGCTGCTCTCCTTGATCTGGACGAAGAACAATGGGTTTGGGCATTGGGAAATGCAGGTACTCAGGCATTTGGATTATGGCAGTTCAATTTGGACGCTACCATGAGCAAGCATCTGCATGCCGGACAAGCAGCAGAAGCCGGGCTCAAGGCCGCATTACTTGCAAAACAAGGATTTACCGGAACAGAGGAAATACTTGAAGGCGAGAAAGGGTTTTATCGTGGATTTTGCCGAAATCCAATTCCCGATGCAGTTTTGAGAACGACCGATACTTGGAAGATCGCAGAGACATCCATCAAGCCATATCCATCATGTCGTCACACCCATCCGGCGATTGATGCCGCCTTAACCCTTCGTGAATTACTACAGGAATCGGGAAAAACGGCAAAGGACATTGCTTCCATTGACATCAGTACCTATCAGACCTCCATCCGGGTAACGGACAATTCAAATCCTCTGACGACATTTGCTGCCAAATTCAGTATTCAATATTGCGTTTCAACGGCATTGGTTTTTGGATATCCTCAATTACAGGATTTTGAGGGTGAGGTCATACACCATCGTGATATTAGAAAACTGATGTCCATAACGCACGTTTCTGAAGGAGAAGAATTCGAAAACGCATATCCATCATCATGGGGGTCCTCCATCAGATTGTCGATCGCAGATGGCACCAGTGTGATGTCATCGAAAGTTGCCGCAAAAGGGGATCCTGAGCATGTAATGGATCTCCATGAAATCAGGACCAAAGTGTTCGGACAGATGAACTATGCAAATATCCCGTCGGCTGATCACCAAAAATTATGGGATGAGTTTGGATTTTCCAGCACCCTGGCATCGATTCCGAAACTATACTGGGACTGACCAAAGATTTTAATCGCAATCAAAACTGAATCATCATGACAAAAGCACAGAATTATATCAACGGAAAATGGGTAGACGGTTCATTAGGTACGATGGAAATGTTGAACCCGTCACACGATTCTATCATCGGACATATCGCTCGAAGTGGGAAAGATGATGTGGATGCGGCCGTAAAAGCGGCACGAGCTGCCTATGATGGTGCATGGGGAAAGACTCCGGCGATGGAACGAGGTCGATTGTTGCACAAAGTGGCGACGATACTCTTTGATCATGCTGAAGAGCTTGCACAAATTGAATCTAAAGACACTGGAAAGCCGATCAAACAGGCCCGTGCCGATGCACAACTGGTGGCACGATATTTTGAGTTTTATGCCGGTGCCGCTGATAAACCGCATGGAGAAACCATTCCATATATGAACGGATACACGGTGTACACGTTTCGTGA
>CAZDYD010000030.1:0-28905 GCA_964509715.1 uncultured Chitinophagales bacterium
TATATCATAATTAAATGCACTATACATGAATGCAATGTATTTTTAATAATTTGGTAAATTAGATTTGCATGTTTGATTATCAAATGCTATTACCAGGTCAGTCACCAGTTTGTGACGTTAGCATGAATTTATGTACTGTACAATATGATACGAATATCTGTTACGCCTATTTTTGGTCAGGTGATCAAATAATTATAGGTGGTTAATTAATATTGATAAACCTTAGTATACTAAGGTTTATCAAATACTTTTTTAGTAAATGAGTAATTGCTATGATGTACATTTTTATCACTATCATCCTAAATGCACTATTAACTTTGAGCAATGTTGTAAGCATTACAGCAAATGAAAAAATAGAAGTCGAAATAAAACATGTTAAAAAAATAAAAATTGATAAAGATTACTCCCACCAGAATCTGATTAGCAATGATCGATATATAGTATGGTTTGAGCACTACACTCATTCATTTTACATTAGTGATTTGACATCAAATAATCTCAAGCAGATAATTATTAAAAAAGGTAGAGGACCGGGAGAATCAGTATTGATTAAATCAGCGATTATTTTTAAGGATGATTTACTTGTATATGATATCGGCTTAATGAAAATTATGAGGTTTAATCTAAAATCAGGATCATTCATAAATGAATTCCCGACAAATTTAATGCTTCAAAGTATAATCTCAGATGGTGTCGAGTTATATGGATCTGGTCTATCACCTAATGGATTTTTTTTTAAGTATGATTTTGATTCAAAGAAATTTATACCCTTTCCTAATAGTAATTTGCCTTTCTTAGATCGTTTCAATATGGCAGACCCTAGCTTTAATCCATTTAAAATTCAGGGGAGTTATAGCTTATGTGATGAATGTATCGTATTTAGTAGTTCATTTGATCCTATCTTTTATATATATAGCATTAAAAATCAAAGTCTTAGTCAATACAAATTTGAATCTATTCCAGAAGTTGATTATGAAAGTGGAAGAATAGGTAATACACTAAGTCCTCCAAGTCCATTAAAAATGTACATTGAAAAAATAGTTAGAATAAATAACCAATCAATTGGTGTTTTAGCTCGAGGAAAAAGTGATGAGCGTGATTATTCATCTAATAATGTTCACATTTTTAACATAATTAATAAATCAT
Organism: uncultured Chitinophagales bacterium; assembly: GCA_964509715.1. Lineage (GTDB taxonomy): Bacteria > Bacteroidota > Rhodothermia > Balneolales > HLUCCA01 > UBA11400. Next base: position 1,147 of record CAZDYD010000030.1, read on the forward strand.
ACGTTGGTAATATTCAATTTCCACATGAAATAAATGATATTTCTGTTTCAGATCGATACATCATCACTTTATCAAATGAAAAATGGTCAATAGATGTCTATGAATACAGAATTCTCAATTAAAACCCCTATGAGTTTTCATATTCGTACTTAGTAATATTATTGTACTAGTATTAATATGGGAAAAATAATTTCTGAAACTCACTGTAATTGGAAGCCGATGCATTTCAATCAAGAGCTATGTTTTTTGAATGCAACGATCCCACTCCCTATTCCCATACACAAAATCAGGAACAGACCAACAATCCTAATATTCCCTTTTCACTTATCAGTACTACCTTTTCCGTTCGGTTACGCCGAACAAAAAAGGCCCCTCACAAAACTGCGAGAGGCCCTTCTGGAGTTAATTCCATTCGTCGGCGACGTTTTTACTTCTTGTCTTCGTCGTCAACTACTTCATATTCAGCATCTACAGCATCACTGCCTTTTGCCTTAGGTTCTGCATCAGCACCAGCAGATGATGTATCTGCATCTGGTCCGGGTTGCTCTTGTGATGCTTGTGCATAGAGCTCTTGCGATGCTTCAGCCCATACCTTATTCAGTTCTTCCATCGCAGCATCTATCTCATCCAGATTCTCAGCTTTGTGAACTTCTTCAAGTTTGGTTACTGCCGCATTGATTTTCTCTTTGGTCGCATCCGATAATTTGTCCTTGTGCTCCTCGACCTGCTTCTTAGTGGAGAAGATCAGACTGTCAGCCTGATTGAGTTTCTCAATTTTCTCTTTGAGTTGCTTGTCTTCGTCAGCATGTCGCTTCGCATCTTCTTTCATTTTCTCGATTTCAGCCTCTGACAGTCCGGAGCTGGACTCGATTCGTATCTTCTGCTCTTTACCGGTCGCTTTGTCTTTCGCACTTACATTGAGTACCCCGTTGGCATCTAAATCAAAGGTGACTTCGATCTGTGGAATCCCACGTGGAGCTGGAGTGATACCGTCGAGGTGGAATCGTCCCAAGGTCCTGTTGTCAACAGCCCGTGTACGCTCTCCTTGCAGTATATGGATTTCAACGCTTGGCTGATTGTCAGCTGCAGTCGAGAAGGTCTCAGCTTTACTGGTCGGAATAGTCGTATTGGCATCGATCAACTTGGTCATGACACCTCCAAGGGTCTCGATTCCAAGTGACAACGGTGTAACATCAAGTAGTACCACACCTTGTACTTCACCTGTCAATACTCCACCCTGAATCGCAGCACCTACAGCTACTACCTCATCCGGATTCACACCTTTGCTTGGCTCTTTTCCAAAGAATTCCTTAACAACTTCCTGGATTTTAGGAATACGGGTAGATCCACCAACCAAAATAACCTGGTCGATTTCCGACTTGGATAGTCCCGCATCTTTCAATGCTTTTTCGCAAGGTTTGAGTGATCTCTGAACCAGGTCATCGACCAATTGCTCAAACTTCGCCCGGCTGATGTCTATATTCAAGTGTTTTGGTCCGGACTGATCTGCCGTAATGAACGGAAGGTTTACATTGGTTTTGCTCGATCCTGAAAGTTCGATCTTGGCTTTTTCAGCTGCATCTTTGAGTCGCTGCATCGCCATTGGATCTTTCTTCAGATCAATACCTTCTTGGGCCTTGAATTCACTGGCAAGAAACTCGATGATACGACTATCGAAGTCATCTCCACCCAAATGCGTATCACCACTGGTCGATTTTACTTCAAAAACTCCATCGCCAAGCTCAAGAATGGATATGTCAAAGGTACCACCACCAAGGTCATACACTGCAACAACCTGATTCTTGTCTTTTTTATCCAATCCATAAGCTAATGCAGCCGCAGTCGGCTCATTGATGATTCGCTTGACTTCGAGACCGGCGATTTTACCCGCCTCCTGGGTGGCCTTACGCTGAGCATCGTTGAAGTATGCAGGAACCGTAATCACGGCTTCAGTCACTTTCTCACCCAAATACTCTTCAGCTGTTTGCTTCATTTTTTGAAGTACCATCGCTGAAATCTCTTGTGGAGCATATTTGCGATCGTCTATGTTTACTCGTGCAGTACCATCTTCAGCTTTTACTACATCATATGATACCTGCTTGGTTTCAGAACCAACTTCATCATACATACGCCCCATGAATCTCTTGATAGACGCGATCGTGTTCTTCGGATTCGTGATGGCCTGACGCTTGGCCGCTGCACCAACAAGTCGTTCTCCATCTTTGGTGAATGCCACCACAGATGGTGTAGTACGTCCCCCCTCAGAGTTCGCAATAACAACAGGCTCATTGCCTTCCATTACCGAAACACAAGAGTTGGTTGTTCCTAAGTCAATTCCAATAATTTTTCCCATAATGCTTTCCGATGTTTATTTAATGTAATTAATCAATATCAATGGATGTTTCGGCAGTTTGTCCTTCTTGGACCTGAACGGTTACCGTAAGCACCCCGTCTTTAAATTTTGCTTTAATACCCGACTTATCAACACCGGCCCCCAGCGGAAATGAACGTGTAAATCGCCCATAATTTCTTTCTCTGCGGACCCATTTCGTTTGATCTTCACTTTCTACAATCTTACGCTCACCTTTTATTGTAAGCACATGATCGACCAACTCGACTTTGATGTCAGATTTGGTCAGACCAGGAAGATCCATATATACTTCGAATCCCGTAGAGGTCTGTACAAAGTCAGCACGTGGATTCAGGGTATCCAAGTCATTTTCAGGTGCAAGACTCTCAAAAAATGACTGAAGATCACGACCCAGTTTGTTCAAGGTCTTTTCGATGTTTTTGGTATTGAATTCTGTCATGGTAGTGTGTTTTAGTTACCCTCTCTACTACAACTACCATGCCAAAGCCCTGATTTTATGCAAAAAACTGCGTAATTGACACCCCAAAAAACTAATCTATGTCAATATGTCACACCGAAACCACATGCATACCATGTGCCCACTTTCGCGTAACAATAACGATGCGATGATACAAGGTCAGGGACAGACCTACATCCCGGCCAGATGGTCTAAATCTTCCCAAAAAGTTGGATAAGAAATTGCCGTACACTCGGGATGAAGCACACCTGATTTTTGTTGTGACATTCCTGCCAGAATTCCGGCAGACATGGCGATTCTGTGGTCATGCAGCGACTCAAAAATAGCTCCATTGGGGACAAAACCCGGCTGACCAACAATGGTCAATCCATCCTTTTGCTCACTGAAATTTACACCGGCACTTCTCAACATCGCCGCAACTGCATCAAGACGATCACTTTCTTTATGCCTGAGTTCTTCCGCTCCCCCGAATTGAGATGTCCCTCGGGCAAACGACATTGCAACACTTAAAATCGGCAATTCATCGATACAATTGGGCACTTCTTCAGGAAGAATCTCAGTGGCAAACAGTTCAGAAGATCGAACAACAATATCAGCAACAGGTTCTCCCGACATTAAAAGATGTGGATGGATTTCAATATCAGCTCCCATCCTTCGGAGAATATCTAACGTAGCGGTGCGTGTCGGATTGACACCGACATTCAATAATCTGATTTCAGAATCCGGATAGATGGATCCTGCGACCAACCAAAAAGCAGCGGCAGAAAAATCACCCGGAACAGCATAATTCTGCGTTGGAATCACAGTCGCTCTGGAGGTAGTTATAATCCTGATGCCGTTTTCTTCCATCACATCCAGATCCAATAAACGCTCAGTATGGTCCCGACTGATCACAGGTTCAACAACCTCGGTCTTTTCGTCAGTAAAAAGCCCTGCAAGTAAAATACTCGATTTGATCTGTGCAGACGGAATAGGCAGCTCGTATCTGATCGCCTTCAATGTACTATTCTCGGATCCAAGCAGATTGATTGGCAGGAAATTCCCCTCCCGCGCCTCATACCCCAGTCCCATCGCAGACAACGGCCCCAAAACACGCTTCATCGGACGCCCGCTCAACGAAGCATCACCAATCAATCGCGCCTTCACCCCCGCACCCGCCAAAATACCCATCATCAAACGAACCGTCGTCCCGGAATTGCCACAATCCAGATCACCCGACGGATTCCGCAGCCCATCGCGCCCGACACCCGTTACCGTCACAGTATCCCCCACCTGCTCAATCGGCACACCCAGCGCCCTGAAACAAGCCAGCGTGGTCTGCGGATCAGCCGCACTTGAATAATTGCGAATCACCGAAGTACCGTCTGCAATAGCAGCAAACATAGCCGATCGATGTGCAATGGATTTATCTGGCGGCATCATAATCTTGCCGCGTAGTGTCCCTAACCTGTAAATTTCTTTCATGTATCAGTTACCCTGTAATACCCGTCTGGCCACCGTGGCCGCTTCGGTTCCCGGAAACCTATCCAATACCAACTGATAAGTCGCTCTCGACTCATTTACCTCTCCTCTGGCACGTAGTACTTCCGCAGTCCGAATATACGACATTGACACCCAATATTCATATGGTTCATACAAAACCCTAACCTGCGTATAGGCCTGTAGCGCTGCATCGTTACGCCCCTGCTGTTGGTGTATGTAACCAACCCAGTATTGAGCCTCAGCACCTATATCCAGTGTATTCTGATCTACCAATTCAGAAAATTCCTGCAAAGCTTCCGCATACTGACCCTGACGAAGTTTGACCTTCGCAAGTCCTAATTTGCCGGGTTCAAACGCGGGATTCGCCTGCAACGCCCTATTATAGGCCTGTAATGCTTCATCCAGCCTGTTTAAGGCCAGATATGAGTCCCCAAGTCCAATATTGGCTTCGTTTCGCAGTCGTGTAGTTCGGTTTCTCAACTGAGTATAATACTCAAGCGACTTATTATACTCACCACGATCAAATGCTATTGACCCCAGATTCAATAATGCCGACTCGGCACGGGCACTTCTCGGGAAATCATTCATCAACGTCTCGTAAGCCTGAACCGCACCATTGATATTGTTCAGTTGTCGATACGCATCAGCCAGATTATACCAGGCTTCTGGTAACATCTGCGTTGAGTTTGTCACCCGAATATAGTCTCTAAAAGCTTCTACAGCACCAGCATAATCTGCTGTTCTTAGCAAAAACTCGGCTTGTCTGAAACGGAGGCGATCTGCTGTTCCAGCCTGTGGATTTTCACGCAAGAAGTCCTCCAAAACGTCTGAGCTTCTATCGGCTTCACCCGCAGCAATCATCGCATACTGGATTCCATTCACTGCTTCGATGATCAGTGGACTACGTGGATATTCCCTCATTACCGTCTGGTATGCCTCAATGGCTTGCTGATATTCGCCGGCATTGTAATGTGCATCACCGATGTTATACTGCGCCCTGGCCGCCCAGTTCGATCCACGATACTGACGTATCACATTCTGAAACTCTGTGATAGCTTGCGAAAAATTTCCGGCCAAAAAGTAAATGTACCCAATATTGTATAAGGATTGTTCGCGCAGACGACTTTCAGGGAACGTCCTGAGTAACCTTCGAAATGCTTGTACCGCTTCAAAGGTCTGGTCCGACCTATAATAGGAATTGGCTACCTGGAACAATGCATAATCTCCCCCGGGATCCGATGATATCGCTTGCTCGTAATATCTGATCGCCTCTCGATATTGCCTCAAGGCATAGTAGGAATCACCCAAACGTAACTTGGTGTCCACATCATAGGGGAACAATGCGATCGGAGGTGCCTTATACTCTTCCAGGAAAAGTCTTAGCGGCTCGACCGCCCTGTCGTATTGTCCCAATCGGAAATAACTCCAACCCAAGGAATACTGCGCAGCGCCGGCCATCTCGTGATTGGGGAACCGGTTCAAAAACTGAGTGAATAATCGTGCGGCCTGCTCATATCGCTCCATGTTGTAATACGAATCGGCGTTCCAGAACATCGCCTCCGATGCAAGTCTTCCATTCGGATTCTCATTGTATACCTGTTCAAAAATGGGTTGGGCTACTTCGAAAGCATGGTTCTGAAACAAAACCCATCCCCGCTGAAACCGTGCCTGAAGTTTGACCGCGGGATCCAGGTCCGATATTTGTTCAGCTACTTCAAAAGCATCGATCGCCCGACCAAATTCGTTGTTCGCAAAGTACGCTTCCCCCAATAACGTATATACCTGTCCCGGGTTTTTTAATCGGGTACCTGATCGAATCAAATCCAATAAAACGTCTAAAGCAGATACGTTATCACCTATCTCATAGTTGACGATGGCCCACTCATAGTAAGCCTCCTCAACCCAGAAACCTTCAGTATAACGGCGACCAAACTCCTGGAAACTTCGAAGCGCAAGATCATAACGTCCACTGAGTTTCTCATTCACCGCCTTGTAATATAAAGCCTTACGGGTCATGTCGTCTTCACCGATGATGGCTCTTCCAAATGACTGTGCCGCCCAGTGATAGATCTGTTGCTTATGATACACCCAGCCGAGTCCATAGTGCGCCAACCGCTCATTGGGATTCCCTTCGTTCTGATTAACGAATCTGAGGTACCAGGTCGAGGCATCATCCAGTTCATTCAAAAAATTATAACTCTCAGCAATCAACAACACGGCCTTCGACTCCTGCTCTTTGTCATCCAGGGTAGGCAAAACATTTCTTAACGATGTGATGGCTTCTCTGTATCGACCCTGCTGGAAATATGACTCCCCTAATGCGGTACCAATGCGACGCGTAACCGGACTTAAGGGATGTCGTTCACGTAATAACTCAAAAGCTTCGGTGGTTTCTGCAAATTTCTGCTCAGAAAGATATAGCCTTCCGCGAGCGTACAATGCATCGGGAGATAACTCATGCGATCGATATAAATTGCTCAACAACAAATATTTTGCACGTGCTGTGTCATAATCGTTGATGGCGATATACATTTCAGCGGTCCAGAACAACAACGGTGCGGCTTTGGATGCAGGCATGTCAATCTCGAATGCTCTCTCAAAATAATCGATCGCCAGTAGCTGGTCGCCCGACTCCCGGTAGCGATGTCCAAGTTCGATCATAAAGTCTGCCGCCCATTCACTCTCTGGATATCGGTCTATGAACTGCTCATAATATCGTACTACATTGATACTATCTGATGCCGTTTGGGCTTTTGCCAGATAATACCAAGCCGATTCCGACAAAGTACTGTTGGGAGTTGTTTTCAGAAACTGCTGAAGGTATCGGACCGATTCCTGGAAGAGTCCTTCATCATAAAGTCTGAGTCCACGATGATAATCGATTCTTTCGTGAACGGCTGAACCCTGTGCGATAGCACCCGGGACATTGATCAGCATGATGCCGACAAACAGCAAGGGGGTTAACGTGCGAATAGACAAACTGTTACGCATTAAGTTGAATGATGGTTTGTACAACAGACAAGAATATAAGCACTGAAGTCGATAGCTGCACCGATATATCCCGTCACAAGTTAAAAATACAACGTTTTACTTATGGACAAAGTATATGCAGTGAGATCGATATCGATCAAATATCGAGGTAGCGAAAAAATTCTTCTGCCTTTTGAGAGAGCTCATGATCCGACTCTTCAGAATAGGACTCAGCTGTGATGAGATATCCATATCTACGCAAAGCACTACCAACTCTGGCGAGGTCATCCAAATTGAGTTTGACCGATACCCGAAAACGTTCAAGTATGGCATCGGGAGCCTGGATTGTGATCGATAAAATTCTGGCACCTTCAGCTTCTATGATGCGAATGACATCCGAAAGCATATAATCTCTGGGTTCCATTTCAACCATGATCACAGTTCCGGAATCTCTCAGGTTCAATAATCGGATCACGGAGTCCATGAGTATGGCTTTTGAAACCGTTCCCATAAAATTGCCCGTACGATCAACAACAGGTAAAAAAGTCCTGTTATGTATGAGCATGGTTCTGCTGGCATCCAGTATATGGTCAAATTCCCGAAGGAATAGTCCCGGTGGCATTGAGGTGTCGATGAGTCCCTGGGACCGGTCTATAGCTCTGTCTTGCAGCTCTTCAAGTGATGCCTCACCCAATAATTGCCCGGTCGATTCATCTATCACCGGATAGTAACTCACCGATTGGTCTCTCATAACAGAGACAGCCCGGCCGGCAGATTCATCTCTGCCTAGCGGTTTCAGATCTTTGTTTATGAGTTCAAAAACCAACATATTTTAAGTTCAGTTCTGTTACGTGTTATACAGGTTTAACCGGATGTTGTTTCAGCACCGATCAGATATTCGAGTTTGGGCAGATACTTTTCGTGAATCCTGAATTCAAGCTGTACGCCGGTTTCGGTATAGTTGATCGATTTAACTTCACCATGTTCATGAATGTAAGAAATCGCTTTGTAGTTCCCAATGGGGAGTTCCATGTTGAGATTCCTGAAATGGCTGGTCGTCTGAGCGGTTATTTCGGTTTGTAATTGGTCCAATCCAATGCCCCTCAGAGCAGATATCAGAATTCCACCGGGATGGTCTCTCTTTAGTGAATTGAACACCAGTGGGTCGGTAATCGCATCTACTTTATTCAATACCAGAAGCTCTGGTTTGTCTTCGGCACCGATTTCTTTGAGTGTGTTTCTGACTACTTCGATATACTCGTTGCAATAGGGCGAAGATGCGTCGACAACATGGAGCAGAAGGTCGGCTTCCCTGATTTCATCGAGCGTGGTTTTGAAACTTTCGATGAGATTATGCGGGAGTTTTCGGATAAATCCAACGGTGTCGGACAATAAAACCAGGCGTCCGTCAATCTCATATCGCCTGACCGTTGCGTCAAGGGTGGCAAAAAGTTTATCCTCTGCGAGAACACCGGCATGTACCAGTGTATTCATGAGTGAGGATTTACCCGCATTGGTATAGCCCACAAGTGCGACCCTGGGCAGGTCTTCACGACCCTGTCGCTGTGTCATACGCTGCTTCGCAAGTTTTTCCAGCTTTTCCTTGAGTGTTGCGATCCTGAACTTGATCAATCGACGGTCGGTCTCGATCTGGGTCTCACCGGGACCCTTGGTCCCAATTCCACCCTTTTGTCTCGATAAGTGGGTCCAGAATCGGGTCAAACGTGGCAACAAATACTCTAACTGCGCTAGTTCTACCTGGGTCTTGGCCGCGGCCGACTGAGCCCTTGATGCGAAGATATCCAGAATGAGTCCACTACGATCCAAAACTTTAGATTCTGTTTCCCGTTCGATATTTCTCACCTGGGTAGGTGACAAATCGTCATCCACAATGATGATATCGGCCTCTTCCGCTTTGATCAATTCCTTCAGCTCCTGAAGCTTACCCTTTCCGACATAAGTGCCGGCATGAGGCTTGTCACGATTTTGAAGCATTTTCAGGATGACAGTTCCACCCGCGGTATCCGTCAACAATGCAAGTTCATCAATGTACTCTTCTGCCTTGTCACGGGGAATACCCGGTCCATATAAACCTATTAGAATGGCTCGTTCTTTCGTTAATTCTGTTTTTTCTATCAAGTAATTCTGCGATTTGAAGTTTGAATCACACGATCGTTATTACCGTAGATCCATAATGAAACATTTTGCTTTATGCGGTAAATATACGGAAAATACTTCTTTACCACCCGAAAGGCTCAAGTGGCAGGGACACCGGAAAAGTATTCGCTATGCTCGACGAAACGTCGTTTAAGTTTGTAATCCAGAAGTTTGGAGAATTCGGGCTCATGCGATGATGGTACAAAGAGCTCAAGTCTGGTCATTTTTCTATGCCCGGTACTGGTATCCATGATCATATACATAAAAATATAAACACGCCCTCCATTCACATCATGAACCAGATAATCACTGATGGCACTCCACGATACCGTTTGTGACGGATCATTCACATTCTTCACAATTCCGTTGTCGGTTATGTATCGTTTGGAAAGCTGGTAGCTGGTAAACCACCACATAACAGCGATCCAGTTATAACACAACATCATAGGCATCAATGCACGGTCGCCTGACTGCATAAGTACAACCGTTGTGTACATGATAAAACCCATGAATATGGTCGAAAAAAGCGGAAAACCATAAAACTTACCCGCTCTCCAGGTGATCAACGGATTTCTCAATCGCCAGGCATTCGAAACGGTAACAGTAGCCATCATTGTGAACGCAACCGTAGCAAATGCCAGCATGACAAGCATCAAAAGTTGGAGTCCGGCTATGTTAGAAAAAATACTCATGTAATGGTTTCCGCCTTGTACCAGCGGGAGATTGCTAATTCTATAATCAACAGCATTATCGCCAAAATAATAAACCAATACCAGATTTCAGAACCGAATCCCGATGCACTTAAACTGTTAAGTGTTTGCTCATAGGAGTCTTCATTCAATCCAAATACCTGAAACTGCTCGATATTCAGCGACAATAACTCAAAGGTGTTTTCATCAGATAACGTATAAAAATCAGATTCTGATATGTCAAAATTGGAAGCAATCGAAAATTCTGCCGATTCTGATCTGATTCTGTATATCCCGGGCTCCCACTCAACCGCAGGATACTCCAGTCTTGTTCCACCCGAGACCGTTGAACTGATAGCCGGCAGGTAGTCTGATTGAGCTCCGGTCATTACAATTCTTTCACCTCTCATGTTAAATTCCCGATCGAATGTCGTCCCTAATGTGTGTCGTAGTAATCCACCACGATCGGTCGACATGGCATGCAAGATGGTTCGATAGAAAACAGGTGCAAAGAGTGCATTCCCTGGGAATGAGGACCATCCCGGGTCTGCTCCGATTGCCGATATCAACACCCGACCATTCCCAAAGCGATGATCGATGAGCAACGGATCACCCAACTCACTTTGGAGTACCGTAAGTCCGGGCGAACGGGTAGAAGTATCAAAGATCAAATTATAGAATACCGATGGTAGCGTAATTCTAACATCTTCATTCTCTTGTCTGATAAAGATTTCATCGATGATGGGGTGACCATCACGAATTCTGTCGACCCGGGCAACCGGTTCAAAACTTCCGTAATCGCCCCTGAATCCATTGATTTGCCCAATATTTAATCTTGAAAAAAATCTGTTATATAATGTCACATCCGCTCTTTCTGACGGAAAAATCACCAATCCGGTACCGGACTGTACCGCACGGACCAGGGCCTCCTGTATATCATCTCCTGGACGTGGTACGGCACTAAGAATAACCACGTCGAATGCCTCCGGACTTCCCAATGACGAATAATTATTACTATTTGCCTGTTGAACCCGGATCCTTCCCTGAATTTGCTCGGCTGCACCAAGTACAGCCCTGACATAAGAACCTTCAGCGCCATCTGCATCGGAGATCAAAAGTACGTTACGCGTTTCTGGTACCAGGATACTGAAATAATGGATGTTATCAGGTTGAAACTGATCTCCTTCTAAAAGTATTCTGCCAGTAATAGAACCCGATGTTGGAGGAATCATCTCAAAAAGGACGGATCGTGAATCACCTGGTTCTAAATTGATCTGATGCTGTCCTGATGGATTTCCTTGAACTTCGAGACTTACAAATTGGTTGAACACGGCCTGATTACCCAAGTTGGATAGGGTAACTTCAAGTTGTAGTGGTCGACCCGGACCTGACACGGTACCCGGCAGGCTTAAACCTGTGACCACCGTATTTGAGGTAGCTGCCCGTCCCAGTGTTACATAGTTGACAACAACACCATCCAGTTCGGTATCGTAAGGATTGAACTTCGCAAAGTCTCTTGCAACTCCATCGGATGTAGTAACCCTGTAAAGAACTTTGGGTCCATCTGACCAGGTTTTCAGAGTTGAAAGCATTTCAGAGATCCGGGATCCGCTTTGATTACCCGTACGACTGATTTCAAGTGATTGAAGGGTACTTACCGCCTTTTCCGCACTCAGAACACCAGTCCTGATGTGTTCCCCATGTGTATTCATAATCACAAATCGATCGGATGGAAGCGCGTTCGAGATAATCTCACCAACCAGGTCTTTGACTCGATCCAAATAGGGTCCATCGGCATCGATCCGATCCATTCCAATTCCATTGTCAACGATAAATCCGTACAATACTGGAGTTCGATCAGTTGAATCGCTCCATCCCGGTGGTAGAAATGGTCGGGCCAATGCCATTGCCAGCATAATGATTAACGCTATGCGCACAGCCAGTAGTAGCAGTCGTTTGATCTTTAATCGTTTGATCGTCGATTTTTGTAACTCGCGAAAAAAAGCAAGCGTCGAGAATGAAACCTTGTTTGGCTTTCTCAGATTCAAAAAGTGTATAATAATGGGAATGGCCACAGCCAAAGCGCCAAGCAAAAAAAGTGGTGCTAAAAAAGTCATTTACTCAAATTATTCTTACTTTCGTTGTCGGGTAAACACCCGATGTGAACCATGTGATGCTACACTGAAATAATCACATCTGCGGTTCGTTTATCGATTCAATATAACAATGTGTACAGAATTTCATCCTGCCGATTAGGGTGAATCAGAATTTTACAAATGACATTCCATTTCAAGCGATTATTACCGACACTATTACTTGCCATCGGCATCATCACTGGTTGTGGTAATCCAAAGGTTGACCATTGGATTCAAGGGGTACCCGATACCACTCCTATCATTGTGTTGTCGTCTGATCCATCCGACATTCAATCATCTGCAGACAACCGATTCGCAATGCTTGCTTCACAAGCAACCAATACACAGAACGAAAACATCCTGAATATATTGAGCCGTACAGGTATCACAGGTGTTCGTATCGAGGGTATAGCCGTCTACCCGGCCAGTGCAGATGAGTGGAGACCCGTTTGGATTTTGTCAGGTCGTGAGCATATGTCCAGAACAGCGACTGAATACTTCAGCAGACAATTTACTGCATCAGATTACAAATTCGGGGGACTCACCATCCAGATGCTGCATTTACCTGGGGAATTAATTGTGTATGGTATTGATGCGGGTAAGGTTTCATATTTCTCTGAGAGCAGTATTGCGATCGAAGATTTTGCACGAACGATTAAGGGTCAGTCAGGTTCGCTTTCCGTTCCGATTCAGGAACTCAGACCGGGAAGGGTGGTTGTGAACACACCACATCTCGATAGATATATTGCCACAGAAACCGCTGTTCGCTATCGTCCGGCCGTTTTGGGAGCGTTTAATGGAACTGGAGTGGCCGTGTTGGATGTTCGACATGGATCGGGTTCATCAACCTCTCCGGAAATTGAACTTTCCGGTGATTTAGCGCTTCGCAGGGGCTCAGATAACTCTGCTTTGACCCAGGCGCTGACCACCTCAAATCATATCAATATTCTCGATCGCTATATCTCTCAAGACGCCGCTCTTGCTGTCTTCATGAATGGAAAGACAAGGACGATTCCGGCTATTACCGAAAGATACGACCTGGATCTGTTGCTGGGAAGTGATGCTTCAATACGCGACAGAATCAACTCCATGTTAGGGGAGAACTTTGCAATGGCCGCCTTTGCCAGTTCCGGGTTTTTGTCCGTTGGTGATTTTGCCTATCTGAGGATGGTCGATGATATGAGATCTCTCCGTGGTATACTTTCCGATTGGGTGAATCAGGATCTCATCACGAGCGAAGGTGAGAACTACATCATCCAGAGCAAAGTTCTGTCCCATCTGATCACAGGTGGAACCGGATCATTGAATGTATTTCACCTGACATTAACAGGCGATGCTATCCTTATCACACAACGCCCGGCGCTGATACAAAAACTGGTCACCGATCGTGACCGTCGTCGCACGTTGTATTATACCGAGCAGTATTTAAATATACGCCGTAGCTACCCTGAGCAATTATCCGGTTTTGTCTATGGCAGGAGTGAAGACCTTACACGTTTTGTCCAGACCCTTGTGAATACGTCCCACGCAGCTGACCTTGTGCTGGGCAATTTTAACATTATTTCTATGGGATTCACAAAAAGTGGATCATCCGACAAACTTAACTGGATAACTCGTACATATCGGGTTGAAACAACGATTCAACCGTATGAGGATCGTTGGCTGGTGAGGCTGGATGGCACTGAGCTCGTTGCTCCGCCAACACTTTCTAATATCGGCGGAAGTAGCCGGAATGAAATACTTGCAGCAACCAGAGGTGGAACCATTATTGCCATAGCAGCTGATGGGACACAGGTTTTCAGAGTCAACACGGGAGCTGATGTCCCGATTGGTGCCCCAATTACCTACGATTGGTATGCAAACAACCAGATCGCAATATTACAGGGTGCAGGTAACAAGATCTATGGCTGGAGCAGTAATGGCACGCTTCTGCCGGGATTTCCCATCGTTTTGAATGAAAATCTGAGCTCACCCATTTTGATTACGGATGTGAACCGAAACGGATTGGCTGAGATCGTAGCGGCCACTTCCGATCGGCAGATCCATGTGCTCGATCAACGAGGAAACAATATCAATGGTTGGCCACAGTCTGTGAATGCTGTCATTCGAACCAAACCTGTGTTCGAAACCTGGAATGGACGAACTTCTATCATTGCCTACGCAGAAAATGTATTGTTCGCCTGGGAAACCAATGGGATTTTAAAACCCGGATTCCCGATGTTCAATAGAGCTCCGTTCCGTGGACCTGTTCTCATGCATAATGATCACTTGATCGTCGGGTCGGCTGATGGTACCATAATTTCTGCCGGACGCACACTCCTGTTTCCACAAAGTCAGGCACCTGTGATAACTTCAGGAAATTTGACTGCAGGAGAGATGACCATCCAAGGCATAAGAATCGCTGAAGGTGGCATTTTGATCAGACCCGAGATCAGCTCTCATTCGATCAGATTGTCAGATGAAACCAATGTCACTGAACCTGTACTTTTTGCTATGTCTGATGCGGGATCCATTTTTGCTGTAAATATGGATGGATCTTTGAGATTTAGCCAATCATTGGGGCAACCAAGTATGCAGAATCAACCACCTATGGTAGTAGATGTTAATCGAGACGGCAATGCTGAAGTCATCGGAATCGCCGGATTTGGCCGAATGTATGCTTGGCAATTGAATACGGGTCAGAGATATTATGACCTGCCTACGACCAGTATGGTACATCCTGTATTTTCGGACATCAATGGAAACGGTAGGTTCGAATTAATCGCTGGTACAAGTGAGGGGCTCAGAAGCTGGACGATAAACAGGTAGGTCTCAAAGCAATGTGACCTTTCAAATGGATACCTTAAAGTGTGCATTTGAAACTTTAGCCGGGCATATGAGGCAAATGTATAATCAGTGATCTAAAATTGATTTCAGAGCTGGTTTTACATCTGTATAACGAAACTTGTATCCGGCTTTTATCAATTTGTCGGGCATGGCACGCATGCTGGCTGTTATCGCCTCTGAAGCATCACCTACTGCAATTTTGAGTGCAAATGAAGGTACTCTGAACCAGGAGGGACGTTTCATGACCTCACCAAGTGTCTTTGCAAACTCATCCATCGTGACGGGATTTGGCGCAGATAAATTGATCGGACCTTCAATTGATGGGGTATCGATCGCGAAAAGCAGACCTCCGATTAAATCATCCATGTGGATCCAAGGATAGTACTGTGAACCATTACCGAGAGGACCGCCACCATATAACTTGAACGGTAGTAACATTTTCTGTAGGGCACCATCGTCCTTCTGTTGGACAATACCTATTCGAGCGATCACAAGACGGACACCTGCTACGTTAAGTTTTTTTGCTTCAGTTTCCCAGGCTACACATACTTTGGCAAGAAAATCTTGTCCACTTGGTTGTTCTTCGGTGAGTATGTCCGACCCACGTGTACCATAATAGCCCGTTGCAGAACCAGATATGAGTACCTTTGGTTTTTTAGATGCGCTTTGGATAGCCTTTACAATGGTAGATGTAGCGTCAATTCTGCTTTTTAGTATGGTTTTTCTGACACTCTCGGTCCATCGTTGATCGAATAGATTACTACCGGCAAGGTTAATGACGGCATCACATGTTGAAATAATTTCTGCAAGGTTGTCATCCCATACAACATGAGTGATGCCGTTACCATCATCAAGTCTTCTACGTCTGGATACGATCACGATTTCGTCACCACGCTTTAAAAGCGCCTGTGTGAGATAAGAACCAATGAATCCTGTTCCGCCTGTAAGAAGTACTTTCATTTTTTATCTCCAATCAACGCCGAGTCCGGGTTTATCGGGTAGATAGACTTTAAGGGAATCATCAAATTTGAGCCCAGTAAAAGGGTCATCCGATATCAGGAGATGTCCGTCGAGGTCGGCATAATCGCACCAAAGACTCACAAGAGCTGCTGCCGTATTCGCCAAAGAACTCTCGATCATACAACCGATCATAATGTTCAGTCCCGCATTTCTACCCGCGTGAATTATTTGCATGGCTCTACGGATGGATCCTGTTTTCATGAGCTTAATATTGATTCCATGAAAACAGGATGCCAGTTCTTGTACAGACTCTCGTCCAGTGAAGCTTTCATCGGCCATGGTTATAATAGGAGAATTTCTTTTTAGCTCCGAAAGTTCCATTTTCATACTCGATGGCATCGGTTGTTCGATCATGTGTACATTCTTGTCGGCCAGAAAACTAACCATTTGCTTTGCTCGATCCAGTGTTTTCCATCCTTCGTTGGCATCAACCCACAGGGGTTTGTCGGTTACCGTTCGGATTGTATTGATGATTTCTTCATCCCTGTCGGTTCCAAGTTTAATCTTTAGAACTGGATATTTATCGGCTTCCAAAACTCTTGCCGGAAGTTTTTCAGTGGCATCAATCCCTACGGTGAAACATGTTTGGGGACCAAATCTGGATGGCGCGTTCCATAGATCATACAAGGGAATTTGCAGTTTTTTTCCAATCCAATCATAAAGAGCCATTTCGAGGGCCACCCTGGCGGCGTATTCTCCGGGTCCAGTGGCATCCATCGCCTGAATGACAGCTTCGACATCAAATGGATTTTTCAGTGCTGAAAGGTCAAATCGATTTAACCATGCCATACATGATTCCTGAGATTCATTATATCGGGCATTGGGGGCGGCTTCTCCAAAACCTGTGATGCCATCGGCATCCAACTCGACCAATACATTTGCGGCGATATCACGGGACCACCTTGAGATGGTGAATGTATGACGTAATGTTAGATTAAGTGGTTTACAACCAAGTTTGAACGTGAACATAGTGATGATAAACAGGTTTTTTAAATGAAATATCGAACGTATAAAAACAATACAGGAGCAGATAACAAAAGTGAGTCAAAACGATCCAATACCCCTCCATGTCCGGGGATGAGATTTGATGTGTCTTTGACCCCGGCAGCTCGTTTGAGTTTGCTTGCTGCAAGATCTCCGACAGGTCCGACAAGACTGATGATAATAATCAGTGGCCAGAAGGTATTGAAGGACAGATATCCATCAGGTGCGAGTTCTATGGCTACCCAGAGTCCGAGCGCTGATCCGGCAAACCCACCTACGAAACCTTCCCAGGTTTTCTTCGGACTGAGTGCAGGTGCCATGAGTCTTTTGCCGAAATTTTTGCCGACAAAAAAAGCTAATGAGTCATTTCCCCAGATCATAAATAACAATACCAGCAGATACGCAAATCCGGCGGATTCGGTGTAACCAGACATGCGTAGTGCCATGAAACTGAGTACCCCAAGGGCGGGATAAATCGTGCAGTAGAAGGTACTCATGGTTCGGTACATCTCACGGCGCCGATTGTCGAGCGTATCGGCAATAATTTGAATTACTGCAGCTCCAATGAATGATGCCGCAAGGTATTCCTGAAATACAACTCCTGCAGACAGTATGACCATTGAAATGTATGCAACTGTGGCATTTGGACGAAATCCTTGCAGATCCATGAGCCGGATCATTTCTCGTTGGATCAATAATCCGACGAGCAGCATGAACCCAATAAAAAAGTAGCCACCAACCCAAATAATGGCAATAAACAGGGGTGCTGCAATAGCAGCAACTGCGACTCTTTTCGCAAGTTCACTCAAAATCAGCCTCCGTCAGTGGGTTCGTCGTCGATATTGAGTATCCCATTTTTCCAATCGTCCAGGGCTTTGAGTGCCTGTGCTTCCAGTTCGGAAGGCACATACAAATAAACCATCGACATTTGTCCGATATTCATATTGTAGGCCGAATCCCTCTTTGACAGAATCTGACTATGAATATCCTGGTCGGCAAAATAGCTTTTGACCATTTGAGCATCATACTCGGTTCCGGTTTCATAAACACAAACCCATCCGTCAATGTTATCCGCTTTCGGGTCGTTGAACATAGGTAGCCCCCTCATCTGATTGCGCGTTGATTCTTTGGAATGCCTGTATAATAAAATAAGTAACGATGATACTCAATCCAACCAGATATAAAGGTGGCATGGTGCCTTTGAGTGATTCGTCTAATGCGATTTCAGGGAAGTAGGTTGCAAATAGCGTACTTCCGGCATTGTTCACAAAATGTGCCATAATTGCCGGCCATAGACTACCTGTACGGATTGTCATCCATGCCAGTAACATTCCGAGAAGGGCCAAAGGAATGACTTGTGTAAGCCTGACGTGAAATAGTCCGAATATGAGCCCGGAAAGGATAATAGCCGTTATTGGCAACATGGATCGTTCAAAATTGCGGAGTATGTATCCTCTGAACAGAACTTCTTCACAGAACGCTGGCACTACGGCGATATGAAAGAGCGTAAGTAAGAGGACGTGATCGCCGGTGAGGTAATTTTCCAGAATTTTTAGCTGAGCTGATTCGAATGCGAGGTAGCTTTCACTGAATGGGAACTGCAGATTGAGCCAGGAGAAAAAGTAAATCAATGGTTGAATCGCCAGCAATAAGATGAAAGCGAGCCCAACATTTTTCATCGTTGCAGAATCTGATTTCAATCTAAGAAATCCACTGATCTGTCCGGGGCGGGCAGATAGCTTTGTGATTACAATGGTAAGGATACCCAGAAAGAGGATCTGACCAATAGAATTACTGATAAAAAGGACATCCAGGTTCTCAAAAAGTGCATTTTCATTGAAATTTTCAAGAGTCAGGCGACCTGTCGAGATAAGGATTACGACAGCAAGTATTCCAGCTACGATCTGAAATAGAGCGAATGAGCCAATGGCCCATCCCAGACCCATAACCCAGCCGGGAAAACCGTTTCGGTCTGCCCAGGGCTGGTTATTGGTTGTTAAAGGCGTGTGCGGTTGATCGGATATTTGCATGTATTATAATGCGTCAGTATCGGCAGGTTTAGGTGCGAAAAATTTAACACCTAATATACCGGTAATTGCATTCAATGCACCCATCACCAATAAATTAATTCCGAGTGACTTCGCTTGTCCGGCAAACGTTTTAGCACTTTGAAATTGCTCGTAAATGGCGTCGACCTGGGCTTCAGCACCTGGAATTGATTCCATGCTTCTTACCATTGCTTCCATGAGTTTATCTGTGAAAGCCGGATCGATAAGCATCCAGAGGAGGCTGATGGCCGTTGCAAAGATAGCAACGAATGCACCGGCGGTAAGGCCGATAACAGCACCTCTACCCATTGCCAATGGTTGATTGAACATTTTCACATGGTGACGTACTGCAAACATACCTGCAAAAATACCAATAAGGCATGATACAAGTCCGACAGCCGACATCATGATCATGGTACTTGTACCAGGTTCACTTCCGATAACGGAATAACTCAAGAATAGGGATGCAGCACTACTGATTATCGCAATGATAAACCCCACGATGAGTGCAGACGAAATGAAAGGATTATTTTGTTCCATGTTTGATTAGCTCCTTGGTTTGTTTTGGGCGTTCTGTTCCGAGCAATAAGGCAGCGAATGTCCCAATGGAACAT
The DNA here is from genome assembly GCA_964509715.1 of uncultured Chitinophagales bacterium. Classification (GTDB taxonomy): domain Bacteria; phylum Bacteroidota; class Rhodothermia; order Balneolales; family HLUCCA01; genus UBA11400. The sequence continues at coordinate 20,900 of CAZDYD010000030.1, forward strand.
CCGGTTAAAAATCGGGATGTTAAAGTATTTTCCCAAATATGAAATGCATAAGCAACAGAATCGACGACGTTAATGGTTACCGCCATCAATACGAGAGGTATGATCCATTTGTTTCGAAAATCTGATTGTGGTATCAGGGGGATGAACAACAGGGTTAGGGCAAAGGATGCATAAATTCCAAAGCATCGACTGCAGACAGCCATAGGTACCCCGCTGAGGTGTATCGATCGGTTCGTTTGCTGATGACATAACATATCAAATACCTGTTTTTGCCAACTCATATACCATTCTCCTAAAGATATTTCGGCATATAGTCCCGGACCGGTTGCCACAATAACGACCAACACACTGATAGTTAGAACGATCAGGTAAAGGGGATCCTTGTAATCGGATAGTTGGTTAGCCAAAACTGCTCCTTAGTGGTCGAACAGAAGCGAAATATCCACTGCTTTGACCGAGTGCGTGATCGCACCGATGGATATCTGATCCACTCCGGTTTCGGCAATAGACAAGATAGTTTCTTCTGAAACATTGCCTGAAGCCTCAAGTACTTTGTGCCCATTGTTCAGCTTGACTGCCTCATACATCATTTCTGGGCTCATATTATCCAACATGATATATGTTACCGCTTCAAAAGATGATGCAAGAACAAATTCATCAAGATTAGTGACTTCTATTTCAATTTCACGTGGGGCGTTTTCTGACGCGTTTCTGTGATCAACACACGATTGGATCGCTTTTTCGATGCTTCCGGCAACACGGATGTGATTTTCCTTGATGAGATACCGGTCGTAAAGTCCGTGTCTGTGATTCTGACCTCCTCCGATTGAAACCGCCCATTTGTCAATTATACGATTCCCGGGGACCGTTTTGCGGGTATCAAGTACGACCGCTTTGGTGTTGGATATAATATCCATGTAGCGACGTACTTGAGTTGCAATCCCACTCATCCGTTGCATAAAATTCAACATGGTCCGTTCGGCTGAGAGGATGGTTCCGGCTGAGCCCTCAATAGTGGCAATCACGTCACCATGTTGGATTCTTGCCCCATCTTGCATCAATGCATTAAATTTCAAACCGGGATCAAGCGTGGTGGCGACCAACTCGGCAACCCGAACTCCAGCCAATACGCCATCCTGTTTTGCTATAAATCTCGCACGCCCTTCTTCATTTCCTTTGTATACCGCCTGTGTAGTGATATCACCTGACCGGATATCTTCGGAAAGTGCCAGCTCAATGATCTTACTAAGTTCTTCCAGGTCTTCTTTATTCATTTTTTGAACCTAAAAATCAATGGGAGGTGTTCATCATAGCATCAATGAAATTTTTGGGACACCTGATCGGACGTCGTGTATTCAGATCGGTGAATACTAATGTGACCCGGCCAAGTGTATGCATTCGCGAACGATCGGCCGTCCATATGCGATAAAATGTATCCAAACGCACGGATGGAACATCGAACACAAGTACTTCAATTTCCATGAGTTCATCATAAAAAATCGGTTCCTTGTACACGATTTCGGAGTGGATCACAGGCAACATGATTCCATGCTCTTCAAGTTCACGATAAGAGAGACCAAAACTGCGGATCATTTCCGTCCGTGCCGTTTCAAAGTACTCTAAATACCTACCGTAGTATACATAACCCATTTTATCAGTTTCACCATAGCGGCTTCGTAACTGATGAAAATACCTGACCAATGGTTCTTTGTCGGGTATCATCATTGGATCAAACCGTTGCTGTCGTGTCAATCCACTGACCCATTTTGCTATACTTCTCAATGCGTTGGTCAATCAGCTCATCTGAACTCAATTTTCCAAGTCTGTTGAGTGATTCAACAATTTGCGATTTTAAGGAGGTCGCTGATGTTGCATAATCCCTGTGAGCGCCACCAATGGGTTCAGGTATGATGCCGTCGATGATTCCAAGTTCGAGCAAGTCCTGTGCGGTAAGTTTGAGTGCATTGGCGGCCTGTTCCTTGAAATCCCATGTTTTCCAAAGAATGGATGAACAGGACTCAGGTGATATCACTGAATACCACGTGTTTTCCATCATGTAAACTTCATTGCCCATCCCGATACCCAATGCTCCACCACTGGCGCCTTCCCCAATGACCACGGTAACGATGGGGACTTTTAATACGGCCATTTCCCTGAGATTGCGGGCGATGGCTTCGGCCTGTCCACGCTCCTCGGCTTCGAGCCCGGGAAAGGCTCCCGGAGTATCAAGTAAGGTGATAACTGGAATGTTGAATTTTTCGGCCAACTTCATCAGTCGAAGTGCTTTTCTGTACCCCTCAGGCGCAGGCATACCGAAATTTCGGTACTGACGGGTCTTAGTATCGCGTCCTTTTTGTTGACCAATAATCATAACCGATTGATTGTCAATAGTCCCGAGACCTCCTACAATGGCTTTATCATCACCGAAATATCGGTCGCCATGTAGTTCCATAAAATGTTCGACAAACTTGTCGATATAATCGAGAGTATATGGTCGATCGGGATGTCGCGCTAACTGGACCCGTTGCCATCGGGTCAGATTTTTGAAAATACTGACACGCAGTTCTTCCAGACGAAGCTGCAATCGTTCGATTTCCGGAGTGAGTATATCATTCCCACCAATGGATATCTGTTTGAGTTCTTCGATCTTTTTTTCGAGATCCAGTATTGGTTTTTCAAAGTCCAGGTAATTCATCCTGCTACAATTGGTTAATAAATTGGGACCTTCAATATACGAATTTTGACTACAAACGCCCGAGCCAACTTCTGAGTTTGAGCGCCCAGACCATCCAGATCGCTTCCCAAACAATGGCCTTCGACATTTTGGACACCCCTTCAATACGCTCTCTGAATATTACAGAAACCTCCTGTATCCTGAAACCTTTTTTGAATGCCCGGAAGTGCATTTCAATCTGAAACGAATATCCGTTTGATTTTATACGGTCCAGATCGAGAGATTCCAACACATTACGATGAAAACATTTGAAGCCGGCAGTGGTATCAAAGACCTTCATCCCTGTTATGGTACGCGCATAGACATTGGCTGTATATGACAAAATAAGCCGGGATAATGGCCAGTTTATGATGCTGATTCCTTCATTGTATCTGGAACCTATGGCAAGATCTGCCTCCCCCGATCTCACCATTTTGACTAATCGAGGTACATCTTTTGGGTCATGTGAAAAATCGGCATCCATCTCACATATATAGGTATAGTGCCTGGTAAGGGCAAATTTGAATCCCTCTACATATGCGGTTCCAAGTCCAAGTTTACCCGGACGCTGGAGCAGATGCACTCGACCATCGTATTCATGTTGCATGTGTTTTACAACATCAGCTGTTCCGTCAGGTGAACCATCGTCAACCACGAGTACATCCACTTGCAATGAGGCTAATCCCATAAGAGTTGGGATCATTTTGGCTATGTTGGACTTCTCGTTGTAAGTCGGAATAATAATTAAAGTATCAGATTTCATCAGGATACGGCTTATTGCCCTTTTCCGGCAATGACAGTGAATATCGTATTGATCAGGATTTTGAAATCCATTCTCAGCGACATGTTCTCTACGTAGAACAGATCGTATTTTGTTTTTTCTTTAACGTCTTCGATCGATTCGTCGTATTTCCATTTTACCTGGGCCCAACCGGTAATTCCGGGACGCACTCGTAATCGGCGGGTATACAGTGGGATTTCCTTCTTGAACTGGTCCACAAAAAATTGCCGTTCCGGTCTTGGTCCAACCAAACTCATATCACCTTTAAGTACATTGAACAGCTGGGGGATTTCATCGAGTCGAAGTTTTCTCAGCCAATAACCCACAGGAGTGATGCGTGGATCGTTCTCTTTGGCCCATACCGGACCACTTCTTGTTTCGGCATCCTGATACATTGTTCTGAACTTGTACATTGTAAACGGATTGCCGTAGAGTCCCACACGTTCCTGTTTGAATACGGCCGGCCCACTGGAGGTTAGTCTGACGATAAACACAAGTATAACGAACAATGGTAGTGTGAGTATCAAAATGATCAGTGATATCACGATGTCGAATAATCGTTTGGTGAATTTTTCCCATGATGGCATCGGATCGGGCATCACTTCAATCAGGGGGAGTCCGAATATCTGGTTGGTTCGGTTCAACCCGGAGATAAGATGTATGAAACCAGGAACTATTTTTACTGAGACATCCGTAATATCGATATCGTCAACGATGCGGATCAGTTTTTCGGTGTCTTCATGTTCAAGAGCAACGATTACATCTTTAACTTTGTACTGGAGTATGATATCACGAATCTGATCGAGATGACCTATCACGGGCACTCCATCAATTTCTTTGGGCACTTTCTTTTTACCGTTTTCTGTCACAAATCCTATGACATTCATACCCGAGGTCTTGTTTCGTTGAAGATTGGCACGAATATCACGGGCCGTTTCACCTGTCCCAATGATCAGTGCCACATGAAGGCCCTTACCACTACGCTTGACCTGATGGATTTCAGCCGTCAGCACCAATACTCTGAGTAAAGCCACACTCGCAAATACCACCAACCAATATGTTAGAGTATATGATTTGGCGTAATTGATATTCTCAGGATTCCACCCAAGGTTGTCAATGAACAACACGAAGAACAGTACCAAAGTACCGAGTAGTGTAAATTTCCCTACTCTCAGGATTTCATCAAAACGGGAAGTCAGGTACAGTTTGTTGTACATGCCAAAAATGGCGAATATCACCAGCCAAAAAACAGCGATCACAACGGCTGGTACAAATAGTTCTGCAGGACCCGGAGAGCTTTCAGCGGGCATGATACCGAGTTCGAATCGCAAGAAATAAAACAGATACCATGATCCGATCAGTGCGATACAATCGGCTAAAAATGTTGTTACAATGTTCTTGAACGAATCCACGTATATTATACCATCCAATTTTAAAAACTTCCCAGGCGCTAAATTTAAGGCTTATTGTTGCAATATTATAATTTCAGATACCTTATTTATGCCTGGTAATATCGCTATTTATTTAACAGGAACATCAGTTTGTACACGTTACTCAAGAAATCATCTAACACTAAAGCACGTCTGGGCACAGTTGTAACCGAACATGGTACCATCGAAACTCCGATTTTCATGCCCGTAGGTACAGTGGCTACCGTTAAAGCGGTCTATCCTCAGGAGTTGAAGGAAAAAATTAATGCACAAATCATTCTTGGCAATACATACCATTTGTACTTACGTCCAGGGAATGACATTATGTTGCAGGCCGGCGGATTACATAAATTTATGAACTGGGACCGCCCGATTTTGACCGATTCTGGTGGTTACCAGGTTTTTTCATTGTCGGAGAACCGAAAGCTTGAAGAAAAGGGCGCCACATTCAAGAGTCATATCGATGGCTCCAAACATATGTTCACTCCTGAAAATGTGATCGGGACCCAGCGAGTACTTGGCTCCGACATCATGATGGTTCTGGATGAATGCCCACCATATCCTTGTGATGAATCCTATGCCAGAAATTCCATGCATCTTACCCACCGATGGGCAAAGCGATGTAAACAGGAACTGAATGCCACCGACCCACTTTATGGACACAAACAGCACCTCTTCGGAATTGTTCAGGGTAGTGTGTATCCGGAGCTTCGAGCCGAATCGGCGCATGCCATAGCGGATCTTGATTTTGATGGTAATGCCATTGGTGGACTTAGTGTCGGCGAACCAACGGATTTGATGTATGAAATGACAAACCTGGTCACAGACATCCTACCTGAAAACAAGCCAAGGTATTTGATGGGTGTCGGCACACCGGCTAACTTACTTCGCAATGTTGCTCTCGGTATAGACATGTTCGATTGTGTTATGCCTACCAGAAATGCACGAAACGGTATGATCTTTACCCGTAATGGTAAAATTAATCTTAGAAATTCGAAGTGGAGAGATTGTTTCGATTCTGCCGACTCGGGTTTTGCATCAGATTTATGTCAAAACCACTCGTTGGCTTATATGCACCACCTCTTTAAATGTGGAGAGTTACTCGGAATGCAATTGGCTTCGGTTCATAATCTTATGTTCTACTTGTGGCTGATGCAAGAGATTAGAAACAGGATCGCTGACGACTCGTTTGGTAATTGGTATGAAGATATGGCCAAAACAGTGGACCGACGATTGTGATTGCTGAATTTCACCAGTGTAGTGATATCATCATCCCTTAAGCCGGTCGATAATTGACAGTACGTCTCTTGTTGCTTTTTCAATATGTAGCATATCCCTATTAGCCATAGCCTGTTTTGATATCAGTTCAGATCCGATTCCGACAGCCACGACACCAGAGTCAAACCAGGCTTTTAGATTGGATTCCTCGCAAGTTACTCCTCCAGTGGGCATGATACTTGTCCAGGGTTGCGGACCTAAGATTGCCTTTACGAATCCGGGGCCCGTTTGACTTCCCGGGAATAGTTTGATGATTTCTGCACCCAATTCCTCTGCTCGTGCGATTTCTGTTAATGTTGCACAACCCGACATCCAAAGGACTTTTTTTTGATTGCAAACGATTGAGATATCTTCTCTCAGTAATGGAGTCACCACAAAATCGGCACCCATTGACATGTATGCCGATGCCTGACCTGCATCAGTAAGTGAACCGATACCGATTGCCAGTTCCGGTAAATGTTTTCTGGCATATTTTACCAAATCCTTGAATACATCAGACGCCGAATCCCCGCGATGGGTGAATTCAAGCAGACGTGCGCCTCCGTTGTAGCAAGCCTGCATGATCTCGGTGCTTAACGTTGCATCATCATTGTAAAACAACGGTACCAAACCGGTATCATGGATTTTCTGAATGACCTGAATGCGACTAAATTTTGCCATAATGTGATGAAAATATTACGTACAGTTTGTTTTCTACCTTGATACACGTCCCGAGCTATCACCGTTCATTAACTTTTTGACTTCATCTACTGTTACGAGATTGGCATCACCGAAGATGGTGTGTTTGAGACATGATGCTGCTACAGCGAAATTTAAAGCTTTTTGATCATCATTCTGATAGGTTAAAAGACCGTATATCAGTCCGGCCATGAAGGAATCCCCTCCTCCAACACGGTCAACTATATGCGTTATATCATAAGTCGGCGAAGTATAGAACTGGGTTCCATTGAACAATAATCCACTCCAGGTGTTGTGTGATGCATTGATAGATCCTCTGAGGGTGGTTATGATTTTTTTCGCTTTTGGAAACCTGGCTTTCAGTTTTTGGCAAACCTCCTTGTATGCATCCGCTTCGACAGAATGTCCCCGGGTGACATCAACTTCCGTTGGATGAATGCCGAAGTGTTTTTCAGCATCTTCTTCATTACCCAAAATAATATCACATCCTTCGACTAGTTTGGGCATGATCTCAATTGGTTTCTTTCCATAATTCCATAATTTTGCTCGGTAATTCAAATCTGTTGAGACAGTTATTCCGAGTTTATTGGCCATTTGGATCGCTTCATAACAAACATCAGCTGCACCTTGTGATAGAGCAGGAGTGATACCGGTCCAATGAAACCAGCCAACTCCATCAAATACCGCTTCCCAATCTATCTGCCCCTTCTGTAATTCTGAAATTGGCGTATTGCAACGATCATAAATCACTTTGCTTCCTCGTGATACAGCCCCTGTTTCAAGAAAGTATATTCCGATTCGTTCACCATCACGCCGGATATATCTGGTTCCAACGTTGCGTTTTCGCAATTCCATTACGGCGCATTCTCCCAAATCGTTTTCGGGCAGAACGGTTACAAACTGTGTTGGTATACCAAAGTTGGCCAATGATATTGCAACGTTAGATTCTCCACCTCCATACATGATATCAAATGAGTTTGCCTGAGAAAATCTCAGGTGACCCGGGGTTGATAAACGCAACATGATTTCCCCAAATGTGACGACAGTTTTCATAAAGTTTACGCTATGATCAAAAATTGAAATAGTTTTTTGGATTAAAGTAGGCCAGGTTCTGAACCAATTAGCC